>JBOHJQ010000001.1:0-104036 GCA_050728655.1 Methylocella sp.
CACTTTTCGAGTCTCTTGGCGATCGAGCCGGTATCGAGCACGGCCTGTTTATCGGTTATCTTGACCGCGAGATGCGAGGCGACCGTGTCGGCAAGCTTGGAATAATCGTCGATTTGGGCAACCGCGGCCACGACCTCCGGCGAGATCTTCTTGTTGAGCTTGACGTAGCCTTCGAATTCGGCGACGAGCGACCGGGCGAGCGCTTCCACCTCGACCTTGTCGAAGGGCTCGTCGGCGATCGCCTCGGCCCGGGCTTCATAGAAATCCTCGGTGCGCAAATAGCCCTGCACCTTGGCGCGAACTTGCCCCTCGACCAGAACCTTGACCGTGCCGTCGGGCAGCTTCAAGAGCTGAAGGACCGACGCGAGCGTGCCGGTCGAAAAGATTGCTTCCGTCGCCGGGTCGTCGTCGGCGGCCGTCATTTGCGTCGCAAGAAGGATGAGCTTGTCGGTCCTCATAACCTCCTCGAGAGCGCGAATGGATTTCTCGCGGCCGACGAAAAGCGGCACGATCATATGTGGAAAAACCACAATGTCGCGCAGCGGCAGAACCGGATAGGTGTCTATCGTGCCGGGGCGAGCGGGCTCGCGCTTTTGGGTCATCACAGCATCCTATCCGGAGAAGTTTTAATCGATATCGAAGAGATGGCGGCGCGGCGGTTCAGTTTCAAGAAGGCCTCGGCCGCCGCGACGGCCTCTCGAAGCTGGGCATCATGGCGGCGCGAGCTCAAGCGCTTGCGCCGGTCTTTTCACTGCGTTCGGCGTAAATATAGAGGGGACGGGATTCTCCCTCGACGACATCGGGGCCGATGACCACCTGCTCGACGCTGTCGAGGCCGGGAAGATCGAACATTGTATCGAGCAGGATGCCTTCCATGATGGAGCGCAATCCACGCGCGCCGGTGCGCCTCTCGATAGCTTTTTTGGCGACGACCTTCAGGGCCTCGTCCTGGAAGGTGAGTTTGGTATTTTCCATTTCGAACAAGCGCTGATACTGCTTGACGAGCGCATTCTTCGGCTCGGTCAGGATTCTCTTCAGCGAGTCTTCATCGAGATCGTCGAGCGTTGCGATGACTGGCAACCTGCCGACGAATTCCGGGATCAGTCCGAATTTCAGCAAATCCTCCGGTTCGACTTTGCGGAAAATCTCGCCGGTCCTGCGATCGTCCGGCGACTGGACCGTCGCGCCAAATCCGATCGACGTGCTCTTGCCGCGCGTCGAGATGATCTTTTCGAGGCCTCCGAAGGCGCCGCCGCAAACGAACAAAATATTCGTCGTGTCAACCTGCAGAAATTCTTGCTGAGGGTGCTTGCGTCCACCCTGCGGCGGTACCGACGCGACCGTCCCTTCCATGATTTTCAGGAGCGCTTGCTGGACACCTTCGCCCGACACATCGCGGGTGATCGATGGATTGTCGGATTTGCGCGAAATTTTGTCGATCTCGTCGATATAGACGATCCCGCGTTGCGCCCTCTCGACATTATAATCGGAAGCTTGAAGAAGCTTCAAAATGATGTTTTCGACATCCTCGCCGACATAGCCAGCCTCGGTCAGCGTCGTCGCGTCGGCCATCGTGAAGGGCACGTCGAGAATTCGCGCCAAGGTCTGCGCAAGCAAAGTCTTGCCGGAGCCGGTCGGGCCGATCAACAAGATGTTCGATTTCGCGAGCTCCACATCATTGTGCTTGGCCGCGTGATTGAGGCGCTTGTAATGATTGTGGACAGCAACCGACAACACCCGCTTGGCTTGCGGCTGCCCGATGACGTAATCGTCCAGAACCTTGCAGATTTCCTTGGGAGTAGGGACGCCGTCGCGGCTTTTTACAAGCGCGGATTTGTTCTCCTCGCGGATGATATCCATGCAAAGTTCGACGCATTCATCGCAGATGAAAACCGTCGGACCGGCGATGAGCTTGCGCACCTCGTGCTGGCTCTTGCCGCAAAACGAGCAATAGAGCGTGTTTTTCGAGTCGCTGCCGCCGACCTTGGTCATCGAACGTCTCCCTACCACCCGAAGTCATGTGCGAACTCCGGTCACGTTGTGTGAAGGGCGGCGGACGCCCCGCCACCGGCTGGCGGATCGGCACACGAGCCAGCCCAGTTTAATTCTTGCCCAGACTTCCCTTAGCGGTCGCCACTTTAACTCAGTTTCCATTCTTCTTCAAAACGTGCTCGATCCGCAAGATGGCCCTGGCCGTTCCCGGCATCGCCGAAGGTTTGAAAAAGCGCCCTTGCGCGTGGCACGCTATCCGAATCATAGTCTGCGCAATGTTTTCCATTAACCTAAATGCAATTTATTTCGATTTTGCGCGACAATCGCACATTGAGCGGCTGACGCCCGTTATTTCCGCGGAAGTCTTAATATACGCAATCTTTACACCAAGACAATCGATATTCCTCAGTCAGGGCGGCGCCGCGACGCCGATGCCCACGCACGGCGCCCTGTGGACGAACCGGCCCGTTGCACTTATTGGTAGGCTGCCACAACTATTAACAGACGGGCAACGATGCGTTCGATTTACTTTCGGCTAGCGGCATGTCGTCGGGCCGCCTATCAATAACATGATCCACGATACCAAATTCTTTCGCCTCGTCGGCGGACATAAAGTAATCGCGGTCCAAGGTTTTTTCGATCATGTCGTAATCCCGGCCGGTATGCCGGACGTAAATCTCGTTCAACCGCTTCTTAACTTTCATGATATCTTCGGCGTGACGAACAATATCGGAAGCCTGGCCCTGGAAGCCGCCGGACGGCTGATGGACCATGATTCGCGCGTTCCGCAAAGCGTAACGCGCTTTTGCTTCTCCGGCGCAGAGGAGAAGCGAACCCATGGAAGCGGCCTGCCCGACGCAGAGGGTCGAGACCTTGGGCTTTATGAACTGCATCGTATCGTAGATCGCGAGGCCCGCCGTCACCACGCCGCCCGGCGTATTGATGTACATCGAGATTTCCTTCTTCGGGTTTTCCGCCTCGAGGAACAGCAATTCGGCGATGATCACCGAGGCCACGTGGTCATCGACCGGGCCGGTCAGAAAAATGATCCGCTCGCGCAGCAGCCGGGAATAGATATCAAAACCGCGCTCGCCGCGGCTCGTATTCTCGATGACCTGAGGAATGAGATAGTTATCGTGGATCTCAATCGGACTGCGATCGCGCATGGTGGAGTCTTCCCTGATGAAAACGAACTTGTCGATACGGCGCGAAGGTTATGCCCTCACTGAACTAATAATGCTACCATATTGGCGAGCCGGGGCGAACAATCCTTTGGCTTGAGCTAAGCGCGCCGCATCATTTGGGCAAGCTCTCGGGCACGGTCTCGCCACCGGAGTCGGTTGCGTCTTCGTCGATCCCCTTCAAAAGTTCATCCCGCGAAACTTTCCTGTCGGTCAGCTTGACCTTTGAAATTATGTGATCGACCACTTTTTCCTCGAATAGCGGGGCCCTGATCTCTGCCAAGGCGCGGGGATTTTTGCGATAATGGTCCCACACGATCTTTTCTTGGCCGGGGAACGCGCGCGCCCGCTGAGCCAGAGCCTGGCTGACCTCCTCGTCCGAGACCTTGATGTCCGCCCCTGCCCCGATTTCCGCCAAAAGGAGGCCGAGCCGCACCCTCCGCTCGGCAATCTTGAGATAGTCTGCGCGCGCTGCCGCCTCGGTGGTGTTGTCGTCCTCGTAGCTGCGCCCGCTCCGCTTTTGCTCGGCCTCGACCTTGCGCCACACCGCATCGAATTCCTGCGTCACTAGCCCTTCAGGCACGTCGAAAACGTATTTCTTGTCGAGCGCGTCGAGCAGATCGCGCTTCCATTTTCCCCGCGAGGCGGCGCGATGCTCACGTTCGATATTGGCGCGGATCGTGGCTTTGAGCTTGGCTAGATCCTCGAAGCCAAGGCCTTTCGCGAATCCATCGCCGATTTCGACCTCGGCCGGGGCCGCAGCAGCCTTGAGCGTCACATCGAAGGTGGCCGCCTTGCCGGCGAGCCTGGCGGCGCTGTAATCAGCCGGGAACGGCACCAAAATTGTCCGGCTTTCCCCGGTCTTCATGCCTTCGATTTGCGCTTCGAAGCCCGGCAGGAAATTGCCCGAACCGAGGACGATGTCAACATTTTCTCCAGAACCACCCTCGAACGGCTCGCCGTCAATCTTGCCAGTAAAATCCAGCGTGGCCTTGTCGCCGTTTTCAGCGACAGCCTCGCCATCCTTTGCCGTGTAACCGCGATTCTGCTCGGCGAGCCTGGCCAAGACCTGGTCGACCTCGGCGCCGGACACGTCAGCGAGAAGCCGTTCGATTTCGATATCCTCGAAGCCGCCGGCCTCAATCTTCGGCAACACTTCGAGCGCGACGGTAAAGGCGAGATCGGCGTGCGCTTCGAAAACCTTCTCAATTTCTTGGCCGTCCCCGGCAAAATCGATCTTGGGAACCATCGCGGGCCGCAGCTGATTGTCCTCGACAATCATGCGATTGGCCTCGTCGACGGCGGCCTGGACAACTTCGGCCAGGATCGAGCGTCCATAGAGACGCTTCAGATGCGCAACAGGGACCTTGCCCGGACGGAAGCCGGGGATGCGCGCCTTGGCCTTGACCTCGGCGAGTTGACCTTCGACTCGCTCCGCGAGATCGGCGCCCTCTAGCACCACCTTGAATTCCCGCTTGAGGCCTTGTGAATGGATTTGGGTAACTTGCATTTGCAACAAACCTTTTTCGACAACGCCGCTTCCACTCCGCTTTTCCGCTTCCGGCAGGCCGTCATTGTTAAACCGGGCGGCGCGACGCACAGGTCAAGGTTTGGTGCGGGCGGAGGGACTCGAACCCCCACGATTTGCACCACCGGAACCTAAATCCGGCGCGTCTACCAGTTCCGCCACGCCCGCCACGCGCCAGGCATTTTTCGGGCGGCGTCCAGCGCGTCCGGCTCTATAGCAACCGTGGCGGCTCCCTGCACGAAAAAACTGCGGGCAATCGAACGACGCGGCCGCTGTTTACATTATGGATAAACAGGCGGCGCAGGAGATCAGTCCGATCCGGCGGAGGATTGAATTGTGCTCTTGGCGGCTTCCTTGAGCCAATTTTCGTTTGCCTTCAATACTTCGACCTCGCGATAGGGCGAGGGCGACTGAGCGAGCAGAGGGGAGGGCATATCGCGGACGTAAGTGTCAAAGAATGCGAGGAGATAGGAATCGCGTATCGACTTGACTCGATAGGGGTTCGTGAGCAACCACGCCTTCGAAAACCGGCGCTTGAAGATCTCGTCGGAAAGATTTTCGTGGAATGATTGGAGAACATAGTACCCAAAGCCGCCGGGCCGATTTGCGAGCCGTATTTCCTCGCGAAGATCGCGCGCGGTCAGCACTGCCTCAAACCGCGTTTTAGGGTTAGGGGAGTGGAGTTGCCGCCACGCCGGAAAGACCGCGTCCTCGGCGAGGATAACCAAGTAAGGCTTATCGAGAGCCCCAAATGCGGCGCGGCCGAACAGCCAGCCGTCGAGATTTGCCACGGCAACGACGCGCGGATCAAAGGTGCCGGCCTCCGCCGCCGTAGACCCCCCAAGGGAGAAGCCAAAGAACCCGATCCGCTCGAACTGGATCCGTGCGCGCCAGTCCGCGCTGGCGCAGGCTTTGAGCCGGTCGAGCGCCATTAATGCCTTTTCGGCTTGGCGGCGGACTTTGCGATCGCCGCTCAGCAAAGTGGTTTTGAATGCTGCGGCGGATGAAAAGTCGAAAGTCAAGGGTTGCCAGTCGTCCGTAGCGGTCGGCGAGCGCGGATCGCGATCTATATCGTCAATTGCCATCACAACATATCCATGGCTCGCAAGCTCGGCGGCAGTCGAGGCATTGTCGTCTTTGACGCCGCCATTCCATGGCGCGTAGAGGAGAACGGGAAATTGCGACCGAGGATCAGCTAGGCGACGATCATCCATAACTTTTGCGCAGGCAACCGGCGCTGCGGTTTCGGACAGCAAGTCTGTTGCAGGGAGGCTCGCCGCCGCGGGATACCAGATTTGCACAACGATCGTTGGGTCATTGGCCGCTGTAGCCAGGAGAGCGGCGTCGACGGACGTGACCTGAAATGGGCCGGAAGTTGCCGTTGGTTCGCGGGCGATCACGAAATGGCGCAAGGCCGTTAAGATACGCGGCACCGATGGGACGAAGAGCAGACCGCCGATCCCAAATCCAGCCGCTAACGCGACGAAAGTGAATGTGCGCGCTGGCCGCATCGAACGGTACTGTGCAATGATTATAACGATGGTCGTCAGGATGATCAGCGCGCCGATTACCCAACCATATCGGTCACGCCAGTGATCGAAATTCATATCCGATATCCTCGCGATTACTTCGCGGGGCGGTGGCACCGTCCCTCGGGTCGTGGTCATCCTTTCTTGATTGCTTCGTGATCAATCATCGCGCCGGACAAAAACGCGGATCCATAAAAGGCCCGTCACCTTTTTCGCCGTTTGGCTTAGCTTGGCGCTGCTGCGCAAGCGCATTGTTTCACCTTTCTAAAAAAAAGCCGATGGGGGTGGCCTGCGCGCGGATAGTCGCTACGCCCATGACACTTCGCTCGAGACCATTCGGTCGCGCTCCGCATCGACTTGGTCGAGCAGAGGCCGCAGATATTCGGCGGTCCGGTCCGCCCCCTCATCCTGGAACATATCGACGTGCCAGCCAGGCACCCGTTGAACGAGGAGCTTGCCCTTGATGAGATCGGACCATTTCATCTTCGGGTCGACAAAACGGGTCACGACTTCGTCGCTTTGCAACACAATGACGTTGCCAACCGATGCGGATGCCCGGTAGTGCTGTCGCGCTTCCTCGAGATAGTTCAGGAACCACCGGTTGGCCCAGTCATCCTTTCCGAGGTTTGCCCGGCTGACGAGGTGGAGCGCGGCGGCCAAGTCCATAATCCTGCTCTGGCGCACCAGCCCGAACGACATAAAAAACTCCGCCACAGGCTGCTTGCCGCTTAGAACGAGCCCGCATTTATGCTTAACGGAGTGCAACCGGTAGGAGCAGATGAACAGAAAACGCCGGACGAAGGGAAGCCGCCTGATATAGCCAGGGCACCAAGCGTCGGCCATCACGACGAGCGGAACCGGCTCACCGACCTGTCGCAATTGCTGCGCCGCTTCATAGGCGATGATTCCCGAGACACACAATCCCATTAAGATATAGGGGCCGCGCGGTTGCGCCTCGCGGATGAGGCGCACGTAATCGGTTGTGATCTCTTCCAGGCTGCGGCGGGGCAACGAACGAGGATGGCTGGGATCATACAGCTGAACACAAAGAAACGGCCGATCCGTTCCAATCCGTCGCGCGAGATTGTAATAGATCATCGTATTGTTGATGGCGATAATTGGCGTTTTGTTGCCGCGCGGTTGAACCTGGACAATGCTCCAAGGCTCCCGCGGCGTTTCGATCCTGGCCACATGGGCCACAAACTCTCGCACGGTCGGCGCCTGAAAAAGGGTCATGACATCGATTTTGACGCCAAGGGTGCGCGCGACCTCGGTCATGAGCCGCATGGCCATCAGGGAATGCCCGCCGAGCTCGAAGAAATTCGACGTGGGGCCGATTTCCGGAACATGAAGGACATCTTGCCAGATCGCTATCATTCTTGTTTCGGCATCGGTCGGCGCTCCGCTAGGCAGTGCGCTTGGCGGCGGGCGCGATGCGTCGATCGGCGCAAAATCGTCGCGGGATTTGGGGCGAGCGATCCGGTCTCGAACTGGCGCAACCAGCGAGGACAATCTCGCCTCGGGATTGGAAATAGCGTACTCGAAGGCGGCCATAAGGAATCCATGCAGCCGCTCGGCCGTTTGTCTTTCGAATAGGTCGGGCTTGTACTCCATCGCGATCCGCCAGCCTTCCGGCCAATGCACCATGTAAAAATTGAAATCATAGAGCGCGCCGGAGGACAGCGACGGGAGGGCATTCAAGTAGAAGCCGCCGTAGTCTTTATGATCCATGAGATCACGCAGGACGGTGAAATTGATGGAGATGAGCGGCGTGCGGCTGAGATCGCGCGGGGGATTGAGAACCTCGACTAGCTTGTGGAAGGGCATCCGTTGGTGGATGAGCGCCTCCTGAACCGTTGCGTTCGCCCGGGCCAGGAATTCCGTGAAGGTCGGATCGCCGGACGCATCGAACCTTATCACGAGATTGTTGAGGAAAACGCCGATCAAGTTCTCGATTTCGACCTCGTCGCGGCCGCCGATCTGAGTTCCGAAAACCACATCCGTCGCGCCGGTGTAGCGGTGCAGCATCGCCCCGATCACGGCGCAACCGAAGGCGAACGGCGTCAAATTGTGTTTGCGCGCGGCGTCTTCCAGCTTGTTCCCGAGCGCCGGCGGCAGACCGGCGGCGAGGATTTCGCCGCGATAGCTCGGCGCGGCCGGGCGCGCATGGTCTGAAACAATCTCGAAATAGGGTGCTCCCTCCAAATTGCGTTTCCAATAGGCAATCTGCGCCTCGAAGCCGGCACTGGCGAAATATTCCTTCTGCCAGCGGCAATAGTCGCCGTATTGCAGCGGCAGCTCGGGCAGATCGTAAGCGCGGCTGGCCTCCAGCGCCTCGGCGATCGTGCCAAATTCATGGGCGAGGAGGCGGATGCACCAGCCGTCGAAGGCGATCTCATGCGTGGTCAACAGTAAAAACCCGTGATCGGCGGACAGGCGCAGCAAGGTCACCCGGAACAGCGGCAATTGTCCAATGTCGAACGGCACGTGCGCCTCGCGGCGGCCCAACGCCATGGCTTCATCGAGCCGTGTTTCCTCGGGAAACGCCGTCAGATCGACAACCGACAAATGGAAATCGAGGTGGCTGGCGACTTCCTGCATGGGTTCGCCGTCCTTTTCGAAGAACCTCGTGCGCAGGATCTCGTGCCGCTCGATGATCGTCTGAAAGGCTCGCTCGATTGTCGCGGCGTTGAATCGCCCCTTCAGCTCCCAACGCAGGGCGATGTTGAGAACCGAACCTCCAGGGCTCAGCGCTTGGATGAACCAGCACCGCTGCTGCGACGACGACAAGGGAAATAACAGTTCGTCGCTCGGCTTCGTCTCCGGGTCTGGCAATTGATGATCCCCCTCCATCGTCATTTCCATTGTCATCCCGATGCCCCGGCGCGGCGCCTGAAACTTTGCAGCGAGGGCGCCGCATTGCTCGGCGCGAGCAGAGAGTCCTCCGGCCGGTCATTCGCGGCCCGCGCCAATTCGGCAATCGTCGGATGCCGCATCAGCTGCGCCGCATCGAGGCCGAGGCCCTGCTGCCGCATCCGCGCCGCGATGCGGAATAGGTCGATGGAATCCGCCCCGAGCGCGAAGAGATTATCGTGAATGCCAATCTCGCCCGTTTGCAGAACTTCGCCCCAAATCGTCGCGAGCTTGGCTTCGAGGGGTGTCTGGGGCAACACAATGACTCGCTCCGGTAGCGCCTGCGCGGGATCGGGTCGCGGCAGCGCCTTGCGGTCGATCTTGCCGTTCTGGGTGCGGGGTAGCGCGTCGAGACGCAAGACCTGCGACGGCACCATGTAATCCGGCAATTCTTCGCGCAATTTGGTTCGTAGCCCGCTCATGCTCTCGACGCTGCCTTCGGGCGCGGCGATATAGCCGACGAGGTCGCCGCCACGCAAAACCGCAGCCGCTTCCGGGCGGCCGGAAACACGCCGCAGGGCATCTTCGACATCGCCAAGCTCGATGCGGAAACCGCGCAATTTGATTTGGCTATCGGCGCGTCCGAGCAGCTCGAAGCGACCGTTCGCCAGACAGCGTGCGCGATCGCCAGTGCGATAGAGGCGCCCGCTCGCGCCGCTAGAAGACGGATTTTCGGTGAAGCTTTGCTGGGTGAGCGCTTGATTTTTATGATATCCCCGCGCGAGCCCCGCGCCGGCGATGCAAAGCTCTCCGGCAACCCCGATTGCCGCCGTATTTCCCGCCGCGTCGAGGATACAGATCCTCGTGTTCGCGATCGGCCTGCCGAAATCGATCGCGCCGCCGGTTTGCCGTTGCGCCAGCGACCAGATCGTCGTTTCGGTCGGGCCGTACATATTCCACAGCTCGCCCGATCCAAGATCCTCGGCGAGTTTCCGGTCGAGCGCCTCGCCGCCGCACAGGATTTTGAGCCCCTTCGGATTGAGTCCCGCTTCCAGCAATACCCGCCATAGGGCCGGGGTGGCCTGCATCATCGTTGTCGAGGTGCGGGTGATCAGCGCGGCCAAGGAAAACGGGTCCATGACATCGGCCCGGCTCGCGATCGCGAGCTCGGCGCCAATCGTCAACGGCAAGAAGATTTCAAGAGCGGCAATATCGAAACAAGGCGTCGTCACCGCGAGGAAGACATCGGCGGCGCTAATGCCGGGCGATTGCCGCATCGCAGTCAAGAGGTTCACGACCGAGCGATGCTCGATATCGATGCCCTTTGGCCGGCCCGTCGAGCCGGAGGTGAAGATGCGATACGCGAGATCGGTTGGACGCACCCGCGGAAGCGGCGGCAGTTGTTGTTCGGCCGAGTCCGCGCCGGCTTCGCCAATGCCGATGCAAATCGGGATCGCCGCTTTGATGCCGTCTTCGAGCGTTGCCGAAGTCAAAGCGATCTTAACATCGGCCTCGGAAACGATCGCGTGGATGCGCGCGGGCGGATAGATCGGATCGAGCGGAACATAGGCGCCGCCCGCCTTGAGGACGGCGAGCATGGCGACGGCCAGCTCCGCCGAGCGGTCGAGATAAATCGCGACCGGCGTTTCGTGTGCGACTCCGGCGGCAAGCAACCGCCAAGCCACGCGATCCGCGCGCATTATGAGCTCGCGATAGGTGAGGGTCGTGTCTTCGAAGCGGACCGCGACGGCGTCCGGCGTAGCCGCCGCCTGCAAATCGATCAATTCGTGAATGGCGAGATCCGGGATGGGACAATCCGGCCCCGCGAGGGCGCCATGCAGCGCCTGCTCCTCCGCCTGGGTCAGCATCGGCAGCCGCGCGGCCTCCCCGTCCATGTCGCCGGCGATCGCTTCGAGCAGCGTCCGGTAATGGCCGATCCAACGCGCGATGGTTGCCCGCTCGAACAAGTCCGTGCTGTAATCGCAATCGATGATCAGGCCGTGATCCTCCGCGACGACATTGAAAAACAGATCGAAATTCACAAACCGCTTGGGATTGGCGTCGGTCGAGACGGCGAGATCCTGGAAGGGAAGATTTTGCCCGATCCGCTCCAAATTGAATTGCGCTTCGATCAAAGGAAGCCGGTTAATCTCCCGCGGCATGTCGAGCGCCCGAACGAGGGACCCGAAAGTGTAGCTTTGATGATCGGCCGCATCGAGAAGAAGCTGCTGAGTCTTGCGCGCGGCCTCGAGGAAGGTGACATTGCTGGAGAACTGGGCTCGCAACGGCAGGAAGTTGACGCAATGGCCGACGAGAGGCCCTTCGCCGTGCAAGCTCTGGCCGGCGGTCGGAATGCCGGCAACGACGTCGGTTTGTCCGCTCAAGCGGGCAAGCACCACCTGATAGGCGGTCAACAGCACGGCGAACAAGGTACAGCCGTTGCGCGCGGCCGCTTGCTTTACGCGGTCGAACAGGGGAGCGTCGATCGTCCCGCGCAGCGTATCGCCGCGGAAACTCTTAAGCGCCGGGCGCGGATGATCGAGCGGTAGGGCCAAAGGCTCCGGCACTTGCGCGAATTGGTGCAGCCAATAGGTCTCCGCCTCCGGCTGCACCGCGCCGTGGCGCACCGCATAGTCAACGAAGCTGTGCGCTTGCGGCAGATTGGCGGTGGCTCCGCTTAGGCGGGCCGAATAGAGCGTCCCAAGTTCCTCCAAGAGGATGTTCATCGACCAGCCATCGCAGACGATGTGATGGGCGGTCATCACCAGCTTATGGCGGTCTTGGCCATGGTCCGGCACCAAGGTGAAGCGAATGAGCGGTCCATTGACCAAATCAAAGGGAGTCGCGGCCTCGCTTTCGATAACATCGGCAAGACGTTTATCGAGAGTCTCATCCTTGCCGGCGTCGGCGATAGTGAAGGCCAGCGGTGCCGCGGGCATCACGGTAAAGCCCTCGCCCGCCGGCGCGAACCGGATGCGAAGCGCCTCGTGGCGCTGCACCAAGTCGCGTGCCGCTTTGCGAAGGGCGCGGGTGTCGAGGTTGCCGCGCAAATCGAGTGTGACCGATTCGTTGAAGGCGCAGGAAGCGGCGTCGCCGAGTTGGGCGCTGAGCCAAATTTCCATTTGGCTTTCGGTCAACTGGCCTTGGCGCGCGGCAGATTCCGGCGTCCGCCCGAAAATGCCGGCGGCCATCATCTGTGCCGAAGCCGCATCGAAAGCCGCGACGATTTTCGATAGATCGGCATCGTCGTGGGTGGTCGTCAGGAAACAGGGGAAGCCTTCGCGGATATGAATGCCCTGTTCGCGTAGCACGTAATAGAAGAGCGACGCGAAATGATGTTCGGCGGGGAATTTGACGAAGAAGATCGAGCCGAAATGATGAATTTCGGCCGGCACGCCATGGCGCTCGAAGACGCCGTTAAGGTCGTCCACGAGACGTCCGGTACGCTCGGACAAATTTTCCAGCAGGCTTGGCCCGGCTGCTTTTAGATGCTTCAAAACCGCGGCAGTGGCGGCGAGCGTCAGCGGGTGGCGCACGAACGTGCCGGCGAAGAAGGTCACTCCGACGGCCGGATAGGAATCGTCGCCATATTGCCAGAACCCGCCGTCGAGAGCGTCCATGAACGCGGCCTTGCCGGCCAAGATGCCGATAGGCATGCCGCCGCCGGCCACCTTGCCATAGGTGACCAGATCGGCGCGGATGCCGAACAAGGCCTGGACGCCGCCCGGATGGACGCGGAAGCCAGTAACGATTTCGTCAAAAATTAAAACGGTCCCAGCCTTGGCGGTCAGGTCGCGCAACGCCTGCAGGAATTGGCGGGGACGCAAGTCCGGCCGCCGGCTCTGCACGGGTTCGACGAGGACCGCCGCCAATTCATGGACGTGCCGTTCGAGCCAGGCGAGGCTCTCGGGGGTTCCGTAGTCCAGGATGGTGATGTTAGCGATGGATTCGGCGGGAATACCTGGAGCGACCGGGAATACCCGCGCAACCCCCTCGCGAACGCCGCCGCGCGCCAAAACTTCGTCGAATTGGCCGTGGTAGTCGCCTGAGAAATAGACGACGCGGTTGCGCCCGGTCACCGTTCGCGCGATCCGCATCGCCGCCATCACCGCTTCTGATCCGGTGTTGCAAAAGGTCACCCGCTCGTTGCCGGTGAGATCGCAAAGTAGCTTTGCCACCTCGCCGGCAAGAGGCGTTTGCGGGCCCAATTCAAAGCCCCGGTCGATTTGCGCGATAAGCGCTTCACGAACGAAATCGGGTGCGTGGCCGAAGGCAGTCTGACCAAAGCCGTTCAAGAGATCGATATAAATGTTGCCATCGACGTCCCAAAGTTTCGAGCCTTCGGAGCGGACGGTGACGATCGGGTAAACGATCTCCTTCCATTCCGGATTAAATCCCGAGGCAACCCGGGGATCGGCGAGCACCGCGCGCGATGCCTGGGTCATCTCCTTGGAACCGCGCGTGCGGTTTGCGTAGCGTTCGATCAGATCGGCGACAAAGCGGCGTTGCCCAGCGTCGAGAGCGGCATCGCGCGCTTGCGTGAACGGCTTGAAGGGGCCATGCGCCTCGGTAGGTTTTTTCTCCGTAATTGGCTTTGCTTGAACCGGTGCCGCTGCCTGCGGGCGTTGCCGGACGGCTGGGGCCGCCGCCGCGGCCAAAGGCGCCGCGCCGCCGATCTGCCGTAAGGTTTCGAGCTGCCGGTTGATGAGGTCGGTCATGCTGGCAAGCTGCGCCGCCATGACTTGCTCGATGCCCTGTCCCGGCAAGGATGCGGCCACAAAACCGGATGGGGGGCTTGCGGCTGGAAGAGGCAGAGTGGAAACGGCCTCGGCCGGGCCTGGCGCAGCGATGGCGAGCTCGGCCGCAAATTCCGTCGCCGTTTGGTTCAAATGCTCGGCCACCGCATCGACCGTTCCAAGTTCGCCCATCATCTGGCGGAAGCTGACGGCGACATTGAAGCGGGTCTTGATGGCTTGGCTCGCCTGCGTGAGGAACAGCGAATCGAAGCCGAGTTCGAGGAAACTTGTGCCGCGCGGCGCGTCGGTGACGTCGATGCCCGAAAGATTTTCAAGGAGCGCCGCGAGTTCGGCCCGGATCGCTGCTTGGCGGTTGGGCATCTCGGGTTGTTGCGTGATCCCCCCATTGGGAGCCGGTTGCTGTGCTGTGTTCGTCATGGCGGTAATTTGATTCCCTTCAAAAGGCATGGTTGCAATGGTGCTGGCGCTTGGGGCATCGATAAAATAGCGCGACCGCTGGAAAGGATAAGTAGGCAGGATGACGCGCCGTCGAAGTGCGCCATCATGCAACGCGCGCCAAACCGGCGCCGCTCCCGCGGTCCATAGGCGTCCGAGCGTATCGAGAAAGACCGCGTCCGCGGCGCGTTCCTCGAAGGGGTCCGGGAGCGAAGCGGCGATCAGAGGCGCCCCGCGCGCCGCACCGTTTTGGCGGGCGAGGCTCGTGAGTGTCCGCCCCGGGCCGGCCTCGATCAGGATTGGCGAAACTGGCTCGGCGAGGCACGCAAGTGCCGCAGCGTAGCGCACCGTCTCACGGCAATGCCGCGCCCAATAAAGCGGGTCCGTCGCTTGATCACTCGTTATCCACGTTCCCGACATGGAGGAGACGTAAGGGATCCGGGGGGGGCTTAGGGGAATCCGCGCCAACAATTCTGCTAGCGGTTCGATCACCGGATCGACCATCGCCGAATGAAATGCATGCGAGGTCCGCAATCGGCGGCAGCCGGCGCCGCGGGCGGTTAGCGTCGCCTCGAAGGCGTCGATTGCCGGATGCGGCCCGGCGACCACGCAGACGGCATTGGCGTTGACCGCCGCGATCGAGAGATTGCCGGGCAGGCAGTCCTTAAGTTCGGGCTCCGCCAGCATGACGGCGAGCATCGCTCCTTCCGGCAGCTCCTGCATCTTGGCGCCGCGCGTGGCGACTACCATCAGGGCGTCTTCGAGCCGCATCACGCCACTGAGCGTCGCGGCGACGAATTCGCCAATGCTGTGGCCCAGCATTGCGGCGGGCGCAAAGCCCAGGCTCCGCCATAACTCCGCGACTGAGAAGCTGACGCTGAACAGGGCCGGCTGGGCGAGCGCGGTCGCCTGGAGTCGCGGTCCTGCTTCCAGCGGGTCGCCGAAAAGGACCTCCCGCAGGTCGAGGCCAAGCAAAGGTTGCAAAAACGAAGCGCATTGGTCGAGCGTGCGCGCGAAAACCGGATAACGCCGGTAAAGGCCCTGACCCATGCCAGGATATTGCGCGCCCTGGCCGGGAAACAGGAATGCAAGCTTTGGCGGGGATGCGGCCGCCGTTTCTGCTTTGCCGCGGCCGCCGAGTTTCTCTATCAGGTCGCGCCTTTCCTTGGCGACAGCGGCGAACCGCTTGGCGAAACCGCGCCTGCCGGTTTGCAAGGTGGAGGCGATGTCGGCAATGCTCTGCTCCGCGTGCGTTTCGACATGTGCCGCGAGGCGGCCACGAGCTTCCTCCAAGGCATTGTCGTCGCGGGCCGACAGGACAATGAGATGCGCGGCCTGGTCATCTTGGGCGGTAGCGGCGGCGGCCGGGATCGCGGGCGCTTCCTCGATGATCACATGGACGTTGGTGCCGCCTACGCCCGCCGCATTGACCCCGGCGATACGTGGTTTGGCGCCGCGCGGCCAAGGCCGCAACTCGGCATTGACGAAGAACGGGCTCTCCTCAAGGCCGAGTTTCGGGTTTGGGGTCTTGAAATGAAGCGTTGCAGGCAGGGTTTCATGTTCGAGCGCAAGAATGGTTTTGATGAGCCCCGTGACTCCGGAGGCAATGTCGAGATGGCCAATGTTCGTCTTGACCGTGCCGATCGCGCAAAATCCCTTGCGATTGGTGGTCGCCCCAAACGCCTTGGTGAGGCCGGCGATTTCGATCGGATCGCCAAGCGGGGTCGCGGTGCCGTGGCACTCCACATAGGAAATGGAGTCGGCGGCGATATCCGCCACGGCGTGAGCGAGGGCGATTACCTTGGCTTGGCCATCGCTGCTCGGCGCCGTAAAGCCGACTTTCGTCGCCCCATCGTTGTTGACAGCGCTGCCGCGAATGACCGCGCGGATCTGGTCGCCGTCGGCCAAGGCGGCGTCGAGACGCTTCAACAGCACCACGCCGGCGCCGCTGCCGAACACCGTCCCCGCCGCTTCGGCGTCGAAGGTGCGGCAGTGACCATCCGGCGAAACCATGCCGCCCTCCTGATAGAGATAGCCGCGCTTCTGCGGGAAGGTGATCGACACCCCGCCCGCGAGCGCCATATCGGCGCGATAATCGAGCAGGCATTGGCAAGCTTCGGCGACGGCAAGAAGCGAGGTCGAACACGCCGATTGCACGGTAAAGGCGGGACCGCGCAGATCGAGCTTGTAAGCGGTCCGCGTCGCGATGAAATCCGCGCCGTTGCCGACGAGCGTCGGAAACTCGCCGACTTGATAATTGCCGGTCATATTTTCGAGCCGCTGCCGGTCCTTCAGCACGTTATAGAGAAGGTAGGTATCGAAGCTGCTCCCGGCGTAAACCGCGATATCCCCAGGGAAAGCAGCCGGGTCATAACCGGCGCTTTCCAGCGCCTCCCAGGCGATTTCCAGAAAGACCCTTTGCTGCGGGTCGGTCAGCTCCGCCTCGCGCGGCAGGAAGTTGAAGAAGCCGGCGTCGAACAGCTCGACTCCGTCCAAAATCGATCTTGCGCGTACGTAGCCAGGCTGGTTTTGCACCGAACGGCCGTAGGCGTCCTCCAGCTCCTCCGGAGGAAAATGGGTGATGGATTCCACGCCGCGGCGGAGATTGTCCCAGAACGCCTCGAGCGTCGACGCGCCAGGGAAGCGGCCGGCCATGCCAATCACGGCTACGGAGGGAAGAGCATCTTGGGCGGACATTAACTGCCTGTGGACGAGTTCGCGTGGACGATCGGCGAACGGGCGCGGTTCTGGCGCGCGCGCCGTTGGAGTGCCGCATGCGCCGCGGCTTGCGAAGTGGCGTCGGCCGCTGACGCTCCGGACAGTCGGCCGTGCAAAAGGCGGATTGTTGGCAGGTCGAACAAATCCTGGATCGAAATCTGTCCCGGGAAAAGCCGTTCGACGTCGTCATACACACCAAGGAGCTGAAGGGAAGTGCCGCCGAGGTCGAAAAAGTTTTGGTTAACATCGACGGTTTCCAGCTGAAGGTGATGGCGCCACAAATCGATCAGCATGGCCTCGATTGGGGCGGCATAATGGGGGTCCGAGGATTTTTTCGCCCGCACGTTAGCGGCCATGTGGCTCAGGGCGAGGCGGTCGATCTTGCCGGTCTGGGTTAGCGGAAATTCGTCAACCATCTCCAGGCGCGCCGGGATCATGTGCGGCGGCAAATAGCTCGTGGCGGCCTCCCGGAAAGCCGCTTCCGTGAGGGAGGCGTCTTTGCGTGGAATGACGAAGGCGACAAGATGCTTTGCACCATCCGCCAGGGTGCAGGCGACAATGGCTATGTCCGTGAGCGGGAGTTGCCGCCGTAACACGATTTCCACATGTTCGGGCTCAATTCTGTAGCCATTCAACTTGAACTGGTTATCCATGCGGCCGAGAAAATGCAGCAGGCCCGCCTGGTCGCGCCGGACGAGATCGCCGGTGCGGTAAAGCCGTTGCCCCGGACCTTGCGCGAAACGGTCCTCGATGAATTTTTGTTGCGTGAGCTCGGGAGCGTTAAGATAACCGTGCGCGAGCCCAGTCCCGCCAACATAGAGCTGTCCCGCCGAGCCTTCGGGGACTAGGCGCATTTCGTCATCGAGAATACGCAAAACCGTGCCCGCGATCGGCCGGCCGATAGGCACTGGCGTATCGACCGGCAAATCCGGCGGCGCCGTGAAAGTCGTGGTGAAGGTCGTGTTCTCGGTCGGTCCATAAGCGACGATGAAACGACCGGGACCGAGAAGCCGTGCCGCCGTGGCGGCATGCGTGGGCGACATGACGTCGCCGCCTGCGATTAAATAGCGAAGCTTTCGCAATGGCTCCGGACACTGATCGATCATAAGGTTGAAGAGACCGCTCGTAAGAAACAGCGTGGTCACGCCTTGTTCCTCGATCGCGGCGGCTATCTCGCTGAAGCTGAGCAAGCCCGCTCCTGGAACCACCAGCTCGGCACCGTTGAGTAGCGCGCCCCAAATCTCGAATATCGAAGCATCGAAGCCTAAAGGCGACAACTGCAGAAAAATTTGATCGTCGGTAAACCGCATATAGCCGGGATTTTTGACCAGCCGAACAATGGCGCGATGCGGGATAACGACGCCTTTCGGCTCTCCCGTGGAGCCGGAGGTGAACATGACGCAGGCGGGATCCGAGCCGGCGATTTTCGCGGCCTCGCCCCGCCGGCCGGCGGGCACCGCCGATGGCCCGGCATCACCATCGATCACCGGCACCGCCGCGGCGAGTTGCGGGAAACGCCGCAGCGTTGCACCGTTCGATACGACACATTTCAATTTGTGCCGCTGGATAACATCGAGAATGGCTTGCGGCGGGCTGCGTGGGTCGAGCGGCACGAACGCCCCGCCTGCTTTAAGCACCGCCAGGAAGGACGTGACGGTGGCCAACGAGCGGTCGAGGAGGATGCCCGCGAGCGCGCCTTGTTGAATTCCAGCGGCGGTGAGCCGGTCGCAAAGCGCGTCTGTCCGGGCATCGAGGCCGGCGTAGGTCAATCTTTCGGTGCCGCTCCGGACCGCGAAAAACCCGGGCTTTTCCGTGGCCTGAATTTGAAAACATTGGGGCACATCATCGAAATCGTTTCCAGACATCGAATCGCCTCAAAAATACGTCGTCGACAAAAAACGGCTGTGAACATAGTCTAACGCTTTAGTCTTTGAAACCCCCCAAATGGGGGAGGAGGCAACAAAAACGGCATGTTTATGTTGCTTAGTTTTATGATGTATCATGAAATGCAATATTCATCAAGCTAGAATTAAGGCTAAAAAATTACGGTCTCTGTTATTTATTTTTCATTTGTTGTAAGTAACGGGCACCCGCTCGATCTTCCAGGCATCCGTTTTGCCGTCGCTGGCGACCGACACCTCGCGTAAAAAATCCCTCGCGAATCATGTTCTTAGGAGACTCCGGACGACGTTCTCCGAATTTGCCTTGGCGGCGGAATGCCCGAGGAATGCAGCGAAGCTCTTGGCGGCCCGGACCTCGCCTATCTGGTTCTGCGGGGGAATTTGTCCTTTTGTTAAAATTGGGTCATAAAAGTTTCGTTGCTACCTCATATAGGGAGTTTTGACAACGACAGCAGGCTTTCGCCCCTGGACCGGGCATCCGGTTTGCAGCGCCAGCGCTTGTCCGCAAATCGGAACGTGGCCCAATTTGGCACCGAGGCTGAAACGCCTGAGCGTCACGATCCTGCCCCCAGGTCCGTTTTTCCGTTGCCGAGTCGCACCGCGATCATCAAGACTTAACTGAAGCGCATCTTCGCAAGTCCTTGAGGATCTCAAGCGTCAATCGTCCCTAGCACCGCCGAGGGCGAGGATTCAAGCTCCAATTCGAAGGCGGAAGATGTGCATCGGTAAGCAGGGGCTGAAGCTACCGCAGCCATCTCGGTCGCCGTTGAACGTGCTATAGCGTGTACCCTGGCAACGATCGAGGACGATCAGATTTTCGTGCAGCCGATGTTGAATGAAGCGTCGATGGCCGGCGTGGCCGTCACTCGCGAACTACATGGTGGTGGACCCTACGTGGTCATTAATTTGGACGATCGCTCCGGGCGCTGCGATCTTGTGACGTCCGGAACCGGCCTATCAGCAAGGCGCGCTACCGCCCGCGGTGACGGCAAGGGTCACGGTGGAAGAAACCTCACCAATCGGTTGGGAGAGATTTGCTGGGCCATGCGGCGTAGTCCTCGGAATGCGCAGCCTTGGCATGTCGGCGCCGATGAAGATCGCCGAGAGTTTCGGGCTCGGGGCCGAGCATGTGGCGCCGCCGCCAAAAGCTCCCGGCGCGGCGCGGCGGGCGGAACAAGCGCGCAGGATGATACGTTTCGCGCATAGGAGAACGCAGATGCAACTTGGCATGATCGGACTTGGCCGAATGGGTGCAAATATGGTGACGCGGCTCATAAGGGCCGGTCACGAATGCATCGTTTACGACAGCCACCCGGAACCGGTGCGGGAACTGGTCAAGCAGGGGGCCGTGGGCTTGACCAGTCTGGCGGCGCTCGTGCAGAGTCTGTCAAAGCCCCGGGCCGTGTGGCTGATGGTGCCGGCCGCGGCAGTCGATCCCGTGCTTGGTTCCCTGACACCGCTGCTCGAATCGGGCGACATCGTGGCCGATGGGGGGAACTCCTACTACCATGACGACATCCGCCGCGCGACTCGGCTTAAGCAAGCTGGAATTCATTATGTCGACGTCGGCGTAAGCGGAGGAGTATGGGGTTTGGAGCGTGGCTACTGCCAAATGATCGGCGGCGAGCCCGAGATAGTACAGTATCTCGATCCGATCTTTCGCGCTTTGGCGCCGGGAGTGGCCGCCGCGCCCCGCACCCCAGGCGCAACTGGCGATCCAAAGCAGTCCGAATGTGGCTATCTCCATTGTGGTCCGAATGGCGGCGGTCATTTTGTCAAAATGGTCCATAATGGCATCGAATATGGCATCATGGCCGCCTATTCAGAAGGTTTGAACATTATCAAGAACGCCAATGCCGGCCGTGTGAGCCGCGCGGCAGATGCGGAGACGACGCCGTTGCGTAATCCAGAATTCTATCGATTCGCGTTCGACATCGCTGAGATCGCCGAGGTCTGGCGGCGCAGCAGCGTCATCGGCTCATGGTTGCTGGATCTTACCGCCGCGGCGCTACGCAAGAATTCGGAGCTGACGAGCTTCGCAGGACATGTCTCGGATTCCGGCGAGGGACGCTGGACGCTGCAGGCAGCGATCGACGAAGGAGTCCCGGTCCCCGTGATCAGCGCCGCCTTATTTGGGCGTTTCGAGTCCCGCGGGCTTGCCGACTATGCGGACAAGCTGCTGTCGGCAATGCGCTACGAATTCGGCGGCCACGTCGAGAAACCCGCAAGCACGGAAACGACTTGAATGCGCCACGCGGCCTCCGATGCGATCGTCTTCTTTGGTGCCACGGGCGACCTTGCCAAAAAGCAGATCTTTCCCGCATTGCAGGGCCTGGCTCGCGACGAAGGACTGGATGTGCCGATCATCGGTGTTGCCAAGGCGGGATGGTCGCTCTCCCAATTGCAGGCGCGCGCCAAGGAGAGCATCTCCAGCCAGGGCAGTCTCGACGCCAAAGCCTTTGCCA
The DNA here is from genome assembly GCA_050728655.1 of Methylocella sp. Classification (GTDB taxonomy): domain Bacteria; phylum Pseudomonadota; class Alphaproteobacteria; order Rhizobiales; family Beijerinckiaceae; genus Methylocapsa. Next base: position 21,360 of record JBOHJQ010000001.1, read on the forward strand.
AGCTCACCAGTCTGCTCCGCTATGTTGACGGCGACTACAATGATCCATCAACCTATGTGCGGCTGCGCCAGGAACTAGGCGAAGCAAGGCGACCGCTGCATTATCTCGCCATTCCTCCGAGCCTGTTTGCGATAGTGGCGGAAGGGCTCGCAAAACAAGGCGCCGGAACGGACGCACGCCTCGTTGTAGAAAAGCCTTTCGGCCACAATAGAGAGTCGGCACGCCAGCTCGATCGCATTCTCAACCGCTTCTTTCCAGAAGAAAACATCTTCCGGATCGATCACTACCTCGGCAAGGAACCGGTGCAGAATATACTTTATACGCGATTTGCGAATTCGATGTTCGAACCGATCTGGAACCGCACCTACGTCAACAGCATTCAGATCACCATGGCCGAGAGCTTCGGGGTGCAAGATCGAGGCAAATTCTATGATGAGACAGGCGCCATTCGCGATGTATTTCAGAACCACATGCTGCAGGTGCTCGCTAGCCTGACCATGGATCCGCCGACTGGTGAGGAATCCGACGCCGTGCGCGAGCAGAAGGCGGGTTTGCTGAAGGCTCTGCGACCGCTCGATGCGGCGCATGTCGTTCGCGGTCAATATGCGGGCTATCAATCGGTGCCGGGCGTGAAGGCCGGCTCGACCGTCGAGACATTTGTCGCGGCCAAACTTTTCATCGATTCCTGGCGGTGGGCCAGCGTGCCGATTTACATTCGCGCCGGCAAGGCGCTCCCGGTGACGGCCACGGAGATAATGGTGGATTTCAAAAGACCACCGCGAGAAACCTTCGCGGAGATTATTCCCGCCGCGTCGGGCCATATGCGGCTGCGGATCAGCCCAGACGTCACCATCGCGCTGGGTGTGCGGGTCAAACATCCAGGCGAGGGCATGAGTGGCGAGGACGTCGAGCTGATCCTGACCGAGCAGACGACGGCTTTCATCCCGCCCTATCAGCGTCTGCTTGGCGACGCTATGCATGGAATCGGGGATCTTTTCGGCCGGCAGGACATTGTCGACGCTCAATGGCGCATCGTGGAGCCGGTCCTGGACGAGGAGGCGCCGCCGAATACCTACGCAAAGGGAAGCTGGGGACCGGAGGAGGCCAGCCGCCTGATCGGGCCGGACGGCCCGTGGCACGATCCGGAGCAAGCGGTCCTGCGCCCATGACCAATATGCATGACCTCGTCTTTCTTTTCGATGTCGACAACACGCTTCTTGATAATGATCGCGTCGAGGCCGATCTCGCGGCCCATCTGGCCGAGGCATATGGGGCGGATGCCTGCAAGCTTTACTGGGACATTTTTGAAAAACTGCGGCAAGAGCTCGGCTATGCTGATTACCTCGGCGCGCTGGAACGATTCCGGCTTGAAAAGGTGCACGATCCAAGGGTGCTGCGGATGTCAAGCTGGCTCGTCGATTATCCGTTTGCCGACCGGCTTTATGCAGGCGCGCTTAATGCCATCAAGCACGTACAGCAATGGGGTCTTGCGGTAATCCTCTCCGATGGCGACGCGGTGTTCCAGCCCCGGAAGGTCGAGCGCTCCGGACTTTGGGCAGCCGTCGACGGCCGCGTGCTTATTTATGTCCACAAGGAGCGGGAACTTGCCGATGTCGAGCGCTTTTATGCGGCTAGGCGGTATTTCATGGTCGATGATAAGCTGCGCATCCTAAACGCGGTCAAGCAAGTGTGGGGCGAGCGCGTCACCACCATTTTTGTGAAACAAGGCCACTACGCCCGAGACGCGAAATTTCTCGCCGGCTGTCAGGCGGCCGACGTTCAATTGGACCATCTCAGCGATATAAACAATTGCACCTCGGCTGCGTTCATGACCGCGCCTGGGAGACGAAACCATGCAAGCAACAACAATACTGCATGATCTTGGCCATAGTCTTTGGCTTGATAACATAACTCGTGATCTCACCAGCGGCGCACTGGCGGCATATGCCAGAGCAGGCATCGAAGGCGCAGCGCTGGCGAGCCAGCTTCCGATGCAAAGGGGAAAAATCATTCGACGAGTCTTGGCAAGATGTGCTGGACGCAACTGGAACAGAGAGCCGGCTTTGGCCTAGTTAATCGAATGAGCGGATCGTGACGCAGCTGAGGTGTCTTTCCAATGCTTGAGGCTGCAGCTCACTTGCTTTCCGATTTGCCCACCACTCTAGCCGTCATCGTATCGCTCCTTGTCGGCGCGGGACTGTCGGCGCTTGGCCTATTGCTGGTCCACCCGATCTTGCCGCATAATGTGCGCGCTGTTCACAACGACGTGTCGGGCTTCATGTTCGCGACGGTCGGCACCACTTACGCCGTCTTGCTCGCGTTCGTCGCGGTGGCCGTCTGGCAAAATTTTGCTCAAATCGAAACTCAAGTGCAAACGGAAGCCAATCTCGTTGGTAATCTATATCGCGACACTGTGGGGTTTCCAGAACCCTCGGCTTCAAGATTGCGGCACTTTCTCTTTGTCTACGCGGAAATCGTCGTGCAGGACGAGTGGCCGGCCTTGGCCGCCGGACGTGCAGACGAGGCCCCGGGTTGGCAATTAATGGACAAGTTTCACTCCGAGCTTCTGCAATTTCAAGCAAATGATCAAAGTGTCGGCCTTATGCGCGCCGACGCCATCAAAACTTTGAACCAGCTTTACGACGCCCGCCGCGGCCGCTTCCACGCCGCGACCTCGGAATTGCCGCCGATCTTGTGGTGGAATCTCATTGCCGGGGCAGTGATATTAATGATGTTCACCTATCTTTTCGGCGCGCCACGCTTATGGATGCATCTGGTTACGGTGTCGCTGCTTGGAGCTTTGATTGGCCTCATTATGGCGCTCGTCGTCTTGCTCAATAATCCGTTCCGGGGACCGAATCATGTGTCCATTGCGCCATTCCATAGACTCGTAAAGTCCGTGGAGGCGATGGCATATCCTCACGATTAGCGTAACGTGGATAAAACCATGACCCACATGCAACCGAAAGCGACGCCAGCCTGGCAGGCCCTGAGGGCCCACTACGGTAAGTTCAAGACGCTGCATCTGCGCGAGATGTTTGCGCAGGACCCCGGCCGTGGCGAGCGGTTTGTGGCGGAAGGGGCTGGACTTTATCTCGACTACTCAAAGAACCGCATTACCGAGGAGACGCTGCGGCTGTTGCTGCGGCTTGCGGAGGAGCGCGGCGTCGCGGCGCGGCGCGACGCGATGTTTCGCGGGGAAAAGATCAATATCACCGAAGGGCGCGCCGCCTTTCATGTGGCGCTGCGGGCGCCCAAAGGATCGGTCATGCGGATCGATGGCCTTGATGTCGTGCCCGATGTTCACGCGGTCCTCGACCACATGGGCGAATTCGCCCGGCGGCTGCGGGATGGGACGTGGCTGGGGCATACCGGCAAGCCTATCAGGAACGTCGTCAATATCGGCATCGGCGGATCTTATCTCGGTCCGGAAATGGCCTATCGGGCGTTGCGCTCCTGCACCGACCGGTCGATGATATTTCGCTTCGTCGCAAATGTGGACGGCGCCGCTTTCGACGAGGCGACCGGCGACCTCGATCCGCGCGAGACGTTGTTCATCGTGGCGTCCAAGACGTTCACGACGCTGGAGACGATGTCCAATGCCGCCACCGCGCGGAATTGGATCGTGCAGGCGCTCGGCAGCGACGCCGCGGTGGCCAAGCACTTCGTCGCGGTCTCTACCAATGCTCGCGAGGTCAAGGAGTTTGGGATCGACACGGCGCAAATGTTCGGCTTCTGGGACTGGGTCGGGGGCCGCTATTCGATGGATTCCGCGATCGGGCTATCGACCATGCTCGCCATCGGCCGCGAAAACTTCGCCGACATGCTCGCCGGCTTTCACGCGATGGATGAGCATTTTCGGACCGCGCCGCTTGGCACAAACCTGCCGATCCTGCTCGGATTGCTTACCGTTTGGTATAATAATTTCTTCGAGGCGCAGACGGTCGGAATCATGCCTTATTCGGCAGCCCTCGCACGCTTTCCAGCCTATTTGCAGCAATTGCAAATGGAGAGCAACGGCAAACATGTGGATTTCGAAGGCCAGGCCGTCGACTATCAAACCGGCCCGATTATCTGGGGCGAGCCTGGCACCGACGGCCAGCATTCTTTCTACCAGCTGATCCATCAGGGTACCAAACTTATTCCCTGCGATCTCATCGGCTTCTGTCGGCCGCTCAGCCAGCATCGGGAGCATCACGATCTCCTTATCGCCAATCTCTTCGCGCAGGCCGAGGGGCTGGCATTCGGCAGGACGGTCGAGGAGCTTGCGGCGGAGGGAGCTTCCACTTTCCAGATACCGTTCCGGGTGACGGAGGGAAACCAGCCAACCAATGTCATTTTGGCGGATGCGCTCACCCCGCAAAGCCTCGGCAGCCTCGTGGCTCTTTATGAGCACAGCGTATTTACCCAAGGCGCGGTGTGGGCGATCGACAGTTTTGACCAGTGGGGCGTGGAACTCGGCAAGATATTGGCGACGCGCATCATCGAGGAGTTGCGATCTGGCGGCGAGCCAAGTCCCGCCCACGACAGCTCAACCAATGCTCTCATCCGGCGTTATCGCCATAGGCGCGGCTGATGCTACATCCAAAACGTAAGGCGCATTCCCGCCGTCGTTGGACTGCGACAGATAGATGTGATTACGCTTCGTCCCACCCTTTAGCGTCAAAAGGAAGCGAGCAAACAATGGTCGTTTATCCCGCATTCCCGGGATTACCTACAATTGTTGCTGCGCAAATGCGACGAGGAGAGCGGCGATGACACCGCGGGTAAGAGAGATTCTGAGCTGGTATGGCGCGGATAGCGCTGGGACACTGACCAACCTGGCCCGGCTATTGAACCACGGCCGGCTGGCGGGAACCGGCAAACTAGTGATTTTGCCGGTCGATCAGGGCTTCGAGCATGGGCCGGCGCGCTCCTTCGCCGCAAATCCGCCGGCTTACAATCCGCACTACCACTTCGAGCTCGCGATCGAAGCGCGTTGCAATGCGTACGCTGCGCCGCTCGGCTTCCTGGAGGCAGGCGCCCGCGATTTCGCGGGGGAAATTCCGCTCATCCTCAAAACCAACGACAATGACGCGCTGCGGGACGAGAAAGATCCGAACCAGGCATTAACCGCTAGCGTGCAGGACGCGCTTCGTCTCGGCTGCTGCGCGGTCGGGTTTACGATCTACCCGGGATCGGCGCACGAGCTTGCGATGTACGGACAGCTCCGCGCCTATGCCGAGGAGGCAAAACGCAACGGGCTCGCGGTCGTCATCTGGTCCTATCCGCGTGGATCGGGACTGAGCAAGGACGGCGAAACAGCGATCGATGTCGTTGGCTATGCCGTCCAGATCGCGGCTCAGCTCGGGGCGCACGTCATCAAGGTGAAGCTACCGACGGCGCATATCGAGCAAGACGCGGCTCGCAAGGTATATGACGAGCGGCGCATTCCGATCGCGACCGCGGCGGAGCGCGTCCGTCACGTCGTTGATTGTGCTTTCGCTGGCCACCGCATCGTTATCTTTTCGGGCGGTGCCGCGGTCTTCGATGACGACAAGCTGCTCGATGAGATCCGTGCGATCCATGCCGGTGGCGGGTTTGGTTCGATCATTGGTCGCAACTCATTCCAACGGCCGAAGGAGGAGGCGCTCCGGATGCTTAGCGCGGTCATGGACATTTATGCGGCGGCGCCAGACCGGAATCGAACGCGTTGAGCGCCGGGGAGTCATGCCGCAAGTTGGCCGGCGCGTTCATGTTGCTTTTGTCCTCGCCCAAGCCGAGACCGGCGCCAAGCCGCGCACCAGGGAACAGCGGATGCCGGCTTAGCGAAAAAGTCGCATCGTCAGAACGAATTTGATGTTGAGCTTCCTGGCGAACGATGCACGGTCGCAATTCTCGAGGAAGGACCCGGTATGCTGCGATCCGGCGAACTTGCCCTTATCGAGCGTCTCATCGCGGAGATGACGCTCGAAGAGAAGCTCGGTCAGCTGACGATGATCAGCGCCGAGCTTATCCAAACCGGTCCAACCTCCGCGCTCATAACTCCGACATTAATCAGAGAGGGACGAATCGGGAGCCTCCTCAATCTGTGGGGCGCCGCGCGGGTGCGCGAGGTGCAGCGGCTCGCTGTCGAGGAATCTCGGCTCAAGATCCCACTCTTCTTCGGCTTGGATGTGGTGCATGGGCACAAGACCATGTTTCCGATTCCGCTCGGCGAAACCTGTGCCTTCGATCCTCAACTGTGGGGGCGAACAGCTCGGGCGGCGGCGGAAGAAGCAGCTGCCGATGGCGTCGACCTGACTTTCGCTCCCATGCTCGACGTCGCGCGCGATCCGCGCTGGGGACGGACCGCCGAGGGCCCAGGCGAGGACACCTTTGTCGCGGCACGTTTCGCGGAAGCGAAGGTGCGCGGCTTCCAGTCGCCGCATCTTGGCGACGCAAGTGCCATCGCGGCGACTGCCAAGCATCTTGCCGCCTACGGAGCCGTCACCGCGGGCCGGGAATATGCTTCGGTCGACATCTCCCAACGGCAATTGCACGAGGTCTATCTGCCACCCTTCCGTGCGGCCGTGGCGGCTGGCGTCGCGGCGATCATGCCCGCCTTCACGGATCTCGACGGAATGCCGATGACGGCCAATGCCGCCATATTGCGTGATCTCGTGCGCGGCAAATGGGGCTTCTCGGGCGTCATGATCAGCGATTACGGGGCGGTCGCCGAGCTTGTTGCGCACGGAGTTGCCGAGGATCTTGCCGACGCCGCAGCACTTGCGCTCGCTGCCGGTGTCGATATCGATATGATGGGTGGCGGCGCCTATGCCGAGGGGCTGCCGCGTGCCTTGGAGCGCGGCAAAGCAACGGTCGAAGCCATCGACGCGGCCGTCCGACGCGTGCTCGCGTTGAAGGCGAGACTAGGATTGCTCGAGGATCCCTTTAGGCGCTGCGGAACGGCGAGCGCGCTCGACGCCGGCAACGCCGGCAGCAAGCGCCGGCAACTTGCCTTCGAGGCCGCTTGCCGTTCGATCGTGCTGTTAAAGAACAAAGGCGGCATATTGCCGCTTCGCGATGGTCGCAGGTCGATTTCGGTCATCGGACCGCTCGCCGACGCCGGCGGCGAATTCCAGGAGCCAGGGTCAGTTTCCGGAATTGCGGGCAAGGCGATTGCGGTTGTTGATGGGCTGCGCGGCGCGCTGCCCGAAGCTGCGATCTCCCTCGCCCCCGGTTGTGGGATCGACCGGATTGAGGATAGCGGCAAGGCGCGCGCGCTCGAGCTGGCGCGGCAAAGCGACATTGTGGTCCTTTGCCTGGGAGAGACGCCGGCGATGAGCGGGGAAGCCGCGAGCCGCGCCCGCCCGGGCCTGCTCACGGCTCAAGCCGAGCTCGCGCGCGCCGTCATCGCGCTCAAAAAGCCGGTGATCGCCCTCTTGTTCTCGGGCCGCCCGCTCGTCCTGCCGGATTGGCTGGTGGGGGGAGCCGACGCGCTTCTGGCGCTTTGGTTCCCGGGCAGCGAAGCCGGTCGGGCGATCGGCGACGTGCTGAGCGGCCACTTCAATCCGAGTGGACGGCTTTGCATGTCTTGGCCCGTCGATGTCGGGCAGATTCCCATTTTCTTCGGGCAACGTCCGACCGGGCGCCCGGCAGCGGCCGACATCCGCTATTCGAGCAAATACCTCGACGTGGCGGTTGAGCCGCTGTTTGGCTTCGGGCACGGATTGTCCTATGGCCAGTTCGGCTTGAGCGGGCTTAGGGTCGATCGATCCGAGTTGCATGCGGGCGAATGGCTTCATGTGGAGGTGGACGTCACCAATCTGGGTGCGGTTGCCGGCGAGGAGACGATCCTCCTCTTCATTCACGATCTGGTCGCCAGCGTTGCCCGGCCGCTGCTCGAGCTCAAGGGCTTTCACAAGATTGCGCTCGCTGCAGACCAGCGTGGCACGGTTCGCTTCCGCCTCGCCGCGGAGGATCTTCGCTTCGTTGGACCGGATCTTGCTCCCCGGCTGGAGCCGGGAGCCTTCGATCTCTATGTTGGCCGAAGCGCCGCGAGGGACACGCTCTTGCGCATGCGCATCGAGCTCCTCAGTTGATTCATGCCGGCGGGGCGATGCCTTCGGACAGGCTTGGCGCGCAAGGCGAATTTGCGAAAGCATCCGAGAGCGCCAAGACTCTTGCCAAAGGGCGACAGGTCTTTGGGTTCGCAAGAATAAACCACGCCACTCAAAAGCGCACGGCCGTCCGGCACGCGCGCTCTCTGCTCTCGGCCGCGCCGCCCGCCGCAAACTCTCCGCCGCAAGAGCTTTTCTCCAGTCCCTTCAAGCCTTGCTCGACATAGGCGCCGGGCGCATCCCGGAAAATCTAACCTCTTCTACAACCTGCGCGTGAGAATCGGGTCCTATGATTGGGCCTGCTGGGGTGCGGGCACAATCGCCCTGCGCGCGGCCAATGACCGGCGCGGCCGCGACGAAATGCCTTCTGGTTAACCGATTGACGATTGACATCACTACATTATCTTGTTAAATAGTCACGCCAGAGGTCAGGCTAAATGTAACGAAATCATGATGTTACCGTGACTGCGAAGGTTGCCATGTCACCGCACTTGATGATCCTTGGGTGCCGGGGAGTGCCTGCGGATCATGGGGGGTTCGAAACCTTCGCCGAGCAGATCGCCCTATTCCTTACGGGGAAGGGGTGGGCGGTCTCTGTCTATTGTCAGGCAGATGAGAGCAAGGCGTCCGCGATTGATGTGCGAGAGTGGCGCGGAGTCACCCGGTTGGTTGTGCCGACGCGCGCAAAGGGATCCCTTGGTTCCATTATATTCGATTGGAAGTCGATATTGCACGCGATGCGCCGCCCTGGTGTGTTGCTGGTTCTAGGTTTCAACACGGGCGTTTTCGCGGTTTTGCCGCGATTGTTAGGCCGCCGGGTGATGATTAGTATGGACGGGTTCGAGTGGCGGCGAACCAAATGGTCACCGCCCGTTCAACTCTGGTTCTGGATGAATGCGCGCCTCGCCGCGGCTTTGGGAATAACTCTTATCGCGGATCATCCACTCATCAGGGAGTATTATGGAGCCTTTATACGCCACGGCAAGGTCGTGATGATCCCTTACGGAGCCGCGCCAAATGTAAAGGTCGGGATAGAACCTTTAAGAGCGCTGAATTTGACCCCAGGGGGATATTTCCTGATTGTCTGTCGCATCGAACCAGAAAATTCCGTGTTGGAGATCGTGCGCGCGTTCTCCGCGGTCAAAGGGCCACGTTTCCTGGTGGTTCTCGGCAAAATGGACAAGAACCACCCATATCAGGCCGCTGTTCTTCAGGCCGCCAGCGATAAGGTGAAATTTCTCGGCGCCATCTACGAACCGCAAATCACGTCTAGCTTGAGGAAGCACGCGCGGGCCTATTGTCATGGGCACCGGGTGGGCGGAACGAACCCTTCCTTGGTCGAGTCGCTTTCTTTTGGAACCGCGATCATCGCTCATGATAACCAATTCAATCGCTGGACCGCAGGCGAGGGGCAATTCTATTTCTACGACGTAGAATCCTGCTTGAGGTGCATTAGCCAAGTTGATGCCGACGACGAAGCGGTAACACGGGCGCAAGCCGCCGCTGCGGAACGCTTCCAGAGCGATTTCACGCTGGATTCAGTTTTATATTCTTATGAGAAGCTACTTTTGGCCTATCATTATACATGACTATTCAGGTAGCATAGCTAACGTGTTTTGCCTGGATGCATGACTTGACCCGGCCCGGGCGCTTGTGGATCGATTTACGGATCGACGAGGTGGCAGCGACGCGGTCGTCACGGGTCTTGGCGCGCGATTTGTTTTTGATCGTCGCTAGCTTCGCCTATTGGGTCTGAATCAATTGAGTCCGGACCCTAAAAGGATCTCGGCTTGCTGGCGGTTACAAGGGTTTCCCGTGGGTTGAGCCCTAGACTTTTTGCCTCTTCGGGGAAATCGTCGTAACCGTTAAATGGCGTCACATGAAATCCGGTTTTCCGAAGGCGGTTCATGAAGTCGTCACGCCCATAGATACGGACATGGTCCCACTGTCCGAACCGGCGTTCCTGTTCGCGCGGGTCTTTAACGGAGGGGTCTTCCTCGGTCGGAAGCCCGTCGCAGGCGAGCGGCACCATCAGCATCGCGGTCGCTTCCGGTTTAAGCACGCGCAGGATTTCTTGCATCGCCGCCCGGTCGTCTGGAATATGTTCAAGGATGTGCGAACAGATGACGGCATCGAACGAATCCCCTTCGAACGGCAGGTCGGTCAGGTTTGCTTCGTGCATGTTTTCTATGTGGCGGTAGCGGGAACGGTCCAGATCGGTCGCCACGTAATCCATGTTGCCCTGACGCTTCAGCCACAAAAAGAGTCCGAACTCGGGCGCGATGTGAAGGACGCGCAAGGTGCACTGTCCCGCGTGCAACACATTTTTCAGGTAAAGCATCATCAGGCGCATGCGATCAGAACTGCGGCAGACAGGGCACTCATCATGTTCCCGGCGCAGCCCGCCGACAACTTGGCGACGCTCTAACACTTCAAAGCCGCCGCCGTGTGAAATATAGGTGCGCACAGAATTACAGCACATCGGGCATGTTTCGCCATTTCCACTGTACAGAATCTTCCGTAACTGAAACCGTACCGGTTGCGGCAGCAGTCCAGCCACTTTCCGGCGCACTGATACCATGCTGATTCTTCCGTATGCGGTAAATTTGTTACTCATGTACATTCCAGTTTTCCATTTATAAGGATCCCAGGCACGAAATCGGAAGCGTTGATCCTGACTTTCTCAAGCATAGCCTGAATTTGCCTCGATTGGTAATTGTGGATCGAGCGTCCACTTGATGCTGGCCAATCCGCGCCTGGAGCTGCTCGAGAATGAGTTTGGCCTCGGACAATTTCAAGCCGCGGTCAGAACCGCCGGCTCGATCCAGATCACGCATGATCGTGATGCAATAAGTTCGGGGCATCTCCAATGTTTTCCCATCGACGCCGATCGCCCGAAGCCGCGGGGCTTCCGGTCCCTCGTGACGATCATGGATTGGACGCGCCGCGCGGGGCTGTCGTGGCGGCGGTCGAAGACGATGACCGCCGCGTTCTGCGGCCCGGCGCCGGAGGAGGCGGTGACGTCTCTATCGTGAGTTACGGACCATGAGAGAAAACATTTCCCACGTTCTCCAAAGGCGCAGGCGAGCGAGCACCTTCAAGCCACCCCACCGCGATTTGGAGTTAATCAGTTTGGACGACGTTAAGATATGGCAAGCGTGCGGGAGGACAGACAAAGGCATAAGAGATGCGCGTAGCAACCAGCTCACTATGAAAAAAGGGCGTTCCCGATAAAGCAAATATTCTTCCAACAACATCCGCTTCCATCGCGCGATTAATGCGGACCACGTTTGCCGCGCGGGATGTTCGACGATCAAGTCCGCTGCATAGCCGAGCCGGAAGTTTTGGGCGCGGGCTCGAAAGGACCAATCCATGTCTTCAGCTACACCGTTCCTAAATGGCCCAACGGCATCGAAAACTTTGTGCCATACGGCCATATTGGCAGTGACCGTGAATCCTACCCGGCTTATATAACGTTCACAATCAAACGCGAAAACCATTTCGAATGCTTCGATCGGATTCGGACGGAGCGGGTCCTCGCTGGTAACAACAACGCGGCCACCGATAAAATCGTAAGCCTGAATTGCCGCAACCGCTTTCTCGATCCAGTCGAAATCGGGCAGACAGTCTGCATCGATGAACGCTAGGATGCTTCCCTTCGACGCAGCGACCCCCGCATTTCGCGCCGGACCAGCGCCTTGCTCGTTGGCATGGATAACCGTTGCCCCTGGCGCCGCCGCCCGAACCGCGTTTATACCGCAAGTCGAGTTATTGTCCGCGACGATAATTTCGAAACGATCGCGGCCGAATGTTTGTCTATCGAGAAGCGAGACACAGTTCTTCAATGTCGCAAGGCTGTTGTAGTGCGGGATCACCACCGACACCAAGGGCAGCGGCGCGCTATTGTTGGTCGCGCTATCATGGGATGATTCCTTGCTCATCGCTAAATCTGTACCACCATCAAAAGTAGCCCGATTTGTTCGCGGCGCTTCACACGAAGCACATGCTGGATATTCTCTAACGTGCCAACGTAGGTCCAAGAATTCGAAATAATCGCACGCTTGTATCTCGCGCGGTTTGCGGCCGGTCCTCATCGGCGGGCCTCTGATCGCCTGCCTATAGAATGATCTCTATCTACGGATCAGAAAATACAGTGAAGCGAGGCCGCATCAAGGGCGCCGGTGTTGCGGCAAGACCTCGACTGCAAAATTTCCTTGACGCCATTCCAACTGGAAGAAAAAATGATTGCCGCCTGATCAAGGTCAAAAAGCCAAACCCCTCCATCTCTAGACGCCGTCTGTCAGATCAAACACCAGCAATTGCATCTTCATGCCGATGGCTACGCCGGGTTCGCCTGTCGCTGCGCTGGGAGCAACCCGGGTGACGTGCATGTTAATGGAAATCTTTAGTCAAATTCTGAGACGCCGGGTATTTGACCGCGCGTCAACTTCCAACCCTTCCCCGCCCACCGCCACCAGCGATTTCGTCAAACCATACACGATCTCGCTATGGATCGATGAAGTTGGGAAAAGCGCGGCAAACTGCCTGCGGTCAAGCAAATAACTCGACTGCACCAAACGCATTGCCTCACCGACGCTTGTGGCGCGAGGCCAGAAGCCGAGGCCGCGACTCATAACCAACCGGTAGCGGTACTGCTCGGGGAGCCAGTGGAAAAACGGCGTGCGATTATGCGGCTCGATAGGAAAACCCCAGTAAGGCGTCTGGACATAATGCAGCCGCGCGACGCGACGCACCTCTCCAGCCATGGCACACATATCGGGCCAGCGGCCGACATGCTCGATGACCGAATTGGAATGTGCCACGTCAAATGATTTATCGGCGATACCGTCGAGATTCCGCGCGTCGCCCGTGAGACGTCGAAATCTCCAGTCGAATTCCGAACTGTATTTGTCCTCGGGATAGCGGAGATTCAGCAGAGAGACTGATACGCGCGCATCGGCCACCAGGTCGGGTCCATAGATACGCCAGTAATCAGGCAAGCCGCCGATATCAAGGACCCGGCAGGCGCCGGTTTGAGCGAGCACGCTCTCAACCAGCTTTCGGCAGAGAGCGAAGCGCCGCTTCCGAAACGGGTTGTCGTGGCTGGTTGGAGGGGCGGCGGTGGCTAGGCTCATTCGCACTCGGTATATGCTAGATGGAGAGAAGAAGAGAATACAAGGGTTCTTGAGCCGCAAAATCTGTCGCGAGAAGATCGCGCGATCGCACGAAATTGAAACTAACTTCTAAGCCTCCGTCGTGCTCGCTACCGCGGCCGGTCAACATGTGGAGTAGCATAACCTCGTGGCTGTCGAAGAAGTGGATCACGCGGCCGTTCAAAAGATCGGCTGCCTTGACTGCAACACCGCGAAAGGCGAACGGCGCATTTTCCAAGACGTTCTTATTGCCTGTCGCCTGCGCTAGGTTGCGAACTCCCAATCTCCCTAGTGGTTATTCATGGCCAACCAGCCAATTTCATATTGCTGGGGAGCATCATAAGCGCCGAAACGCCGCCTTGGCGATAATAACCGCAAATGCCATGTTTGTGGTGAGGTACCGCTTCCACATCCTGCGTGGCTCCTGCATGGTGCGATATAGCCATTCTAGCCCCATCCGTTGCATCCAAACGGGAGCCCGCTTGGTGATACGGGCGATGATATCAATACCGCCTCCGACCCCCATGATGAAAGGCACATTGATCGTCTCTCTATGAGCCGCCAAAAACCGTTCCTTTTGCGGTGTAGGCATACCGATGAATAGGCAGTCGGCTCCGGAAGCACGAATCGCCGCGACCACATCGGCCTCGGACTCAGGTGGGTAATAGCCATGCTGCGCCCCTGCGATTTCGAGGTTCGGGAACCGAATTCGCAAGTTGCGGATAGCCGCAGACAAGGCTATTTCCGTCGCACCTAGAAAATATGGATGATAGCCCTTGGCCGCACATGTCTCCAGCAAACGTTCCATTAGATCTACGCCCGCGACTCTTTGGGGTACTCCGATCCCAAACAGACGCGCCGCGAGGACGATACCCATCCCATCGATTCCGATGATATCGCTAGCTAAGACGTCGTCGCGCAACTCTTGATTTTTTTGCATATAAACAAATTTTGCTACATTCAGAGCCACATGTTGCAGGCGGCAACGCACACGCATGGCTTGCTCGGCCCTCCGCGCGGTTTCCTCAAGGTCTATCAGGTCGACTGGAACGCCTAGAAAATCTGCCCGCATTTCCCGTCGTCGCCTAAACCAGCGTTGTCCATCATCCGCCTGGGCCAGTTCGCTTGCGCGAGGCCAGCCTCCTTTAGACCGCACCATATCGCATCGGAACTCTTGCGCAAGCGCGCGCGCAAATAAGCGAGCTCCGCGGATATTTACCTCCCCTCGACACACGGAAGGACGGCGCCGCAGCTTGCCAATCATGGTCGGAAGTCAGCGCTGGGCGGGGCCCGCAGCGTGGTCGAGGCGCATCTCGCCGTCAACCGCGTCACGCCAATGGAGCGGCGCATCTACTTTATTCCAAGTCCTTGAAAGTCGCGCCAAATCCCGCGCGTGTCGAGAACAGACAGATGGCGCCGTTCGCCCAACGGAACGTTGCGAAATTCGTCGTGGTCAACAAGGACGATGGCAACCTCACAATTGGCGAGAGCATTGCCAAGGCCAACGAACTCCGCACCGGTTGCCGCGATCTCGTCCGGTAGTGCATCAATATACGGCTCCACCACCTTAATGCGCGGTCCGTACCGCTCGCCCAAGCCCTTGGTAACCTCGACAGCAGGACTTTCTCGCAGGTCGTTCACATTTGGTTTGAACGCAAGCCCGAGACAGGCAACATTCGCGTATGGATGTTCCTCGATCAGAGCGGACGCACCCGCGATCGTGTAGTGAATCATAGCGTCGTTCGTCCTGCGCGCCGTGGCGACAAGCTTCGCGAGGTCGGGGGCCGAATTGACGATGAACCACGGATCGACGGCAATGCAATGGCCGCCCACCCCCGGACCAGGCCGCAGGATATTTACCCTTGGATGCCGATTCGCAAGATCGATAAGATCCCACACATTGACTCCGAGCCTGTCGCAGATCATCGACAACTCGTTTGCAAACGCGATGTTGGTGTCGCGGAATGCGTTTTCCGCCAGCTTGACAAGCTCGGCGGTCCGCGCCGTGCTGACGATGCATGCGCCGCGCACAAAAAGCTTGTAGAAGCGCTGTGCCCGACGCGCGCAAGCCGGCGAAATCCCGCCAATGCAACGATCGTTTTGGACTAGCTCCGAAAGAATCCGACCCGGTAGGACGCGTTCCGGGCAATAAGCAACGTTAACGGTCGCCGCCGACCCGGCTCGCGTTGGAAATGAGAGATCCGGACGCATGCTGGCAAGCGTCTCCGATATCTCTTCGGTCGTTCCGACCGGCGAGGTTGATTCGAGAAGAACCAGGTTGCCTGCTTGAAGAAACGGAGCAATGGCCCGTACCGCCGTGAAAACGGCGTCGAGGACCGGCGCTTTCTCGGCGTTGATCGGAGTGGGCACGGCGATTATGAAGGCGTCGCTTGGCGCCGGCTGCATCGAAACCGTCAGCGCACCGGTCGAGATTACTTTCTGAACAAGGCCATCCAGGTCTGGTTCGTAGATGTGAACCGCGCCGGAAGATATCTTCCGAACAACGTCCTCATTTACGTCAATGCCGAGAACATGAATGCCGCGGCTGGCGATGAGCGCGGCGGTGGGAAGGCCGATGTATCCAAGGCCAACTACCGCAGCGTCGTTAAACTCCGTCTTCGCACTGGAACTCGCCCGCGTGCGATGATATTCTACAATGTCATCCATAGGTCACTCTTTAATTGGTCTTAAATGGCACGTCTAGTATATTTCGGCTCGACCGCCACGGCCGCCGCTTCTTTAGGACATCGGCGGTAGCACTGAGAAAATAGGGACGAAATCCCTCCCGCACATGCAGCGAGAGCACTTCGCTTGATCACGCTCTAAGCACCCGATTGCAACGCCTGCTCCTCGGCATGGGCCAAACTTGAAGCTGCCAGGTCGTGTAGGACGTGCATACTGGACCTGATTTGCTCAGTAGCGCTGTGATTGCGCAAGCCCTGCGACTTCGCAAGCGCCGCGACAATGCGGCAAGCGGCTTTGCCGTCTCCGTAAACTGACTGATTAGTTTCCGGCGTGGTTTCGTCGCTGACCTCCATGACCTCCTTGAATTTCGAACAGATGAGATTGGGGTCCGTTCCCACAAGGTGGGCAAGCCCGGCTTCGACACCCTCCGGCCGCTCCGTCAACTCCCGCAGAACAAGCACGCGCTTGCCGAGCGAAACAGCCTCTTCTTGCACACCTCCCGAGTCGGTTATCACGACCGCGGCCCGCGAAAGAAGATGTACGAAGGTCATGTAGTCAACGGGCGGAATGAGATGCACGCGCCGCGCTCGTCCAAGAATGCTGTTAACCGGTTTCGACACGTTGGGATTGAGGTGAACGGGGTAAACTAGCTCCACGTCGCCCCGCGCCGCGATGCGACGAAGCGCTTGACAAATTCGCTCGAAACCGGGACCGAAACTTTCCCGACGATGACCCGTCACGAGTACGAGCTTTCGACCCGAGGGGAGAACGGGGAATCGTTCAGCAAGCCGCAGTTGAAGCTCGGAGTCGGCGTCGATTTTGGCAATCATGAACCGCAGCGAATCGACGATGGTATTCCCGGTCACATGAATCTCATCGGACACAACACCTTCAGCGAGAAGATTCTGCTTTGCTCGCGCGGTCGGGGCGAAAAGATAAGTCGATACAATGTCGACAATCCTGCGATTCATTTCCTCCGGAAAGGGACGCTTCAAGTCGTGTGTGCGCAGGCCGGCTTCGACGTGCCCGACTGGAATGTTGCGGTGAAAACAAGCGACACTGGTCACGAATGCCGTCGTGGTATCCCCGTGGACTAGGACGACGTCAGGTTTCGCAGACGTAATAATTTCGTCGATGTTCTGAAAGATCCGCGACGAAAGCCCGTTCAGCGTCTGTGACGGCTGCATCAGATCAAGATCAAAATCGCCTTTGATGGCAAAAATCTGAAGCACCTGGTCCAACATTTCTCGGTGTTGCGCTGTCAGACAGAGCACGGACTTCATGTTTGAATGGGCCTGCAACGCCTTGATCACAGGCGCCATCTTGATGGCCTCCGGTCGAGTTCCAACAACGCTCATGACTCGCATGCGACTATCCTAAAATGATGAATAACATTCGCGCGAACTTGTGATGATCGCGTTCGAGGTTCGGATCGAAATCCACTTGCTTTTTGCCAATTGGCATCACAACATTCGTAGATCCCTCTGAAATGACGCAGCGAGGGATCGTCATGGTGTTGGAGCCGAACGCGGATTGCGCAAGGCTGCTTCTTCAAATACGTGGTGGGATCGTTAAGTAGGAGCATGTAATGTCCTCGGAATAATCTTCAGGTCGAACTAAATAGACCATTTTTAGATATACTTATTTTTCGATATACTTGATGCCGCGCCCGACCCGCCGCTTCAACCGAAGCAAGTTCGCCGCGCAATCCGTTGATCTGAGCCGATCCGGTGATACCCGGCTTATCCCGGTGGCGGGCGGCGTAATCGTCGAAAAGCTCCGCGAGAAGTCGCCCTTCCCCCCGTATGTCCAGAGCGCGCGCTCGCGGACCGGCGACGGGCACCCTGCACTGGATGCTTTTTTTCAACCGCGGCAAGTCGTCGATGCGCGAACGCCGAACGGCGCGGCGTATTACCCGCGGATTGTCCTTGCTTGTCTGCCGCGCAGCATCCGGACCGGGACGCTCGTCGCAATTCGAGCGGAATTTCCAAATCGCGGAGATCGATCCGTTACGGCCGATCCTTTTCCGGCGAAAGATAATCGGACCAGGCCATTCGAGCTTAATCGCCTGCGCCGCACGCAACATGAGCGGGGCCGAAAGGGCCATTGCGATCGCGGCGACAACAATGTCCAGAACTTTTTTGAGCGAGATACGACGACCGCCGCACGCCGAAGCGGGTGCCCGATCTATCCCGACGAATGACGCTGTTCGAACATTATTCTGGTAGGAAAACGGCAATGCTCGCATGAAGAAATACTCTAGCGCTCGAAATGATTGGGTACGAATGTCAAGGCGTAGAAGCGAGGAAAGCAAACAGCGAAAAACCATTATCGATTTTGATCTAGACGATAATTTAGAAATACGCAATGGGGGTGCAGCAAGAAGAATAAAGTATTAATTTCATCAGTCTTCACCCAAGACGCGTACTGCTCCGAACGCGCGTCGCACCTGCGGAGTGGCGCACCGCCGACAGTGCGGCCTTGCGCCAATTCCAGTTGGTTAAGTATGGCGCGACGTCGCCTAGCCTTCGATTGCTTGAGCCAATAGCTTCTTGCCGTTCAGCTCCACGATTTGCAAGTGGTGCGTCAGCCCGGCGCTTACAGCAAATATGAACAAGCAAACCTTCATAGGCACTTCCTCCGATCTCGCTCGTACCGCATTATGAGGAAAGGCACCATGCCTCATATGCGTCAGCGTCGCATCGACGCAATATTCCTTCCCGACGCTCAAGACGCCACGTTCAACCGAAGGCCGACGCCGGATTTGCAGGTATCGAAACGTCAAATGCCATTGACTGGCAAGAACACTTCGAAACTGGGCGTCAATGGCACGCTGAATAGCTGTTAGAAAATTACTGCCGGGATGGTTCCGGCAGCATCTTTACCGAAGGCTTTCCTTCAAGCCAAAATAATCAGTGTGTCACGAAACCCCGCGCACGTCCGCCCGGCACCCTGCACGAACAGGTGCCGCCGACATAGGACGGGTGCTGGAGCTCGCAAGTTTTTACGGAAATGGTGCAGTAGCTGCCCAGCTGCCCCGTCGCCACGCTCCGGCCGGTCACGAGAGGCGCCGCCGAGTAATAGTTGCTGGAGCCGGTCGCGGGATAGCCGTAGTCGTAGGAGTAATCCGGGTAGCCGTATCCGTAGGCGTAATCCGGATAGCCATAGCCGCAATAGTCGCTGCCCCAATAGCCGCAGTCCGCATAGGGATAGTCCCAGTCCCAGCCGCCCCCGAAGAACGGAAAGAAGGCAAAGCGGTTACGGAAATGGTGGAAATGGTGGAAATGATCGAAGCGGGCGAAGCGGTGGTCGAAGCCGTGGTTAAAGCCAGAGCCGCGATTGAAGCCCCCAATAGCCATGCTCCGGCCCGCAAACATGGGGCCATGGATTCCACGAAAACCGCCGCCACCGAAGCCGCCAAAACCGCCGCCGCCGAAATGACTGCCGCCAAAACCACCCATGTGGCCGCCGCCAAATCCACCACCGCCGTGGAAACCGCCACCGCCAAATCCACCACCGCCGTGGAAACCGCCGCCGCCAAAGCCGCCGCCGCCGTGGCTCCCGAACGCCAGCGCCGGACCGCTCGAGGCCAGCGCCGCGCCGAGCGCGGCCGAGGCCACCAACACACCGAAGCGTTTCATATCATTCTCCTCCCACAAACTCATTTTCGCCGGCGGCGCCTGAATGGCGAATGAACGATCTCGCGTCAGCGCAGCCTTTAGATCCAACGACATTCGAGGGTAAAACACGGGATTGCCGGAAATCGTTCCATAAATTTTGATATACGCGACGGGCTTGCCTTCCGGCGCGCTTTTCGCGTTATGCGGCCACGCTTGCGAACCCTGGTGCGAGACCTCCCGCTTTGGCTTTCGGGTACCCCGGCAGAATGCTAGAGTTCAAAGCAATCCCTGGTTCAACTGGAGAATATCGGCTTGATCTCGGCGGTTCGGCGACAAGAGTTTGGAGGCGACAATGGTGGACATTGAATGGCATCTCAAAGGCCGGAATTTTTCCCACTGCAATTGCGCATACGGTTGCCCTTGCCAGTTCAACGCCCTGCCGACCCACGGCAACTGCACGGCGGTTGTCGGGATAATGGTTGATGAGGGCCGCCACGGCGGCACGAGGCTCGACGGGCTAAAATTCGCCGGCGTGTTTGCCTGGCCTGGCCCGATCCATGAGGGCCATGGCGAAGCAGTCCCCATCGTCGACGAACGCGCGAGCCCCGCGCAGCGCGAGGCCATTTTGCGCATCATGAGCGGCCAGGACACGGAACCCGGCGCGACATTCTTTCAGGTCTACGCATCGATGCTTGAGAAGGTCCACGATCCGGTCGTCGCCAAGATCGACCTCGACATCGATGTGAACGCGCGCACGGCGCGTCTTATCGTTCCAGATGTCGTGGAAGCGCGCGGCGAGCCGATCGTAAATCCGGTCACAAAGCAGCAGCACCGCGCGCGCTTCAACATGCCGAATGGCTTCGAGTTTACCTTGGCCGAGGTCGGGCGCGGCTGGGCGAAGACGATGGGTGGCATCAAGCTCAATCTTGCCGACTCGCACGCTCATTTCGCCGAGCTGAATATCACCGGGACGGGTGTCATCCGCTAACGACCCATGACCGAGGCGCTTCTTGAGGTTTTACTCCGGCGCGACCGCATCATTGTCGCGGTTGGCCTCGCCGCGCTGGCCGCGCTCGCATGGACTTATGTGCTGTGGCTTGCCGCGGACATGGACATGGGCGCAATGGACATGACCGGTTCCCGAATGATTCCCGCCGGTCTTGGGATCATGACGCCTGCGCACGCGCCTTGGAAAGCAATCGAATTCGCATACGTCTTCGCCATGTGGGCGGTGATGATGGTCGCCATGATGACCCCATCCGCCGCGCCGATGATTTTGATCTACGCGCGCGTCGGCCGCCAAGCGTCGACGCAAAATAAGCCGTTTGCGGCGACCGGCTGGTTCGCAACCGGGTATTTTCTGACCTGGCTCGGCTTCTCGCTCGTCGCCACCATGGCGCAGTGGGCGCTTGAGCGCACGGCCTTGCTCGACCCCATGATGGCAGGCACGAGCCACGTGTTCGGAGGAATCGTTCTGATCGCGGCAGGTGTCTATCAGTGGACGCCGCTCAAGGATACATGTCTGACGCAATGCCAGTCGCCACTCCTGTTCATTCATCTGCACGGCGGGTTCCATCGCACTCGGTGGGCCTCCTTGCCGCTCGGCCTGCGCCATGGCGCGCATTGCGTCGGCTGCTGTTGGGCGTTGATGGCGCTGTTGTTTGTCGGCGGCGTGATGAATTTGCTGTGGATCGCCACGATCTCTGCCTTCGTGCTCATTGAAAAGATTGTGCCGGTCGGCCGCCTGATCTCCCGCATCGCGGGAGTAGGTTTTGTCGCGGCTGGCGCCTGGCTTATTGCTGGATCAACCTGAATTGGATTCCGACGCGCGACGAGCTCGGAGCGACTCGCTATCCGACGCGTGTCCGGGTTCGACTCCCGCCGTCCGGACGCCAGCCATGAGCGGGGCTCGGGCTTTTGAAAAGAGGCGCCTGCCGGACATATCCCGCACGCGTGTCGCGATCATGACTCGATAGGCCGCAAAGAGTGCTGACCAAAAACTCTTTTGCCGTCAACTGACTATGGATCGGGTCCTCCTCCCTCTCGACACAAGCCGTAGTTGCGCGTTATAGGCTCGATGTGCGTTAAACAAAGCGCCGCAGCTGCCAAGGGCTTTGGCGCCACGGAATTATGACGACAGTCTTTCGTTCCTGGTCAAGGATCGGACAATCAACATGACACCAAAGCTCCGCAATATGTTATTTGGCACCGTAATCGCCTTGCTGGTCGCCGCCAGCCCCGCCGCGCTCCTATACTACTTCCTTCCACGTCATGAAGTATTGCGTATTATTGGAACAGATACCCGGCGTCCGATCGGCAGCGGCAAATCCGATGTATCTACGCACATGGAGTTTTTTATCAATGCTGAGGACGTCGAAACACAAAAACCCCGTGTGTTTCATAACGAAGACACTCGCTGGGGTTTCCCTTGGTATTTTAAATTCAATTCGGCCGAGCTCCAGGCGGTCGCGCAATCCATTGCGAACGAGCGTGGCACCGCGCTCATTACCTATTACGGTTTGCGTATCAAAATTCTCTCAATCTTGCCGAATATAACGAACATCAAACGTGCTGCGCCTGACGAGGCGCCGCCGATTCCATGGTTCAACCTCGTTTTCGCCGCGGTGGTCGTTGGCGCAAGCGTTTGGTTCGCCTTGTGGATTCGCCGTCTGAACCGGCGTCGCGTCGCGCGCGGTTTTGCCCGCGGTGAGAAAGACCATGACGCCGTCTAAGTGTTGATGCCATGCCCGAGAACACATCACAGAGGCGTGATGGCCGAAAATATTCGGACCATCCTTCGCGAAGTTCGCGGCGGTCCGGGACGCCGCTTCCGGGTTTCGCGAGCAAGGGGGGACGTAATTCGGCAAGCGCCATACCGCCATAAATGAAATTGTGCGCGGAACAGGAACCAACGAGCACCTCAACGGTTACAGCGCCTGAATAAGGAGCAATTCATGAAAAAGGCGATTTTGATACAGGGTCTCTTCTGTATTGCTGCCATGACATTCGCCATCCCAGCTGATGCGAAGCCAGGCGGCTGCCTTAAAGGTGCGATTGTCGGTGGGATCGCCGGTCACTTCATGGGTCATGGCGGAATTGGCGCGGCCGCTGGATGCACGTATGGCCACCACGAGCGCAAGGAATATAGCCGCGAAAATCAGAATGAGGGCCGCTCTGGTTACGAACAGCGCGACGGAGCGCAGCGGCAATAGCGGAGATGAGACGAGCGGACGTTCGATTTGTCGGCAACCGCATCTCGTGCCGGATCGACGGTCTGGGATTGCGGTTTGTTGCCCCCAGCACGGAAAAATCGCCCTGAACGGGCAAAATTGAGGAACGCGATCGCCGCGAAACTGCGGCCGATCGCGGCCCAGTGCTGACGATAACGGAAGGCCGACAACGAGCAACGCCGCAGGTCATACGATATGTGCCGGGTTGGGGCTCGCTTTCGTTTTCTGTACCCTCGTTCCGAATATCTCCTCCCGCGGTGACATTGGCCCCGTCATCCGCCGCCAGGGCGCAAGGTATGCCTTCGGTGTGAGTCTCGCGGATGGCGCGCCCGTCCGAGAGACAAACTCATGAGCGATTTTCTCGGAAGTCCGCACGCCAATGGAGCGGCGGCGGGCTAGAGGGCCCGCCTCGCTGGGATCAATGGGATCGCCAGAGGCCGGAAGGGTGGAGCTGTCACGGGTCACTTATCACTCTTTCAGCTCTTCAAATCGTCTGGCAGCTTGCCGCCGTTAGCTGCAAGTTTCACCATGATTTGTTTGTGAAGCCAGATATTCATCGAAGCGGAATTGCTAGTATCGCCATCGTAGTGAAGCTCACTTGCGAGTTCCTTGCGCGCAGCGAGACTGCTGTCTATGGACAAGAGCTTCATCAGATCGACGATGGAGTGTCTCCAGTCGAGCTTCTCAGTTGTTTTGCCGCTCAAGTCATCAAGCACCGCGGCGACATCCACGTTTGGCCCCGGCGGCGCCGGCGACGAACTCGGAACTGGGGAGGATGGCGCTGCGTTCGTCGTCCCGCTCGCTTGAGCAGAGGGCCTGGCTTGAGCAGCGGCGGCGGGAGAGTCTGGCGCCTTGCCCAATACTTTCGACATGATCGTTCCAAAGATGCTCATTGCACTCTCCTATGTTGCATTCGATCTCTGTCGCGCCCACGTCCAGCGCCACGCGCTGAACGCTGCGCAACAATGCGATGTTGCCATGGCTCGGTCGCGCTACGCTGAAGCGGCCACGCACTTTGCCGAGGCGGCGGCAAAAGTGCCGGCGGGGCACGAAGACGAGCGCTGAGAATATCTTAACACAGAGGTGCTCTCCGGCAAGGATATGAATCTAGCGACGACGAGTCTGCGCGGTCGGCGAAGCCCTGGGGCCGGTCAGAATGACGCGAAGCCTGCGGCAATATCCTTCGCCGGACCGGCGGAAAGTTAGAACATATGAAGTTGCGCAACGGACTCAAAGAACGGCAATGGTTTGCCGAGAATAACAACCGGGACTGGTGCACACGCATCCAAGGCTGGCTAGTTCTGTCCTACTTCCTCATGCTGCCGCGCAGGTCCGGCAGCGGCCGGCGACTTCCATGACCTGGGCGCGGGGCGAGAATTTGGCTTGGCGGGCAAGCTCGGCCAGACTACCCCGCATCTCCGCGGAGGTCGTCTCGACGACCTCGCCACAAACCTCGCAAATGAGAAACACGATCGGCTCCTGGGCGGCATGACCGTGGCCGCAGGCAAGATAGGCATTGCGCGACGCGAGCCTGTGGACAAGGCTGTTTTCGAGCAAAAAATCGAGCGCCCGGTAAATCGAAATGGGTGCCGGACGCTTGCCGGTCGCTTGCGCCACCCTGTCGATCATCTCATAGGCGCCAAGCGGGCGGCCCTCGCGGGCTAAAATTTCGAGAATACGCCGCCGTCCGGGGGTCAGGCTTATTTTGTTCCGGCGGCAGAGCGCAAGCGCGGTGGCGAGCGCGACCTTTGCGCCGGGACCCTCCGGCTCACCCGCCTCGGGAAGCCTTTCCCGGAGTGTCTCACGTGAAACATTCATAGCGCTATCGTATCCCAATTGGGCGATTAAAGCGACCTTTAAGCACCAACCCCGGAGTTGGTTTCATCTTTCCGCCGCACCGCTGTAGCATGGCGATGCAGCAATTCGTCCGGCCCAATTCCCTGCCGGCGAGCTGGAGGACAAATGACCCTTAAAACGCGCAATGCCATCGTGACCGGCTCGACCAGCGGCATTGGTCTTGCCATCGCCCGCGCGCTCGCCAAGGAAGGCGCCAATGTGATGATCAACGGCATGGGCGATGCCGCGGCGATCGAAGCCGAGCGGGCGGGCATCGCGAAGGAGTTCGGCGTCGCGGCGGTTTATTCGGGCGCTGACATGACCAAGCCGGAGGAAATCCACGCCATGGTGAAGGAAGCCGAGGCGAAGCTCGGCTCGGTCGATATCCTCGTCAACAATGCCGGGGTTCAGCATGTCGCGCCGATCGAGGAATTTCCGCGCGAAACCTGGGACATGATCATTGCCATCAATCTCTCCGCCGCGTTCCATGCGATGGCCGCCGCGATCCCCGGCATGAAGGCGCGCAAATGGGGCCGTATTCTCAGCACCGCCTCGGCCCATTCGCTCGTCGCCTCGCCATTTAAATCCGCGTATGTGACGGCCAAACACGGTCTTGCCGGACTAACCAAAACGGCGGCGCTTGAACTGGCGACCTTCGGCGTCACGGTTAACTGTGTCTCACCGGGCTACGTCTGGACGCCGCTCGTCGAAAAGCAGATCCCCGACACGATGGCGGCGCGCAACATGACGCGCGAACAGGTCATCCACGATGTGATTTTGCTCGCCCAGCCGACCAAGCAATTCGTGACCGCGGATCAGGTTGCCTCGCTTTTTGTCTTTCTCTGTTCCGATGCGGCGGCGCAGATCACGGGAGCCAATTATTCGATCGATGGCGGCTGGACCGCCTGAGTTTGTTGCGGAGTTGAAATGGCGGTCGCGAACGATCCGATCGATTGGACCGGGCGAAAAAAAGTGAGTCTCGCTTTGCAGGGCGGCGGCTCGCATGGCGCCTTTACCTGGGGCGTGCTCGACTATTTGCTTGAGGACGCAAGACTCGAAATCGACGCGATCACCGGGACGAGCGCCGGCGCGATGAATGCAGTGGTGCTGGCCGAAGGTTATCTAGAAGGCGGCCGCAAGGGCGGGCGCGAGAGTCTCGCCAAATTCTGGCGATCGATCAGCGACGCGGGCGCGTTTTCCCCGATCGAGCGAAGGTTCCTCGACATTTTTTTCAGTTCGCCGTTGCAGTCGATGGCCACGCAATGGTGGACCGATTTTATCACCCATTATGCCAGCCCTTACGACTTCAATCCGCTCAACCTCAATCCGCTGCGCGATCATCTCGAAAAGATGGTCGATTTCGCCAAGGTGCGGGCCTTGACCGAACTCAAATTATTTGTCGCGGCGACAAATGTCCAAACCGGCAAGATCAAGGTTTTCGAGGGACCCGAGCTCACCGCCGATCACGTCATGGCCTCGGCGTGCCTGCCCTATTTGTTTCAGGGCGTGGAGATCGACGGCGTGCCTTATTGGGACGGCGGCTACATGGGCAATCCTGCTTTGTTTCCGTTGTTCTACAAGACAGCTTCGCCTGACATTGTCATCGTCCAAATCAACCCGATCGAGCGCGACGAGGCGCCGCGGTCCGCCCATGAAATTCAAGATCGCCTGAACGAGATCACCTTCAATGGCGCCTTGATGGGCGAGCTGCGGGCGATCGATTTCGTCAACCGGCTGGTCGATTCGGGCAAACTATCGCGCGACGACTACATGCGCCCTTTCGTGCATAGGATCGGCGGCGGCAACTTCCTCGCCCCATTCCCGGCATCCTCGAAACTCGACGCTTCCTGGTCCTTAATCAGTAAACTGCATGGGATTGGACGACATGCCGCCAGGCAATGGCTCGACGTGACCTACGATTCGATCGGGCAGGAAGGAACCCTCGATCTGCGAATGGCCTATACCTGACCGGTATTTTTTTCCGATCAGGGATTCATAATCGCGAACGCGGCGTTCGCTGTGCTCGCATGACAAAGCCACGAGCGAGAAGGGATGAGCAGAACGGCAGCGACGCGGCTGGACTTCGCGCTGAACCACGGCGTCTCGCAGCGACTCGCATCGAGAATTAAGAGGATCGCAAGTCCGGCGCGCATCGCGCCGATGTTACGGGCTTTGGACTGCCGGAGCATCACGGCAATGGTTTGGCTTTGCCGATGCTCCTCCGGAGCGGCAATCCCGGCCCCGAACCTGGTCATTGGGGGGATGCCGGCTTGGAGGTAATCCCACGACAGTGAGCAAGATGCGTCCCCAATCGGCCGTTGCACGACCGCAACACCCCGTCGTGGATATTCCAGCATACCGATCTGTTAAACAATATTAATAGTCATTAGAGAAAGATGGCACCAGTTCTCATGGGTGGGAAATGGATTTCAATCTACTCCAAGCGGTGACAGGGCGCAAACCGCGCAGTCCCGATCACCTGCCTTTGCCTAGTCGCTACGCGGTTCGAATTGCCGCCGATAAAGATCACTTAAACAATGGAGGCCCGAGCACGATTCAGTCGTTGCCGAGCTTGAGCAGGTTAACTGGCACCTGTAAGGTGTGCTTTTTCGAGTGTCTTCAACGCGTCATCCTGCGCAATGGGATGCGCCATCTAGAAGCGGCGCGGTGGCATAGGGATCTCGTACGCAAACGCGAAAAACAGGCCGACCATATTGGCCTGAGGGCAGCCGCCGTTCTTGCGCGCACAAAGGACGGCAATGATGAAAACCTTTAGCGGCGCTGGCGCATTCGGCACAACGCCAGGATCTGGCTTGCCGTCGCAAGAGGTGATCGAACGAAATGACGCCAGCGTCAAGGTCATGCGGCTTCGCGAGGCGGGCTACCGGTACGAAGCGCAGCTTCGCCAGCTTGAACGGCAATTCGATGCGAAGGCAAGAGAGCTGAGCGCGGAATTTTTGTCTGCCGTTGACGAACTGAACGGAGGGGAATAGTCAGCGCGACGGCCGGCCCGGGCACGCGCGACCGCCTCTAATGGCGCCGCCGAAGCAACGGAACCTCTTCCTGGCGGCGCGGACCAGAGCGACCGTAGTTTCGCCAGGCCGAAATCTACGCCGTGCCGAACAAGCGCTGCTTGCCCAATCGAGACCTTGTTACGTCGTTGCGTCGAGCCGGTAGCCAATCCTATCAAATCGTTTCAGGTGAAACATTTTGGTCCGAGTGGCCCAGGTCATCATCCGTTCAGCTGACGTAAAATCATGGTCCAAAATTTTGTCTTTTCGCAGGATCCGGAAAACCTCCGCCTGTTTGCACGGATGATGTCAAAGTCCCGAAACCTTCAGCTTGACCGACTGTCCTTGTGCGTTGGGCGGGCGGCGGCGTGATTTCGTTCGCCGCGTGATCGGCCGGGCGGGGCGCAAAACCCGCGACGGCCGCATTGGCGGCGGCCAGTTCCGAACTCGTGAGCCTTGCGGAAACGTCGTCGCGTTTCCGGGCGGCGTCGGTGTCGCCTGCCGCCGCGACGATCGAAAACCAGGTGTAGGATTTGACAAGGTCTTTCGGCACCCCCAGGCCCCGCGCAAGCAGAACCGCCAAATTATACTGGCTGTCGCGAATGCCATATTCGGCCGCTTTGCCAAACCACAAAGCCGCGCTCGTATAATTGGGCTTGCCGCCTTCGGCGGCGAGCACACCGAGATTATGCATGGCGCGGGTGTTACCCTTCTCGGCCGCCCGCTGATACAAATTCTTGGCGCGCTCCAAGTCCTTGCCAACGCCGAGGCCTTTTTCGTAAAGCGACCCGAGCCGGTATTCGGCCGCCGCGAGACCTTGCTGCGCCGCCTTCTCGTACCATTGCGCCGCCAGCTCATAATTCCGCGAGCCCGCGCCGCCCTCGGCGTAACTAACCGCGAGATCGAATTGCGCCGCCGCGTCGCCGGCTTCGGCTTGGCCAAGCAGACTTTTACTTGGTCCAACGGCAGGCGGAGCTGCCGGCGCGGTTAGCGTGCCGGCGGCGGACACTGTTGGCGCGGCCGAAAAGGCGGCTGACGGAAGAGCTTGCGCGGGGACGGTGGCGACAGAAGGGCGGGGCAGCGCGGATGTGCTCGCCAAATTGCCCGGTCGAATGGTCCCGGCCAAGATGGCGTCGCTGCCCGCGATGGCTCGCGTGGCGGGCGAAAGCTTGCCGAACGCACCGTCCGAAGTAAACTCGGGTTCCGCCGGCGCCGCTAGCGGCGACGGAGCGAGCGGGGCGGCCATCGTGCTCGCCGCGCCGGTTGCCGGAAGCTGGCCTCCTGGCGCTGCGTTTCGTCGCGCCTGGCTTGCTGGCCGTCGGCCCACGGGCGTCATGCTTGCGAAAGTCCGGGTTGCGCCGCCCGCCGCCTTCGCGTGCTCAGCCGCTCTACCGGAATGCCTGAGAAAGTCAGGCACGAAATCGTTCAGATTACTATGAGCGAGCGTTCTGGCCATGGCATAAATGCCAATCGCGGCGAACAAAACGGCAGCGCCCAAAACGAGCGGACGCTTTTTCGTGACGAAAAAGCCCCGGCTCCGGCCAAATAGCAAAGTGCGCGCCGCCCAGCCGTCGTCTGCGGCCAGGGATCTAGACGTCGCGCCATCCAGTTCCATTTGCGCGGTACGCGCCGCGCGGCGGGCGGCGGCGATGAAATCGGTGCGGCTCGCCGCTTCGTCGCTAGCCTGGGATGCCTTGGGCGGCGCACCTCGGGGCTCGCTCTGTTCGCCCCGGCCGGGAAAGCCAAGGCCGGGTTCAATCAGGAAACCAGCGTCGCCGGCTGTGTCGCCTTGCGCGGCAGGTTGGGACTTCCCGGCGCCTTGCCCGCCATCGTTGGCAAGGGCCTCCCTGGCGAGCGGGTTCTCGCGCTGGGCGAGGTACGTAAAGATCGGCGCAAAGGGGTCCTCAGGGGCAACCCCGGCACCATGGCGGTCCGGCCGCAGCCCGCCAGTGGCGGCCTCCAGTCGAGCGCAGTAACCGGCGACTTGGTCCACGGATTCCTGGATCGCGGTCAAGTCGACTTGCGCGCGCTGGGCAGTTTCTTCGTGACGGGCGCGCAGCCCGGCAATTTCGCGCATGATGCTTTGCGCATCCTCGAACGAACCAGCTCCGTTCGACGGTTTCGGCTCGGCCACATTGGCCAGGCCGCTCACGATCCGGTGCGTCTCCTCGAGCTGAACGGACAGGCCGCCGATAGAACGTTCAAGCGAAGTCAGCAAAGTAAGGCCTTCGCCGGCGCGATCGAGACGCTCGGCGAGCGTGGCGATCTCCCGTTCCAGAGCCGCGCCTGCGCACTTGCCTTGACCGGGATCTAGGGCTAGCGCCATTCTTGCGACGGCGTCGCCGACCAGATCCTTTAGCGTGTTCATCTCGTTCGCGCCTGCGGCCAGGCCCGCTTCGAGCCGTGCCGTGAGTTGCTGGTGCGAGGTCTCGATCTGCCGCGCAAGCGCATCGTCGCGGGCCGGATTCTTGCTTGGCGCCAAACACGTTTCAAGGCCGGGATTTTCCGCGCCATTCCCCTCGAACGAAGCCCTATAAGCTTTTGCCGCCTCGAGTTGCGTCATTGACCATTGAAACTCTCGTGCGAGTCGATCGAATTGTTCCAGCGAACTCCCGCATTCGCCAAGTTCCCGGATGGTTTGGGCGCCCCCCTTCAAATCGCGAACCGGGGTTTCGAGCGCAACTCGCTGCCTCGCTTCCGCGCCGGGCACACCGGCCTTGGGGTCGCGATCGACGCTGGCGCCGCCAAAATCGCGGTCAACGACATCGCAAAAATTCTCATGCTTTCCAGCAAGCGCCGCAACGTCGCTTTCCTGGTCGCCCAAGATCGGCGCGGCGACCGTGCGGCTTGCGCGATTCAAAGCCATTTCACCCGCCGCCGATGAACTCCGCTTGACCGCGCCTCCGTTGCCAGTTTGCAGGGCGGTCATTTGCCGCGGCGGTTCAACCCTGGCGGGCAAGCGCCGGGAAGCCCGCAGCTCGGCTTCAAGCCCGGCCAACGCGGCCTTTAGCGAGTCGTTGTCATCGGCGCCGCGATCACGCAGCCACACCTCCAGTTCAGCCAATTTTTGGACCAGCTTCGCGCCGCTTTCGCGGTCCGTCTCGCGCGTGATCAAGCCCGGCGACAGCAGCTTCGCGATCCCGGCGGCAAGTTCCCCGCTCTCCGCCAGGCGTCCTCCTTGGCCTCCAGGCGAGGCATTGACCAGCGCTTCCGGATCGCTCGGTTTAGCAGAGCCGTAATCACCCTCGGAGGAATTTGCGGACACAGGCTGCCTCTCACCGTCAAAAAACCAGGTTTGATTCGCATGTTCGCGCCGCTGGCTTGCCCGGGGCGGACCAGCCAACTGAGCGTCGCCTGTGTCTTGGTCCTTGCCCCGCATCGAGCCCTTGGTCTCTTCGTGATTCGGCCGGATCCCGCAGCTTCGGCATCGGGGGGCCTATTATGCGGCAAACCCACGGCACCCGGCAAATCGCCCGGCCCATGCCGAGGATACGCGCGGCGCCGCTAGGTTCGAGAGCGCCGAATCCGATTTCTATGACCACGCCCATAGCATGTTCCCGCGCGCGCCGCCTTCGGCGCTTGCTTTGCCGAAAGCGCCAGCATGACCCGATCGCGACGCGCCACCACAAATCATTGCGACGTTCAAAGCGCCCAGTAAACAATAAATTAAGGCGCGGCAGGCCGAAACCCGGAGCGGCCGCTATTTTTAGGTGTATTGCATTGACTTACACTTTTTAGTTGTGTCCGCAGCGATACCGGCCCACCTTCAGATTAGAGTTGATAAAGTCCACGGCGGACGCCCGTATCAATCCCGATCTTCATGGACGGCGATGCGGGACCGCTTGCGGAATTTAATGAAGCTTGAGATTCGCGCCAGGTCGCTGCTAGCCTAACCCTCGCGCTCGCCAGCGTCCAGAATCCAGGTCCGGTCGCAAAACGCCACATAGAGCCGTTCCTGCCCCAGGGCGGCGCCGAGCTCGACCGCAAGTTCGTTGAGCATCGCCTCGATCTCGTGGTCGGGCAGATGTCCCAGATAGGCATGCACCGCCTCGCCGGTGAACACCGCTACCGGTTCCCGGTCGGAGCCGGCCGAGCCGTCCGGGCGGGGCCAGGCATAGGTCACCTCGGCGCGGGTGAACATGCCAGAAAGCGCCGGCAGGCTGGCCCCCACCCGGCGGCGCATCCAGGCCCGCGCCGTGCGTACCGCCTCTGAAACGTCGTAGACCCGCCCCTCGTCGTCCCAACCCTCCCGCAGCCCGACCGTGATCCTGAAATCACGGCGCGGCCCGCGCGAGCCGTCCACGACCACATAGTCCTCGTGCCGCGGCGGCGGAGGGCGCCGCGCAATTCCTTCGGTCATTTCTCGCTCCCTCCTGCTTGCGAACGTGCTTGCCTAATTGCTTGGGATGTCCCGACGGAAGCGATGTATTTCAAGGCGCCAACCTGCGCCAGACGCTCGCCAGCCAGGGCTGCTGCTCGCGTGGCATGCCGTCAGGACGGTAATAATGGGCTAGTTCCACGAACCCCGCGGCTGACACGTAGCGGCGCCAACTTGCAAGATCATGATACACGCCATAGCGCCCGCCATTCCAGCCTTCTTCATTACGCCCGCGCGGGTTCGAGCTAAACAGCGCGCCATTCGGCTTTAGCGTGGCGTGGAGTTGCAGTAAAACGCGCGGCAGCTCCTGGCTCGGGACATGAAACAACGCGGCGTTGGCGAACACGCCATCGAAATATTTTTCCGGCAGTTCGAGCTTGAGGAAATCCTGCTGCCATACCTCGCAGCCGCTATGGGCGCGCGCCATTGCCGCAAGATGCGCGGCGCCTTCCAAACCGATCGCGATGTGACCTTGTTTTGCAAACTCCTTGAGGTCGCGTCCTGGTCCGCAGCCTAAATCGAGGATCGTGAACCCCGGCTCGCCCTTGATATGCCGCAACAGCGCCGCGATGTTCTGGCTGACGTTGTGATCGCGTGTGCCTTCCCAGAATTCTCTAGCATGCTGATTGTAGTGCTCCAGCGTGAGGCGGGCGATTTTTTGCAGGTCTTGCGGATGCAGTTTCATATTCGCCCCACGCGCGCAAACGGTGTGCCTTGCGCTTGCAGCTGGCCGCTCCGTGTTTGAGATGGCACCGATTCAGCGGCCGTTACAAGCCTGAAGACATCTTGCGGCTTGCTGCGCGCGCCGGGTTTCCGGGCCTACCGGAACTCCCGCGTCTTCAACTTGATCGTGTCGATGTGGAGACCGGGAATGGGGATGCCGCGCGGCTCCAGGCTCGTTGACGGCAGGCTGCGCGGATCAAGGCCAGGACTGCTATGGTGCAATTCATCGCCGCGCCCGTGCGGCATGGGGAAGGCAGCGTCGCGGCCGCCGACGCTCGCCAGCGCGTCCGACAGATCGGTCACCCGGTGAGCGACGAGATGGACGACCTCGCCCTCGCGCTGGATGCGGCCATTGACCGCCATCATCCTGGCCGAGAGAATAATCCGGCGCTGCTTCTCGAACACCTTCGGCCAGATGACCAGGTTGGCGATGCCGGTCTCGTCCTCGATGGTGATGAACATGACGCCTTTCGCCGAGCCCGGCATTTGCCGCACAAGCACGAGGCCGGCGGTTTTTAGCCAGCGGCCGTCGCGGGCCTGCATCGCCTCGGCGCAGGTGACCATGTGCTGGCGGCGCAGATCTCCGCGCAGGAAGGCAACGGGGTGGTTACGCAGACTCAGCCCGACATGGCCATAGTCCTCGACCACCTCGCCGCCGGCGGTCATGGGGCGTAGCGCCACCGTTGGCTCTTGGGCCTCCGGCACGGCTGCCGCCTCGCGGGCCGAGGCGGCCGCAAAGAGCGGCAGCGGCTCGTCGCGCAACGCCTTGATCGCCCACAGCGTCTCGCGCCGCGTGAGCCGCATTGAGGGCCGAAAGGCGTCGGCCTCGGCGAGCCGCACGAGCGATGCGACCGCAACACCAGCGCGGCGCCAGAGATCGTCGACCGACGCGAAGGGCTGGTCCGCCCGCGCACTGATGATGGCGGCGGTTTCGTGATTGGCAAGGCCGCGCACCATGCGCAGGCCGAGCCTGACGGCGAAGCGGTTCTCCCTCTCCGTCGGCTCCAGCGTGCAATCCCAACGCGAGGCATTCACGCAGACCGGCCGAACATCGACGCCATGATCGCGCGCATCGCGCACAATCTGGGCTGGTGCGTAAAAGCCCATCGGCTGCGCGTTCAATAGCGCCGCGCAGAAGACATCCGGGTGATGGCATTTGAGCCAAGACGAGGCATAGGCGATCAGCGCGAACGAGGCCGCGTGGCTTTCCGGAAATCCGTAACTCCCAAACCCTTCGAGCTGCTTAAAAGTCTTCTCGGCGAAATCACGTTCGTAGCCATTGACGACCATGCCGGAGACCAGCTTGTCGCGGAATTTCGAGACGCCGCCGGTATGTTTGAAGGTTGCCATGCTCCGTCTGAGCTGGTCGGCTTCGCTCGGGGTGAAGCCGGCGCATTCGATGGCGACGCGCATCGCCTGCTCCTGAAAGAGCGGGACCCCCAAGGTCTTGCCCAGCACCTTCTCCAGCTCGGGCTTGGGATAGGCCACCTCCTCCTTGCCTTCGCGCCGGCGGAGATAAGGATGGACCATGTCGCCCTGGATCGGGCCCGGCCGGACGATCGCCACCTCGATGACGAGGTCGTAGAAGGTGCGCGGCTTAATCCGCGGCAGCATCGCCATCTGGGCGCGGCTCTCGATCTGGAAGACGCCGAGCGTGTCGGCCTTGCGGATCATGGCATAGGTGCGCAAATCCTCCGCCGGGACGGAGGCGAGGTCGAGCGCGATCCCCTTGTGCTCGGCGAGCAAATCGAGACCGCGCTTCATGCAGGAGAGCATCCCGAGCGCAAGGCAATCGACCTTCATGAAGCGCAGCGCGTCGATGTCGTCCTTGTCCCATTCGATCACTTGACGGTCCTTCATCGCGGCAGGCTCGATCGGGACGAGCTCGTCGAGCCGGTCGTGGGTGAGGACGAAGCCGCCGGGATGCTGCGAGAGATGGCGCGGCGTGCCGATCAGCTCGCGGGCGAGATCCAAAGCGAGACGCAGGCGCCGGTCGCCGAGATTGAGGTTCAGATCCTCGGCGTGCTTCGCCTCGATGCCTTGTTCCGGCCAGCCCCAGACCTGTGAGGACAGCATTTTGGTGAGGTCCTCGGGCAACCCGAGCGCCTTGCCGACGTCACGGAGTGCGCCCTTGGTGCGATAGCGGATGACGGTCGAGCAGAGCGCTGCATGGTCGCGGCCATAGGTATCAAACACCCATTGCATGACGATCTCGCGCCGCTCGTGCTCGAAATCGACATCGATATCGGGCGGCTCGCGCCGCTCTTCCGAGACGAAGCGCTCGAACAAAAGATCGTTGCGCTCAGGGTCGATCGAGGTGATGCCGAGCACATAGCAGATGGCGCTGTTGGCGGCCGAGCCGCGGCCCTGACAGAGGATGTCCTGGCCGCGGGCGAAACGGACAATCGCATTCACCGTCAGGAAGTATGGCGCATAGCCGAGCTTCTCGATGAGGCGCAGCTCGTGGGTGAGGATGGCGGCGACCTTGCCGGGCACGCCCTCGGGATAGCGCGCGGCGGCGCCTTCAAAGGTCAGCTTTTCGAGCGCCTGCTGCGGCGTGAGGCCGGGCATAGTGCGCTCTTCGGGATATTGATAGGCAAGCTCGTCGAGCGAGAAGCGGCAGCGCTCGGCGATTTCAATCGTGCGGGCCAGCGCCTCGGGATAGCGGTCGAAAAGCCGGGCCATCTCGTCCGGCGGTTTCAGATAGCGGTCGGCATGGCGCTCGCGGCGAAACCCGGCCTCGTCGATGCTGCAATTGTGCCGGACGCAGGTCACCACATCCTGCAGGATGCGCCGCGCCGGGACATGGAAGAGGACATCGTTGGTGACGACGGTGGGGACGCCCGCCCGCGCCGCCATGGTCGACAGCTCATAGAGCCGCAGCGAATCGTTCGGCCGCCGGCGCAAGGTCAAGGCCAGATAGGCGCGGTCGCCGAAAGCATCCTTGAGGCGGCGAAGGTGCAACGCGCAGATATCGTCCGCCGCATCGGGGATAAGGACCGCGATCAGGCCCTCGCCATAAGTGGCGACATCGGACCAATCGAGCCGGCATTGCGCCTTGCCGCCGCGCTTCTTGCCGAGCGAAAGCAGCCGGCAAAGCCGCGCGTAAGCGGGCCGGCCGGTTGGATAGACGAGGACGGACATGCCATCAGCGAGATCGACGCGGCAGCCCACGATCAGGCGCACGCCTGTCGTCTTGGCGGCTTCATGGGCGCGAACGATGCCAGCAAAACTGTTGCGGTCGGTGATCGCGAGCGCCTCGAGACCGAGTCGAGTAGCCTCGGCGAATAATTCCTCGCAGGAGCTCGCTCCACGAAGAAAGCTGAAATGCGAGGTGCATTGCAGCTCCACGTAATGTCCGCCGCCGGTCATCCGAATATCCCGTGCAGGAACCAGCGATGCGCGCCGGTGGCGGGGTCATCGCCTCGTCGCCCCGCTCTCAACGCGTCTCTTCGTGCCGCTGCGCGGCAGCGACGCGTCTCGAAACGCGCGGCGTCCTCGCCATCGCCGGCGCGGTAGATCCAGAAGCGCTCGCCCGCCTCGTCCTCGATGCGGAAATAGTCGCGCACCGCGGAGAGCTCGGCGTCGCGTTTCCACCATTCCCCGAAGACGCGCTCGGGGCCGTCGGCGCATTTCACGCGGCGACGCACGCCGCGCCAGGTAAAGCTGACGGGCGGATGATCGGGCAGCAACGCAATCGTCTCGATCGGTTCCGGGGTCGGCAACAGGCGCGCGGGACGCGGCCAATGGTCCGGCCAAGGATCTGGCCAAGCCTCGCCGGTATTTGGCGCCGCCGGCGCGATCTTCTGAATCGAGCGTTCCGGCACATCGCTCGCGACCGGCGCGAAGCGGTAGAGCCGCTGTTCGCCAACGCGATTGGCGAGCGTGTCGATGAGGCCAGAGACATCCGCCTCCGGTTCCTCGGCCAGCGAGGAAATCGTCTGTTTTTGCGCGAGCGGCTCGGCGAGCGTGGCGGCAAGGCGCATGATCTCGATGCCAAAACCCGGATCGATGGTTTCCATCTTATCGCGGAGGAGCCGGGTCAGACGCTTCACATCGCGCACCGGCAGCGCCGTCCCGATCCGGATGGCCTCGATGCGGTTGTCGACGCGATGAAAGAGAAGGTCGAGGCGCCGCGCGCCGAGGCCTTTGGCCTCGAGCATCTCACAAAGTTGGGTGACCAGCTTGGCCGTGATGCGAGCGATTGTCTCGGGAGCGCTAATCGGCTCGGCGAAGACGCGGCGAACCTCGATGCGGCTTGGCGGGCGAACCGGGTCAATCGGCTCGCTTAAGGATCCCATGGCCTGATCGAGGCGGCGGCCAAGCTCGGGACCGAAGCGCAAGGCGAGCGGCGCGCGGGGTTTTGCCGCCAGTTCGCCGATCCGCTCGAAGCCGAGGACGGACAAGTCCTCCACTATAGTTTGGGGCAGGCGAAGGGCGGCGATGGGCAGGTCGAGAATAGCCTTCGCGCTTTCCCCCTTCGGAACGACGAGAGTGGGCCGCGCCATAGTGCGGGCAAAGGCATGGGCGGCGCCCCAGCAGTCGGCGAGCGCCGCGCGGGCGGAGAAGCCCGATGCGGCAAGCTGGTCGACCATCCCTTTCAGCATGGCGTCTTCACCGCCATGAAGATGCGCGGCGCCGGTCGTGTCGATCACCAGCCCGTCCGGCGGATCGGCGGCGGCGATCGGCGCGTAATGCCGCAGGGCCCAGAGAGCGAGCCGGTCGAGGGCTTTCGCGTCGGCGGCAGGCTCCGCGTCCTTGACGATGAGCCCGGGCACCAGTGCCTGCGCCTTGGTCGCCGGCATGCCGGCGCGCAAGCCCGCGCGCCGCGCGGCCGCGTCCAGGGCCAGCACCACCCGCCGCCTCCCCTCATGGCCAATCAGGACGAGCGGTGCCTCAGCCAGCGGCGCGGCGGCGCCCAATGTCCTTCTCAGCCGGTCCGTGGACCAGGTCGGAAAGAAGAGCGAGACGACCCTTGGCATCGCAAGCCTCCACTTCAAAATCGGCACTTTCCCCGGCGCGGCAGCGGATCAATTCGAGCCGCCATCGGGCGCGTCCAACGCCGGGAACAGGCAAGGGGGTGGCGGGGAGTGCGCTGACCCGCCAGCGGGTGACGGACGCCGTCGGCTGTCCGAAGTCGGCGGCCTCGGTGTGACGCCGCCAGCGGCGGATGGCGATGCCGATGGCGCCGGAGCTTTCGGCGGCAAGCTGAAGACGGCGGGAGGCCGTCATCGAGAGCCGGGCCACTTCTGCTACGACGGCGCCGAGCCCGCCGTGCCGCAAGCCCTCCTCGAAACAGACGAGGACCGAGGTCTCGTCGCCCGCCTCGACATAGATCACGCGATCGGGCAATAACCCTGCTTGCGCGAGGGCCGGGGCGAAAAGGTCCGGGCGCGTGATGCACCAGAGCACAAGGCCGGGTGTCCGCGCGGCGATTCCCGCCGCAAAGAGCGCCGCGGCGGCAGCGTCGATCGCGCCATGGCCGCCGCCTGCCACCTCATGCAGCGCGCCAAGCGCCAAGCCGCCTCCCGGCAGATGCCGGTCGATCGCCTTGATGCCGAAGGGCAGCACGGTTCGCCGGCGTGCGGCCGCGCCCTCGAGGCGAAGGATGCGCTCTCGAAGCTCCTCGACAATAGGAAGGCCAGCAGACGTCCTCATGTCCTTGGCAACGGGCTCGGAAGATGCTATGTTCCCTATTTGTTCTCATTATGCCAAGAGAGTCAACTGGAGTCTGATGGAAGGGGTGGCGCGGCGATCTGTCTCGCTGACTGACCGATGCCTCTCAGGTTCTCGGAGACGTCGAGATAGGCCTCATCAAGCGACAACGGCTCGATAATTGGCGTATGTTCGGTGAAAATCTCGCGGATCTGGAGCGATACCGCCTTGTCGACGTCGAACCGCGACGTCATGAAGATCCGGCCGGGCATCTGCGCATTGCCGCCGCGGATGGCATTGCGGAGCGCATCCCGAACGTCCTTGCCTCGTAGCTTGCGGCGCCGCCGCCGCCCCGCTCGCGCGAACCACCGACTGCAACGGGCTTGCCACGCAGCTCGGGATTGTCGCGCTTTCGGCTTAGGTTTGGGCTCTTGCGACAGGTCTTAAACCGAACGGCGGAATATGC
This sequence comes from Methylocella sp., assembly GCA_050728655.1. Lineage (GTDB taxonomy): Bacteria > Pseudomonadota > Alphaproteobacteria > Rhizobiales > Beijerinckiaceae > Methylocapsa. The sequence continues at coordinate 60,198 of JBOHJQ010000001.1, forward strand.
TAACTTTATTGGTCTTCCCGGCGCCGGAATGCCGCCATGTGGAAAAAGATTTGGGAGTTTTTCCTAGACGAAAAGAACCAGAGGATGCTGACCTTGATCGGCGGCGGTGTCGCTGTCGTCGTTGGAGCGCTCTGGACGGCCTACGTTTATTTCTTCCCGGCGCCCGAGGCGAAGCCGAGTCCTCCCCAACACAGGATCGAAGCCGATTGCGGCAGCGTCGCCATCGGCGGCGATGTGTCGGGCGCGACGATCACGGCGGGCAGCAGCAACGACTGCCCGAAGCGAGGGCGATGAGATGGGCAGTATCGTCCGTGCCTTCGGCCTTGTCCTCGCGCTGGCTTTCGCGCGGGGGGCCCCGAACGCTTGGGCGCAGGAGCGGCCTCCGGTTCACGCCGAGCAGGGCAGTGTCGCGATCGGTGGCAATGTAACGAACAGCATGATCGGCGTCCCTCCCGACAAGGTCGAGGAATTGGTGCGGCTCAGGACGAAGCCGCTCGAAGATTTGTCAGAGTCGCAAAAGGACACCATCGCGCTTTTGAAGGACAAACTTGATCTCAACCAGCGCCAGGTCAAAAGCGCGCTGGAGATTTTGGGCGAAGCCGATGTGCCGCCCGAACGGCTCGCGGCGAAGCTTGCCGAGATCGCCGGGAAATATAAGGAGCTGCAAATGGCGGCGGCGGCGCAACCCGGCGACGACGCGAAAATCACCGCCTTGAAGGCGGAGGCGCAAAAGGCGATTGCCGATGGGCAACTCGGCAAGGCCGACGAAATTTTGGTCGCGATCGAAAAAATCCAATCCGAAGCGTTGGACCGGCTGGCGCTGAATGCCGCGCAAACCACCGCTCAGCGCGGCGACGTGGCCTTGACCCGGTTGCGCTACGTCGATGCAGCCAAGCGCTTCGCCGACGCGGCGGCAAAAGTGCCGGCGGGGCATGAAGACGAACGCTGGAAATACCTTAACGAAGAGGCCAGTGCTCTCTACCGGCAAGGCGAGGAATTTGGCGACAACGCAGCCGCGCAGTCGGCGATCGAACGCTTGCAGCAGCTTGTCGAGCTAAGGCCCCGCAAAGCTTTTCCGCATGACTGGGCCGCGACCGAGAACGATCTTGGCAACGCATTCTTGGCGCTCGGGGAGCGGGAAAATGGGACGGCGCAGCTGGAAGAGGCGGTCGCCGCTTATCATGAGGCGCTGAAGGAATGGACGCGCGAACGCGCGCCGCTCGATTGGGCGACGGCGCAAAACAATCTGGGTCTTGCCCTTTGGGCCCTCGGAGAGCGCGAATCCGGAACGACGCGGCTGGAGGAGGCGGTCACCGCGTTTCGCGACGTTTTGAAGGAGTGGACCCGAGATCGCGTCCCAGAAGACTGGGCTGTTACTGAGAATAATCTTGGCAATGCACTCATGCGGCTCGGAGAGCGGGAAAGTGGGACCGCGCAGCTGAACGAGGCCATCACCGCTTTTCGCGCGGCGCTGAACGAAAATACCCGCGAGTCCGCGCCGCTCGATTGGGCCATGACCCAGAACAATCTGTGTAATGCGCTTCGTAGTCTTGGAGAGCGCGAGGGCGGACCGGCGCGGCTGGAGGAAGCGGTCGCCGCCTGTCGTGAGGCAATGAAAGAACGGACCCGTGAGCGGCTGCCGCTCGATTGGGCCATGACCCAGACCAACCTGGGAAATGCGCTCATGCGTCTCGGCGAGAGGGAAAGCGACGCGGCGCGGCTGGAGGAGGCCGTCGCCGCCTATCGCGAGGCTCTAAAGGAAAGGACCCGCGAGCGGGTGCCGCTTGATTGGGCCGCGAGCCAGAACAATCTGGGCGCCGCGCTCGAGACCCTTGGCGCGCGGGAGAGCGGGACGGCGCGGCTTGAGGAGGCCGTTGCCGCCTATCGCGAGGCTCTAAAGGAAAGGACCCGCGAGCGGGTGCCGCTCATTTGGGCCAAGACCCAGAACAATCTAGGTGCTGCGCTCGCGACCCTTGGCGGGCGCGAGAGCGAGACCGCGCGGCTGGAGGAGGCTGTCCTCGCTTTTCGCGAGACTCTGAACGAATTTACCCGTGACCGCGTGCCGCTTGATTGGGCCAAGGCCCAGATTAATTTGGGCAACACGCTTCGATCCCTCGGAGACCGCGAGTTGGGGACGGCGCGGCTGGACGAGTCCGTCACCGCTTTTCGCGAGGCGTTGAAGGAAAACACCCGCGAGCGTGTGCCGCTCGAATGGGCCAAGACCAAGACCAATCTGGGCAATGCGCTTCGAACCCTTGGCGAGCGGGAGAGTGGAACAGCGCGGTTGAAAGAGGCGATCGCCGCATATCGGGAGGCGCTCACGGAACAGCCCCGCGATCGTGTGCCGCTCGATTGGGCGGGGACCGAGACCAATCTGGGTAAGGCGCTTCGAACCCTCGGCGAGCGGGAAGGCAGGGCGGCGGAGCTGGAAGAGGCGATCACCCTTATTCGCGAGGCGCTTGCCGAACAGCCCCGCGACCGCATGCCGCTCGACTGGGCCTCTACCCAGACCAATTTGGGCAACGCGCTTCGAACCCTTGGCGAGCGCGAGAGTGGGACATCGCTGCTGGAGGAGGCCGTCACCGCTTTTCGTGGCGCCCTGGAGGAAAGGACCCGCGAGCGCGTGCCGCTCATGTGGGCGCAGACGCAAGAAAAACTGGCCTTGGTCCATCTTGCCTATTTCAAAAAAATCCGCGAGCCCCGCCATCTCGACGAAGCCCTCGAAGATGTCGGCGGAGCTCTCGAAGAATATCGTAAGGCCAAGGCCGCTTTCTACATCAAGAGGGCCGAGCGCGTCCGTGCGCGGACCCTCGCGTCCAGAACTGCAAAATTTTGAGACAGAGGCCGGTTCTCAGCTGCAACCCGGGATGCGGCGATAAGCTACGATAGTGCCGTGCGTGTCGACGACCGGTTTGAAGCAGTTGCTGCTCACCGCCCGGCCAGTCGCGCCGCTGTCGAGGATAAGAGGCGGCGGACCACCGGGGTGGCCATGCATACCGCCGCCGCCCCTACCGCCGCCACCGCCGCCGCCGCCCCCAGCTAAAGCTGGCACGGGCATCGCGGCGACGCACATGCTAAGGATAATGGCTGCGAAGCTGGCCGCCAGGGGATTGCGAAAATTGGTCATTACTTTCCTCCCTCATTCGATGTTTGGACATTATTGTATTTGAGGAGCACCCCGCGCCCCCTGATTGGGGGGCACCCCTGCGCCCCTGCCCGCACAGGAACGGCGAAGGCGATTTCTTTAACAGCTGTGATGAAAACGGTGGGACAGCCGTTTTATTTCTTCCGATCCAAAAAGGCTGCGACTATTTGGGATCATGCTCTGGGTTGATCGCGCGGGCTTCGATCGCTATGACAGCGCTCCCACATAGGAATAAGGTCATGCCGCGCAAGACCACCAGCAAATCCCTCAGCATGTTCCGCAAGGCGCAAACCAGCGCGAAGTCGAAGCAAGCGGCCGGACTCGGCGATCTGCCGGAGTGGAACCTCGACGACCTCTATCCGTCGATGGATTCGCAAGCCTTCGCGGGCGACCTCGCCAAGGCAGCCGCCGAATGCACCGCCTTCAACGCCGCCTACAAAGGTAAGCTCGAAGCGCTGGCCAAGAAAGCTTCCGGCGCGGGGCTTCTTGAAGCGATCCGGCGTTACGAGGCATTGGAAGATCTTTTGGGGCGCATCATGGCCTATGCTGGGCTCGTCTATGCCGAGGATACAACCGACCCGGCGCGAATGAAATTCTATGGCGACGCGCAGGAAAGAGTCACCAATGCCTCCACCGATCTTTTGTTCTTCGAGCTCGAATTGAACCGGCTCGACGACGGTCTCGCGGCGAAAGTGGCGGCGGGGCTGCTCAGGCATTATAGGCCCTGGCTCGAAGACATCCGCAAGGGCAAGCCATACCAGCTCGAAGATAAGCTCGAGCAATTGTTCCATGAAAAATCGATCACCGGTTATGGCGCCTGGAACCGGCTGTTCGACGAGACAATCGCGAGCTTGCGCTTTGACGTCGATGGCAAGAAGCTCGCGATCGAGCCGGTGCTCAATCTGATGCAGGACCCGGACGAGAAGACAAGGGCGAAGGCCGCGATTGCGTTTGGCGCGGGCCTCAAGCAAAACCTGCGAACGTTCGCGCTCGTCACCAACACGCTTTCGAAGGACAAGGAGATTTCCGACCGCTGGCGCGGTTTTAAGGACGTGGCGGACGCCAGGCATCTCGCCAACCGGGTCGAGCGCGACGTCGTCGATGCGCTGGTTTCCGCCGTGCGCGCCGCCTATCCGCGCCTGTCGCATCGCTATTATCGCCTCAAGGCCAAATGGTTCGGCAAGCCCGCGCTCAAGCATTGGGACCGCAACGCGCCGCTGCCGCAGGTCCCGGCGAAGGTCTACCCTTGGGATGACGCGCGGGACATCGTGCTTGATGCCTACGACGGTTTCTCGCCGAAGATGGCGGGCATCGCTAAACGTTTTTTCGACGAGCGCTGGATCGACGCGCCAGTGCGGCCGGGTAAGCAGCCGGGCGCCTTCGCGCATCCAACGGTGCCCTCCGCGCATCCGTACGTGCTGATGAACTATCAGGGCAAGCCGCGCGACGTGATGACACTCGCGCATGAACTCGGCCATGGCGTGCATCAGGTTTTGGCCGGCCCCAACGGCGCGCTCATGGCGCCGACGCCTTTGACCTTGGCCGAAACCGCGTCGGTCTTTGGCGAAATGGTGACCTTCCGCGCCTTGCTTCTGCGCACGGCGAATGCCGCGCAGCGCCGCGCCCTGCTCGCCGCCAAGGTCGAGGACATGCTGAATACGGTGGTGCGGCAGATCGCTTTCTATTCCTTCGAACGCAAGCTGCACGTCGAGCGGCGCAATGGCGAGCTAACGGCGGCGCAAATCTGCGGCCTGTGGATGAGCGAGCAGGCCGAAAGCCTCGGGCCGGCGATCGAGCTTGGCAACGATTACGAGACCTATTGGGCCTATATCCCGCATTTCGTCCACTCGCCCTTTTATGTCTACGCCTATGCGTTCGGCGATTGTCTCGTGAATTCCCTCTATGGCATCTATCAGGGCGCGCGCGAAGGCTTTGCCGAACGCTACCTCGCCATGCTTGCGGCGGGTGGGACCAAGCATCATTCAGAATTGCTCGCGCCGTTTGGGCTTGACGCGCGCGACCCCGCCTTCTGGCACATCGGCCTGAAGATGATCGAGGGAATGATCGCCGATCTCGAAGGTTTGGAAGGAAGGGCCTGACGCACGCGATCCCGCCTTACCGCACGAAACCCAAAATATCCTTCACGCACGCCATGTTCTGCGCGGCCACCGCGTGTGCGCGCGCGGCGCCATCGACGAGAACGCCGTCGATAAAGGCGGGATCGTCCTTGAGGCGTTGCATCTCGGCGCCGATCGGCCCGAGCTTTGCCACCGCGAGATCGACAAGCGCCGATTTGAACGCCGAGAAATTGCCGCCACCGAAAACCTTCAAGACATCCTGCTTCGTCTCGCCATTGAGCGCGGCAAAAATGCCGATAAGATTTTCGGCTTCCGGCCGCTGCTTGAGCCCTTCGACTTCGGAAGGGAGCGCGTCCGGGTCGGTCTTCGCCTTGCGGATTTTTTGCGCGATCGTGCTGGCATCGTCGGACAGATTGATCCGCGAATACTCCGACGGGTCCGACTTCGACATTTTTTTCGAACCGTCGCGGAGACTCATGACGCGGGTGGCCGGCCCTTGAATGAGCGGCTCCGGCAATGGGAAAAACGCCTCGCCATGACCATTGGCCGCGATCGAGGCGGCAAAATCGAGATTGAATTTTTGCGCGATGTCGCGGGCAAGCTCGAGATGTTGCTTTTGGTCCTCGCCAACCGGGACATGGGTCGCGCGATAGGCAAGAATATCGGCGGCCATCAGGCACGGATAGGCATAAAGCCCAACCGAGGCGTTCTCGCGGTCTTTTCCCGCCTTCTCCTTGAATTGCGTCATGCGATTGAGCCAGCCGAGGCGCGCCACGCAATTAAACACCCAGGCGAGCTCGGCATGCTCGCCAACCTGGCTCTGGTTGAACACAATGTGTTTTTTGGGATCGATGCCGCAGGCGATGAAGGCCGCCGTCACTTCCCTTATGCTCGCCTTCAATTCGTCCGGCTTTTGCGGCAGCGTGATCGCGTGAAGGTCAACCACGCAATAGATGCAGGCGTGGGTTTTTTGCAGCTCGACGAATTTCGCGATCGCGCCGAGATAATTTCCAAGATGCAGATTCCCCGTCGGCTGCACGCCGGAAAAAACCCGTTCAACGAACTTTGCCATGTCAGAGAGACTCCCGAGCTCGGGCTAGCAGCCTGGTTTATTATGCTGCCTTGAGGGGTGGCAAGGGCAATACCCAGCCAATAGATTTATCCTTTCACGATTGAGTGGAGAGAAGCTTGAGCAAAGGAAATGGTATCCTCGGCGGAACAGCCATTGTGACTGATGTCATGGCGGCACTTAGCATCCCTGGATCGGCAACGCTTGGACTTGCCGTTAGCAGGGCATTGCAGCGTCGCAAACAAGCAGCAATTGAATTACTGCTTGCCGAAATCGCCAAGGGGAAGAGAGAAGGCATCGAATTCTCGAATGGTGACGCGGACGAATTGGTACAGATGCTGCTTCGTTTTTCAAGCGCTGTTGACGCCGGAGCCGCGCGCCAAAATTTGCGCTTGTTGGCTCAAGTCATCTTCGGATTGAAGCGCAACAAGACGTTTGAATATGACAAATTTTCAAAATGGGCCAACATTCTCCAATCACTAACAAGAAATGAGATTCTGTTTCTCGGCGCTGCGTATGGCATCATCAACGAAACACCAGACGAGTTCTGGAAGAAAATTAGGGAAAGCCTTTCCAGCAATTTTTCATCCGATGAATGCAACGAAGTTGCGGCAGCGCTGACACGAACAGGATTGATATTGCCAGTTTCTGCCTATGGCAGATTGGCCTACGTCGCAAGCACTGCGCTGAAAGAATTGGGCCAATTGGCCGAAATCGAGCCGACCTCTCCAGACCTTTAAGACCGATCGATGAGTGAACTGCTAAAGAATGAACCGGCTCAAATCGGCGTTCCGCGCGAGGTCGCCGATGTTTTTCTCGACGAACGCCGCATCGATTTCGATCCTCTCGCCGAACCGGTCGGACGCGGTGAAGCTCACCTCGTCGAGGACGCGTTCCATCACCGTCTGTAACCGTCGCGCGCCGATATTTTCGACCGAGGAATTGACCTGCACCGCGATTCGCGCCACCGCGTAGATCGCTTCCGGCGTGAACGAAAGCTCGACCCCCTCCGTGCGCAGAAGAGCTTCGTATTGCTTGATGAGGCATGCTTCGGTTTCGGTGAGGATGCGGCGGAAATCATCCTCGTTCAAGGGCGACAGTTCGACTCTTATCGGTAGCCGCCCCTGCAATTCGGGAAGCAGATCGGACGGTTTCGAGGCATGGAAGGCGCCCGAGGCGATGAACAGGATGTGATCGGTCTTCACCGTGCCATGCTTGGTCGCGACCGTGGTGCCTTCGATGAGCGGGAGCAGATCGCGTTGCACGCCCTCGCGCGAGACATCGCCGCCGCCACGCCCCTCGCGCGCGCAAATCTTGTCGATCTCGTCGAGAAACACGATCCCGTTGTTTTCGACCTCCCGGATCGCTTCCTGAATGATCTGATCCTGATCGATCATCTTGTCGCTTTCCTCGACGATCAAGGGGGCGTGGGCGTCCTTGACCGTGGTGCGCCGCGGTTTTGCGCGATTGCCGAGCGCCTTGCCGAAAATATCGCCGATCGAAATCGCGCCGATCGCCGAGCCCGGCATGTTTGGCAATTCGAACATCGGCATCGACGACGCGGTTTGCGTAATCTCGATCTCGATTTCCTTGTCGTCGAGTTCGCCCGCCCGCAACCTCTTGCGGAAGCTTTCACGCGTGGACGCCGACGCGCTGGTTCCGACGAGTGCGTCCAAGACCCTCTCTTCCGCGGCCAGCTGCGCGCGAGCCTGGACCGATTTGCGCTTTTCTACCTTCATCATCGTGATCGCGGTCTCGACGAGATCGCGGACGATCTGCTCGACATCGCGGCCGACATAGCCGACCTCGGTGAATTTCGTCGCCTCTACTTTGAGAAAGGGCGCACCTGCGAGCTTGGCGAGGCGGCGGGAAATCTCGGTCTTGCCGCAACCGGTCGGCCCGATCATCAAAATGTTCTTCGGCAGCACCTCTTCGCGCATCGCGCCTTCGAGGCGCAGCCGGCGCCAGCGGTTGCGAAGCGCGATCGCTACGGCGTGTTTGGCGTCCTTTTGTCCGACGATAAAACGGTCGAGTTCGGAAACAATTTCACGCGGAGAAAAATCGGTCATTTGAGGCTTTCCTACTGCCGCGCGGTTATTTCGAGGCAATCGATTCGAGCACGAATTTATCGTTGGTATAGACGCAAATGCCGGCCGCGATTTCGAGCGCGCGGCGGGCGATCGCCTCGGCATCGAGATCGGTCGAAAGCAGCGCGCGGCCCGCGGCGAGCGCGTAATTGCCGCCAGACCCGATCCCCATCACGCTGCCATCGCCGGTGGACTCCGGTTCGAGCACGTCACCGGTTCCGGTTAGAACGAGAGCCGCCTCGGCGTCGGCGACGAGCATCATCGCCTCGAGCCGGCGCAAATAGCGGTCGGTGCGCCAATCCTTGGCGAGTTCCACGCAGGCGCGCATGAGCTGGCCTGGATATTGTTCGAGTCTCGTTTCGAGACGCTCGAACAGGGTGAAGGCGTCGGCGGTCGCGCCGGCGAAGCCGCCGATCACTTCGCCCTTGGCTAGTCTACGAACTTTTTTTGCATTGCCCTTGACAATGGTCTGCCCGATCGAGACCTGGCCGTCGCCGCCGATCACCGTGCGGCCGCCTTTCTTAACCATGACGATCGTGGTCGCGTGAAACCCTTCCCGTCCGGACGGAATATCTTGCATGAAACTTCTCAATAATCGCCCGGCCCCGCGCGGCGCGGGCAAGGAAAGGTTTGGCCGTTTTCATCTATGGGCTTGCGCCAAGCGATGCAAGTGCGGCGATAGGTGGCGTGACCGGCGGTGGGGAGGGACCCATGCGGGCAACCGGCCTCGGCAAGAGGCCGATGCTCTTTCCCGGCCGCGCGATGTTTTTTGAGCCGGGCGTCACCTAGGCGGCATTCAGGGGTGTGTGTAGACTAGTTGGCGAATGAATTTTTTGAGTGATACAGCTTGAATTCTCCTTAGCTGCGAGAGGTGCGCCATGAAGCGGTTCCGCCCCATTTTTATTGCCGCCGCGTTCATCGCGTGGCGCGGCATAGCGCCGTCCGCCGCCGAATCGAACCCGAAGGATTGCAATGGCATCGACTTTGATGTGAAACGTCCGCTCGTCGCCTCCAAGGTGACAGCCAAGCGCGCCTATTTCGTGAAGAACGCGGGGGAAGATGCTTCCTGCCCGGCCGAGGATGCGGCGTGCCGGGACAAAGCGTATCTGGTGCAAGGCGATGTGGCGCTGACCGGCAAAACGCTCGGGCCTTATACCTGTGTCTCCTATCAGTCGCCGCGCGACCGCAAGCAAATTTGGACGAGCGGCTGGATGCTATCCTCGGCCTTGTCGCCCATCGCGCCCAATCCGTCTCCCAAGTTGAGGGATTGGATCGGCACCTGGTCGTTGCATGGCGAAATCACGATCTCCCGTGGCAAGCGCGGCAGTCTCGCGATCACGGGGCTACAAGTCTACACCTTCCCGGCGACTGGGGACACGTCCAACGGCGAACTCGGAGCCGAAGCCAGGCCGGCTGGCGGGATTCTCGCCTTCGCCGACGATGGCAGCATTCCATTCGACAAGGCTGAAGAGGGCGATTGCCAAGTCCGGATGCAGTTGATCGGCGCATTGCTCCTCGTCGAGGACAATGACATGTGCGGCGGCATCGCGATATCCTTCACGGGTTTCTATCGTCGAAAGCGTTGACGACCCGCCCGCGCATCCTCCGCGATCGGCCGCATTCATTGCGGCTTGCCCCGGAACCGGCGCTGGTAGTCTTTGTCATAGAGGGCGCTTTCGCGAAAATCGCCGCGCGCCAAGACTTGCCCGACGAGGATCAGCGCGGTGCGCTCGATCGGCGTCGCCGCGACCATTCCGGCGATGGTCGCGAGCGTCCCCTTAAGAATCGTTTGATCCGGCCATGAGGCGCGAAACACGATCGCGACCGGGCAGTCGGCGCCATAATGCGGCGTCAATTCGGCCGCGATCCGCTCGATCGCATGGATCGAGAGATGAATGGCGAGGGTCGTTCGCGTGGCCGCGAAAGCCGCGAGCTTTTCATGCTCAGGCATCGCGGAGGCGCGTCCCTGGATGCGCGTCAGAACCAGGGATTGCGCCAGTTCCGGCAGAGTGAGTTCGACGCCCAAGGCGGCGGCGGCGGCGGCGAAAGCCGGAACGCCAGGCGTGATCGTGTAGGGAAGTGCGAGCTGGTCCAGCACGCGAATTTGTTCGCCCAAGGCGCTCCATATCGAAAGATCGCCCGAATGCAGGCGCGCAACATCCTCTCCGGCGCGATGCGCGCGCAAAAATTCGGCGCCGATCTCGTCGAGGCTCAGCGGGGCCGTATCGACGATGCGGGCGCCCTTGGGACAATGTTCGAGCAGCGCGCGCGGCACGAGAGAGCCGGCGAAGAGGCACACGGGCGAACGGGCGATCAGATCGCGCCCACGCAAGGTGATGAGATCGGGGGCGCCAGGCCCCGCGCCGATGAAGTGAACGGTCATGGCTCTCTAGTGCCGGCGATCGCGCAGCTTGCGCACCCATCGCTCATGCGCGCGACGAGCAGGACGGACGAAGGCCCAGCCCCGGCAAGTGCTGCGGCCTCCGCGATCGACGGAAGCCCAAACATCGCCATCACTCTTGGCGAGTTCGTGACGGCGCGTAAAGAGGCTTGCCGCAAAACTTGGCCGTCGAGAAAGACGAGCGGCAGGCCTAGCGCTTTTGCCGCGTTAGCCAAGCCCGCCTCGTTTTGCTTGGCCGCGTGCGTGAAAAGGGCCGCTGGCGCGCCCGCGCATGGCTCCGCCGCGATGGCGCGCTCTACAAGTGCGATGATTGCCTCACTGGAGCAGCCTCTTTTGCAACCAATGCCGATCGCCACGGTGGTTTTGGCGGCGCTAAAATTAAGCGGGGGCGCCGAGCTTTTGTCGCGTTGCACCGGAAACACCTTTCGGGGGTTGGCTTGGCGCGCTCAATAAGTCTTATATGGCAAAAACTTGCCTGACATGACGACTTTTACGCGGTCGCCCTTGGGATCTGCCTCGCGGCTGATATCCATCGAGAAATCGATCGCGCTCATGATCCCGTCGCCGAATTCTTCATGGATCAATTCCTTGATTGTGGTGCCATAGACGGCGACAATCTCATACCACCGGTAGATCAGAGGATCGGTTGGAACCGAGGTTGGCAGAGACCCTTTGTAAGGCGCGATCTGGAGCCAAGCGACCGCCTCGCCGGAGAGTCCAAATATAGCGCCGATCTTTTCCGCTTGCTCCTTGGTGAACGCCATCTGGCCAAGGCACCCGGCCGTTGTCCATTCCTTGCTTTGCCCGATCGCTGCCGCAACCGCCGCCCATTTGATGTTCTTCTCAACCTTGGCGGCGCAAATCATGTTTGTCACTTCACTGCGGTCGGTGATCATGGAAAACTCCGTGGATTGAAAGTCGCCCTAAGATGGCAGCTGTTGCGCTGACCCTACAGGGAGCCATCGCGATGTCCAAAGCGTTGTGATCCGCGACAAGCCGTGCGTCATGGCCGAGAGGGCGGATGTTAAGCGCATTTTTTGATACGGCGGGCCAGGTTCTCTATCGGGCGACGGAAAGTAATTGCTCACGTTCCTTTGGTGGGAGCCAGATGGGTGCTGTGGCCTGGCAGCGTGCGGTAAGACGTGGCGGGAAACAGAGGTCAGAATTGGCGCGAACGCAACGTTGCGAAAGGGTTTATCTTTTTCCAATCGTTATCCAATCGTTTTTTTGGGAGCTTGCCAGCGGTTGTGATCTGTCCGCTTACAACAATGTTGCGGGACAACACCGAACTATTCCGTCATCACCGCCTCACCGTGTGTTTACGGCTTGAATGAAAGAGGCTGCCGTGGCAATTGGTTCGATGAGGCACCGAGGCACCGAGGCACTGAGGCACCAAGGCTTGCAGATACCCGATGTCTAATGGACTTTTAGCCGCCGGTGCCAGGGCGAACTGGTCCGGTTCATCAATCGATTGGAGCAGCTGGCCATCCCCAGCCTGCGGTTCAGGAAAAGAAGTGGTACGTGGTCGACCAGCCTCGCGAGCGAGGGTGTCTTGCGTTTTGATTGGAACGATCCCTGACGTGGACGGGTTACCAACGGCCGCTGCGCTTGTTCCAGAGCCAAAGAAGATCAGCGAAGCGATCGTACCCAAAGCGGGTCACATGGATGATGCCTGGTGCGCCGAGGATCGCGGCAAGCCAGCCCTCACCTGGCGTTCGTCGCCAAACTGCAATTGCGACGTCTGCACCAACAATCAGTCGTCCGCTTTCATCCACGGCATGCAGGCGCCGACGCACATCATCCACATCGGCGCCAAAAGCAGCGAGCGCTTGCGGATCGACATTAATGTCACGGAATGCGATCGTGGCCGCCTTGATGGCCGAGACGAGCTTGTTGCGTTGCCGATCGATTCCGGCATTGCAGACAGGGCATTTTGTATTGTACCAGATGGTGAGCGCAGGCGGGGTCATGATGTAGTTGTCCAGAATCTATTCAGAAGAGGAATCGACCGTTGGACGGCGATCAGCTTGCCAGACTATGTCGTGCAAGAATCTTGTCAGGACTCCATCAAAAATTCGTTGACTCTTGGTGCGGGCATTTTATTCGCGATCCGGTTAGCTGAATTTCCACTTAAGTCCGAGCTGCGACGATACCCGCGCCCGGAAATAAACTGGTTGCGCGGGGTCTAGCAAGTGCCGACAGACAAAATCACGGGCGCGTTGCACCCCGATCTCGATTTATGAACCGGCGCTGGAGCGTTGCGGCGGGGGTGACGTTCCGTGACCTTCCTGCGACGAATTGTAAACGGAAAACTGGTGCTGCGAGAGAGGATTGAACTCTCGGCCTCTCCCTTACCAAGGGAGTGCTCTACCACTGAGCTACCGCAGCTCTCGCCGGGGCGGTTTTCGATTTTCCGGAGCGCCGGCGTATGTCGCATAGGCCCGGTTCCGAGGCAAGAGGGCGGGTTTGAAAGCGGCACCGCCGGCGTGGCCCATCGCGGCAGCAAATGAATCCATTGCTCAACACGACGCGAGCATCTCAATGCTTCCGAGCAGCATCCACTGCGTAAGGCCTTGCATGTCACCGTTTCGAGCCCAACCCACGGGAGGATTGCGTCCAAATGACGGAAAAACGTCGGCATGCGCGGCCAGATGCCGCTCGGGCGGGCAAACGCCGCCAAAAACCGTCCACTCCAAGCATGCGGCCTCCTGTCCAGCCGGAAGCAGGAACCATCTGTGCCGGTTCGGCGTTCATCTGACGGATTCCGGCTAACGTGCTACGAAGCGGCGGGGCAAATGCTCATTTCCGCAGCCTTGGGGGGGCATATGTGCAGATCCTTAAATCAATTGATGAGAATTGCGTTTCTGTTGACCGCCATTGACGCGGCATTGGTCCTCTTTCCGGTGACGGCTCATGCGGGCTCCAACTTCCGCAGAGCGATTGACGCGGGTGTGGCCGGAGCCAGGAAGGTCGCCGTCCTCGTCAACATCGACAAAACAAATCAACAAATGACAGTTTCTTTGGATGGAGTAGAAACATATCAATGGCGGGTATCAACTGGCCGAGCAGGATATTCAACTCCATCGGGAACCTATACTGCCACCTCTATGAACAAAATTTGGTATAGCAAACAGTGGGAAAACGCCCCCATGCCCCATTCCATTTTTTTTATGAAAGACGGTCATGCCATCCACGGCAGCTTAGACGTAAAGAATCTTGGCAAACCCGTCTCGCATGGCTGCGTGCGTATCTCGCCTAAGAATGCCGCCACACTTTATGCGTTGGTGAAGGAGAATGGCCTGGAGAATACGCGGGTAATGGTGACCGGCGTTAGCCCGGGCGGCGAGTATATCGTCGCTAGGGGTCAGACAAGTCCGCGCGGGGATTTTTCCGGGCGCTCACATGGCGTTCCTTATTACAATGGATCCCAGGGTTACTATGGATCGCCATGGACCTATTCACCTTGGTGAAGGCCAAGCCGTCGCGCTTATAGGAGACGACCTCGGAGGAGTGCGTTGGCGAACAAGCGTTTAGATAAAGGCAGCAAGGCGCCGATGCAGGCGGCAAGCTTGAACCTTTACCTCACACGCGGGGCTACACGGCTCCTACTCCCGCGCTTCGTCATGCGGCATAAAAGCGGCGCGCGGCACCCATCTAGCTTGATCATATTATTGCACCGGGTTAGTGTCTCGGCGTTTGCTGGCGCCATTTTTCTTACCAACTACGTTGAGCGGAATATGATCATTACCGCTCAACTGGGTGCTTTACGAATCCAAACCTCGGCACTCGGGGTCGGGCATCGTTCGATCTGGAGGGCCCAAGCGGGAGGCGAAAATGTCCGGAACGATCGTTAACCTCATTATCCAACTTATCGCCGGCGCGGTCGGCGGAAACGCGGCTGGCGGCCTTTTGAAAAATATCAGCCTCGGTCCCCTTGGCAATACTATCGCCGGCGCCGCGGGAGGCGGCATTGGCGGTTCAATTCTGTCGGGACTTATACCTGCCCTGGGGAGCGCGGCTAGCGCCGCGGGTGGCTTCGATATTGGTGTGCTGGCCGGGCAATTGGCGGGCGGCGGCATCACTGGCGCTATCGTCACGGCGGTTGTCGGCCTCATCAAAAATGCCTTGATCAAAAAAGCCTGACGGAGCATGCGAGCCTATGCCGCTTCAACGAGCGTAATGAAAATGGCTCTTGGCCATTGGGCTTGCCCGCACGCCACGGCGCCGTTATAACAGCGACTAGAAACGTTGCGGCCGGAGAGAAGCTCCGGCGGCGCGGCGGAGTGTAGCGCAGCCTGGTAGCGCACCTCGTTCGGGACGAGGGGGCCGGAGGTTCAAATCCTCTCACTCCGACCAAGATCTTTTTGCTGAATTGAGACTGCGAACGCAACGGGTGCAGGCTTTGACGATCGGGAGGTTCCGACACGGGTCGATGGCAAGGCGCGTCGCGGTCACCGCGTTCGCGCTTTATGCGCTTTTGCTGCAAGGCTTCCTCGCCGCATCCGCGCCGGCCGCGGCCTTCGCCTTCCCAGGCGGCATTAGTTGCGCCCAGGACGGATCTGGGTCCGGCACCAGCGATCCTGTTCGGCATCACGGTCTATGCTGCATTCTGGCTTGCGCCGCCGCGGCTTGCGCCTTTGTCGCGGCGCCTTCGGCGGTTTCGGTTTTTTCCCTGCGCGTTGCTTCGGCAATCCCCTTCGCGCCCGCGCCGGGGCTCGCCGCGCGATCTCCCGTAAAATATTATTTCGCCGCGCGCGGTCCTCCGGAAAACCTCTGATCGCGCTCGCGCCAACCGGTTTTCCCGGCTCCTCAAAGCGATTCAATCGCCGCTCGGCGTAATTTCCTGGCTTGCCGCTGGACACCTTCGTTTGCCGCCGGGCTAACCGGCGCAAGCCCTAGGTCCAGCGCGACAGGCCCAGGAACCAAACTGCAGACTTGGGCCTTGAGCCAACCGGCGCACGCGGCTTTGGCCGCTCGCGATAGCGCGCGGGCATTCTCCATACCACACCGCTTTTCCGTTTCGCGCGGCCGGCGCGGCCCTTCGCGGCCCCGGCCCTGACACGAGGTATTCCCATGTTGCTTTCCAGCTTCGGCGCCGCCGCCTCGGCGCTCGCCGTGGTTTTGTTCTGGTCCTTCACGCGCGCCCAACCGGTGGAGGCCGCTCATGTCCGCAGCTAATACCGCGCTCGCAGGTCTTTATCAGGCCCACGCCAGCGAATTGCACGGGTTTGCCCGGCGCCGCGCCGGACGCCAAGAGGCGGAGGATGTCGTGCAGGACACGTACCTCCATCTCCTCCAGCGCGGCACCGCGGCGACCCTCGAACATCCGCGCCCCTACCTCTATCGCATTGCCACCAATTTGACGGTGGATTTGGCACGCAAGACCAAGATCCGGTTGCGCTACGCCGGCGAGGGCTTTGGACTCAGCTGCAATGCGGAAGCTCCGGCCAATCCCGAAACCGCCGCCGGAGGCGCGATGGAGCTGCGGCGCCTGCAAGCCTCCCTCGCCGAACTGCCGCCGCTCTGCCGCGATGCCTTTCTGCTTAACCGCGTCGAGGAATTGAGCCATGCCGAGATCGCCACACGGCTCGGCGTGTCGGCGCGCACGGTCGATCGCTACATGGTCAAGGCATGGGAGCATCTGCGCGGGCATTTTCGACGCGGATGCGCGTGACCGGCACGCGCTACGTTCGAAACAGAGACGAAAAGCGGGGACGGCGCCAAACACGGCGCCCTCCCCTTTACGCCAACCCAAACGAGACAACCTACCGGTCGAATGACAGGATAGACAAAAATATGCGGCGATTGGCGAGAGCGACCGCTTCCTGTTTAAATTACAGAAACCCGGCGCGAACTAGCCGCGCCGGTCTCTCACCATTCCGTCCCGGGCGGGAATCAACAGAATTCCCGCCCGAGCTATCATGCCGCTCTCACGTGGCCTGTTCCGGCTTGCATTACTTTTGTAGCGCTCAGTCCGTATCGAAGGGTGCGTTGGGCACGTAGCCGTCTTCGATTCGGCCAGGGAACGGCTGGATCGCTTCAATACAGTGGAAGGAGGCCGTCGGATTGAGGCTACCCTCTCTGCAAACAAAGAAAGTGTTGATCCTGGCGGTTCTTGCCGCGAGCGGCTGGACAGGGCCTCCCGGGCATGAGGCGCTGTTGGGACCGGCATGGACCGTGCCAACGATACGGAATCCATAGGCGCCATTGATGCCGTCGCCAGGACGGGTGGGCCGGAACCAGCTGTTATAGGTGCCGGGCCCGCCAAACAGCTCCCCAAGCGGATACTTATCGGTGATCGTCAGCCTCGCCTCGATTCCCTTCGGAGCAATACTGCCGTTCGGTCCCGTGGGAGGCACGGCCTTCTTAAGATAAAGCGCTGTGACTCTTAGATTGACCGTGTCGGGGTCCGGGTTAGTCGCCGTTCCACCGGTGTCGATCGGTTGGCCGAGGAAGCTCCTCGAGTTGGGAGCCGGGCAGGCTCCGTCGTAAGTGCTCAGTATGACATCGATGGCATTGAAGCTGTCCTCCCAAGCCGGCTCCGCATGGAATCCGACCACCAGCCTGATCTGGCCATTGTTAGCCGGCAAAATGCGTGATTCGTGGGCGAATGCCGGGGCAATCGAGGCCAGGGCAAACACCGAGGTTGCGGCAACCGCAACGGAATTGCTGAGTTTCATAGCTCACGCCTCCTAGACGTATATGGTTTGTTGTTTTCGTCGGGGAGGTCAGACGCGCCGTCTCGCTCCAATCGACACAGGGCGCGAGCAGGGCTCAGGATTTTGTCCCCCCGCTCCCTAAGACGCTCCGGGCGTTTGAAAAGCGTCACCTGCGGCGTTAAAAAAATTGCGGCATCGCGAGCACGGCCCGGAAAGGGCAGATATTTTAGGTAAGATCATGTGAGAAAACAAAAGGATAGAGCAGATGCGCGGTTCCCCTTCAAGCGGTCGCCATTGTCTACTTCACTATGGTCTACCGGTACCTGCACACTGGCAGGTGACCCCATAGCTTCCTCGACCTGGTGGCGCCGCGGACCGGCGCTACGCCTCTTGCTCAGGCGCTTCTCGTCGGGGAAGGCCGGCCGAGTTCCTGATCGAGCCCGCGCGCGCAAGCTCAATCCTGACCTTGGCGGCGGCGGCGGCAGCGGTCACCGCTGGGCCGCGCCAATAGGAATCGTCGAAAAGGCCGAGATGCTCCTTGAGTTTAAGCGCGCGGCGCACGGCAGCATCGACCCTACCGGTTGAAACGAGGCCGCGCGCGATTGCCTCAGGCAACCCCTGGCTGTAATCATCGTTCATCGTGTCGATACCGACGCCGGCCGGGAGCGCGGCCGCGGCCGCAGCGGCGAGATTGCTATTCCCGCCGTGTCGGAGCAATTTGTCGCGTGCTCCGATCGCGAATTAGGCTTCCGCCGCCCCGTTCATGTTGTTGAAGCATCATGCTAGGGTGATTCGGCGGCAAATGGAACCAGGTGCACATGGACGAGCAGACAAAAAAACCGTCCCCGCCCCAGGGTGACACGGCGGCGTCAGGCCAGAGGCTCGCGCCGCAATTGTGGATGATGGTAGTAACCTTTTGGTATTCGCCCGGCCGCAACAAACTGTTCTTGCTCGGAAGCGCGGTCTGCGCCGTTGTCGCCCTGACGGCCTTCCTTCAGATCAAGCTCAACGCTTGGAACAAGCCATTCTACGATGCGCTCTCGCTCAAGGACTTTTGGGAGTTTTTGTACCAGCTCGTGGTCTTTGCGGTGATTGCCGGCGCGTTGTTGGCCTTGAATGTCGCCCAGGCCTGGCTTCGCGAAATGAGCAAGCTGAAATTGCGCGAAGGATTGACGCGCGATCTTTTCGATCAATGGCTCGTGCCAAGGCGCGCGTTTCGTCTCTCTGGCGCCGGCGAAATCGGCCAAAACCCAGACCAACGCATTCATGAGGATGCCCGTCATCTGGTGGATCTCTCGACCGACCTCGGCATTGGCTTGCTCCAAGCGACTCTTCTACTCGCATGCTTTATTACCGTCCTTTGGACCGTTTCGGAGAGCGTAACCTTTTCCCTCGCCGGATCGAGCTTCGCTTTGCCCGGCTACATGGTCTGGTTCGCGCTGATCTACGCCGGCATTGCGTCGTTTGGAAGCTGGCGGGTCGGGCGTCCGCTGATCCCGCTCAACGCCGAGCGCTACGCGCGCGAGGCGGATCTGCGTTCCGGTCTCGTGCGGGTCAACGAGCGCACCGAGGCCATTGCTCTTTATGGCGGCGAAACGGATGAAAAGGAGCATCTAAACCGCGAGTTCGATCAGGTCCTTTCGATGATGCGGCGGCTGGTCCGCGCGATCACCCGCCTCACCTGGGTCACCGCCGGCTATGGATGGTTTGCGATCGTGGCACCTTTCATCGTGGCGGCGCCCGGATATTTCGCCGGCGATATGTCGCTTGGCGGCCTGATGATGGCGGTTGGGGCCTTCAATCAGGTGCAGCAGGCGCTGCGCTGGTTCGTCGATAATTTTAGTTTGATCGCCGATTGGCGGGCCACACTGTTGAGGGTCGCGAGCTTCCGCCTGGCCCTTGTCGAGATGGACCAGCTCGGCGGCGAGACAGCCCGCATCGAGCTTGTTCCGACGGCCGACGACAGGCTTGTGTTCGACCAAATCGGCATCGCCTCGCCCGGCGGCTGCACGCGGCTCAGCGAGAAGCATGTCGTGATCAATCCAGCCGAGCGGGTTTTGATCATCGGCAAGCAGCGCGGCGGCAAGACCAGTTTCTTTAGCGCGATCGCTGGCCTTTGGCCGTGGGGATGCGGCCGCATCCTGCTGCCGCCAGCGCAAACCATGATGTTCATCTCGGAAAAAGACTATTTGCCGCCTGACACGCTGCGTGGCGTGCTTGCCTACCCAGCAGAGCCCTCCCAATTCACGAGTGGGGAATACCTGGCCGCACTGGAGCGTATGAAGCTCGCCCATTTGTCGCCGGGGCTCGATCGCGATGCTCTCTTGGAACAGGAATTGACCCGCGAGGAACAGGACAAGCTTGCCTTCGCCCGGCTCCTTCTGCACAAGCCGCGCTGGATATTGCTCGACGAAGCCATCGATCATCTCGACGAGGAAGCGCGCGCCTTGGTCCTTGATATTTTTGGTCAGGAACTGGCGGAGGCGGCAATCGTCAATGTCGGCCGGGCGGACACCCAGCGCGGCTTTTTCACGCGTGTCCTTCACCTGATCGAAGACCCGGAGGGTCAGCGCTTGGCCCCCTGCGCTCCCAACTTAATTCCCGCGCCCACGGCAAAGCAAAAGGCCCCCGCCGTCTGACGCCGGAATTAGGAATTGCCAACCGATGCCAGCCTCGGACAAACATTCAAAAAACATCAAGCCCCGCGCAGGCAAGTCCGACGCGGCGCTCATCGATCTCGTCCAGCGCCAGACTTTCCGGTTTTTTTGGGAGGGCGCGCATCCGCTCTGCGGCCTCGCGCGCGACCGCACTGAGCTTGCTACGGACCCCGGCGACGATCTCGTTTGCACGGGGGGGTCCGGCTTTGCCGTCATGGCGATCATTGTCGCGGCCGAACGCGGTTGGATCACACGGGACGAAGCAGCGAGCCGTCTTGCCCTCATCCTCGGCTTTCTGGAACGGGCGCCATGTTACCATGGTCTATTCCCGCATTACATGAATGGCTGCACCGCGGCGGCGATAAGGTTTGGCCGCAAGGACGATGGTTCCGACATCGTCGAGACGTCGTATCTGTTTCAAGGGCTCTTATGCGCCCGCCAATATTTTACCGCCGACAACCCCGCCGAGAAAAGCCTTCGCGACCGAATTACCTGGTTGTGGCGCGATGCCGAATGGAACTGGCACGCACGCGAAAACCGCGAAGTGCTGACTTGGCACTGGAGCCCTAACAATGGCTTCAGCCTCGATCATGACATCCGCGGCTGGAACGAATGCCTCATCACTTACGTGCTCGCCGCCGCCTCGCCCAGTTACGCGGTCGGCGCCGCCGTCTACCATAACGGTTTCGCGCAAAGCCGCACATTTACCAACCATCGTCGCTTTTACGATATCGATCTGCCGCTTGGCCCGGACTTCGGAGGGCCTTTGTTCTATTGCCATTATTCGTTTTGTGGGCTCGATCCGCGCGGGCTAAAGGACAACTATGCAAGCTATTTCGAACAAAACGTCCAACATACCTTGATCAACTACGAGCACTGCGTCCGCAATCCCAACCACCATAAAGGCTTTGGGCCTTCGTGCTGGGGCTTGACGGCGAGCGACGATCCGGAAGGCTATAAGGCGCACGCCCCGGACAATGACAATGGCGTCATCACCCCCACCGCGGCGCTGTCGAGCTTTCCCTATGCGCCTGACCAGGCGATGCGCGCCCTTCGCCATTTTTACGATGTGCTGGGAGATAGAATTTGGGGCCGCTTCGGCTTCACCGATGCCTTCAGCGAGACTCATGATTGGTATGCCAGCACATATCTTGCAATCGATCAGGGGCCGATCGTGATCATGATCGAGAATTATCGGACCGGACTGTTGTGGAAGCTGTTCATGTCCGATCCCGATGTCAGGACCGGGCTGGCGCGGCTTGGCTTTTCCAGCCCGCACGCGGCTTAGGAGAAAAGCCGATGGCAACGGCCCGGGCGACTACCGGCGGCGTTCCGGGCGACGAAAAAACGCTTTTGCTCGATTGGGTGGCGCGCCAAAACGATGTTTCAGCGGCCTTGATGCTGCGCGCCATTTCCGCGACGCATCTCGTCAAGGAGCGCCCGGGTTTTGGCCAGACGATCCGGCCATCGCGGGGATCAATACTGGCCTCGCCCGCGCTTGGCTCCTGGGATCCGGACCCCGACTATTTCTTCCATTGGTTGCGCGACTCGGCGCTCGTCATCGATGCGGTGCGCCATCTCATCTTTGCCGGAAACCACGCCGGGGAAGCGCTCGTTCATTTCAAGGATTTTGTCGCATTCAGCAATGCTCTCAATCGTCTCGACGGCAGCGGCTTTCTGCGCCTTGCCGGCGATTTTAGAAAAAATATCGAACCGGGGTTCCTGCAATTCGTTCGGGACGAGAGCGATCTGCGAAAGATCACCGGGGATCGTGTTCTTGGCGAGCCACGGTTCAATCCGGATGGCGCCCTCGACATCTCCAAATGGTCGCGCCCGCAACACGATGGCCTGGCCTTGCGGGCTCTCGCCCTGATCCGGTTCTGGCCTCTCAATGCGCTCGACGACGCGACCCGCGCATCCATGCGCGTGCTTATCATGACCGATCTCAGCTTTATCCTCCGCCATTGGCGCGAGCCATGTTGCGACATTTGGGAGGAGGAGTTAGGCCACCATTATTACACACGGCTTATGCACCACGCGGCGCTCAAGGATGGCGCTTCTTGGATGGAGGAAGCTGGCGTCGGCGAAGCTCCGCGCGCGCAATCCTTCCGGGACGCGGCACGCGAGATCGCCGAATCGCTGGACGAGTATTGGTGCCCGGCCAAAGGCTTTTACGTAAGCCGCCGCGGTGTCGCGAACGGGGTGAGCGGAAAGGAACTCGATTTTGCGGCGATTCTCGCGGTGATCCACGCCGCGCGCGAGGAGGGAGCGCATAGCGTTCTCGATCCGAGAGTCATGGCGACCCTCGCGCGGCTCGAGCAACTCTTTGATGCAAGCTACGCGATCAACAGGCAGCGTCCGCAAACGCGCGGCCCCGCCATGGGGCGCTATGCGGGCGACCGTTACTTCAGCGGTGGCGCCTATTATTTTTCAACGCTCGGCGCGGCGGAATTTTACTACGCTCTCGCCGAAGCGGTGGCCGGTGCGGATCTTCCGGTGACGGCGGACAATAAGGAGTTCTTGCTTCGGCTGGGCGCGGCGGATGAGTCCTTGGCGCTCCCGCCGCCGGCGCTTGAGCATCGAAAACGCCGTTTTGAGGTCTTGCTCCGGCGCGGTGATCAATTCATGGCAACCGTTGCGGCCTATACCCCCGCATCGGGGGAGCTTTCCGAGCAATTCGACCAAGCAACCGGCGTCCAGACCTCGGCCAAATCCCTCGCCTGGAGCCACGCGGCTATGATCACCGCGTTCGCGCGCCGGAAGGCCGCCGTCCGCGCCGCCCGCATCGAACTCTCCTCTGCTCCGCCGTGATCGACAAGCTCGAATTCTTGATTGCGTTGGCGCGGGAACGCAATTTTAGCCGCGCCGCGGAAAGCTGTGGGGTGACCCAGCCCACCTTGTCGGCGGGCATCAAACAGCTCGAAGACACATTGGGGGTGCTGCTCGTCAATCGCAGCTCGCGCTTTTACGGGCTGACGGCGGAAGGCGAGCGCGTGCTCGAATGGGCGAGGCGCATCGTCAGCGACGCGCGCTCCATGCGCCAGGACGTTCATGCGTCCAAGACCGCGCTCGCCGGGCATTTGACGCTCGCCGCCGTGCCAACCGCGCTCCCCATGGCGGCGGAACTCTCCACGCCTTTCCGGGCCAAACATCCGGACGTGCGCTTCACGATTCTTTCAAGCACCTCCCGCGCAATCCTCTCCATGCTCGACGATTTCCAAATCGACGCGGGCCTCACTTATCTTGACAACGAGCCGCTCGGCCACCTGCACACGGTGCCGCTTTACCGGGAGCAGTACAGGCTGTTGACCTCCGCCGGAAACCCGCTCGCCGGGCGCGCGGAGGTGACCTGGGCGGATGTCGGGCGCATTCCCCTCGGCCTGCTCACCCCCGACATGCAAAACCGCCGCATTATCGACCGGCTGCTGGCGAATTCCGCCCCGCCGCCTATCGAATCCAATTCGATGGTCGTCTTATTCTCGCATGTCCGGAACGGCGGCTGCGCGTGCATCGTGCCGGAAAAGCTCGCCAATCTTTTGGGCGTGCGCGAGCCCCTACGTTCGATTCCCGTCACCGAGCCCCGCGAACTTCATATCATCGGGCTCGTGTCGCCGCAGCGGGAGCCAATTCCGCCGCTAACCCGGGCGCTTGTCGCCGAAGCAGACAGGCTCGCCATGCCGCAAAAACAGTGACTTTTGAGCGATCCCAAAGTGGAGGCACACAGCGGGACCGTTTTTTGCGCGGGCCAAGCTGGAAGTAGGTCTGCTGGCCGGCCTCTTCTATCCTGCCGCCAAAGGCGCTGTCTGCCTCTGTTTCTGTTGCCGTGAACAGGTAGTCAAAGCGATTGCGTCGGCTATGCAGCGTTCATCCCCCAATCGCCGCGCGGTCGGCGAAGATGCGGATGGATCCGAGCGTTGCGAGGCGAGCGGCGGGCAGCGTGATGTCGTTGGCGAGCACGCGCGCCAGGATTTCCCGTTTTTTTGCGCCGGACACCAGAAAAAGAATCTCGCTGCTCGACTCCAGCGCCGGAAAGGTGAGCGAGATGCGCGGCTCGGGCATGACCCCAATGGTCGACGTCACCCAGGCGGCGCGCTCGTCGAGCGCCTTGGTTCCAGGAAACAGCGAAGCGACGTGACCATCCTCGCCGAGACCAAGCAAGGTCACGTCGAACAGCGGCCGCTCTGAATCGAGCGTCTTGCTTCCGTAAAAGCTTTGCAGGGTTGCCTCGTACAAGGCCGCGGCCTCTTCCGGCGAAGCGGAGTCGGTTGGAATGGGGTGAACCTGCGCGGCTGGAATGGGTACATGGTCGATCAAGGCCTCGCGGGCCATGCGAAAATTGCTGTCTCGATGATCCGGCGGCACAAACCGTTCGTCGCCCCAAAAAAGATGAACATTTTGCCAATCGAGCGACGCGCAGCAATCCGCGACCAACTCGTAAGCGCGCTTCGGTGTCGAGCCGCCGGAAAGGCAAAGGCTGAAATGTCCGGTTGCGCTGGACGCCTGGGCCGCGACAAAGCGCGCAACTTGCAAGGCCAAGGCGTCCGCATCCCCCGCGACCGCGAGCACCGGCGCGGGAGTCATGAGGGTTCCCGTCCACCCGCCGCGACGATGGCGCTGCTTCGCGGTGAGCCGCGGCGCCGGATCATTTGGCAGGCGGAGTTGTGGCGGGATGTTCGACATGGCCGCCGAATTTGAAACGCATTGCCGACAAAAGCTTGTCGCCGAACGTATGCTCCTCGCGCGAACGGAACCGCGCGAACAGCGATGCGGCGAGAACATTGGCGGGCACCGCCTCTTCGACTGCCGCATCGACGGTCCAGCGGCCTTCGCCCGAATCCTCGACCGCGCCGGTGAAATTCGTAAGGGCGGAGTCGTCGGCGAGCGCCATTGCGCCAAGATCGAGAAGCCAGGACGAAATAACACTGCCGCGCCGCCAGACCTCCGCTATATCCGCGAGATCGAGCGCGAATTGCTCGCCTTGGGGAACGCCCGGGCCGGCCTTGCCGCGCAAGATGTCGAAACCCTCGGCATAGGCTTGCATCAAGCCATATTCGATGCCGTTGTGGATCATCTTGACGAAATGCCCGGCGCCCGCTGGTCCCGCGTGGATGTACCCATGTTCCGGGCGCGGATCCCGCGTGTCCCTGCCCGGCGTCCGCGCGATGGCGCCAGGGCCCGGCGCTAGGGCCCTGAATATCGGATCGAGGTGATCGACGGCCGCCTTGGATCCGCCGATCATCATGCAATAGCCGCGCTCTAAGCCCCATATCCCGCCGGAAGTGCCGACATCAACATAGGCGATGCGCCTGGATTCAAGCGCTTTCGCGCGGCGAATGTCGTCCTTATAAAACGTATTGCCGCCGTCGATCAGAATATCCCCCGCGCTCAACAAATCGCTCATCGCATCGATCATGCCCTCCGTGATTGCGCCCGCGGGTAGCATGATCCACGCCGCGCGGGGCGGATCGAGTTTCTTGACCAAATCCGAAATGTCCGATGCGGGAGTCAGACCCTCGGCCGCGAGTTCGGCGACCGGTTTTGCGGTCCGGTTGTAGACCACGCAATGATGTCCGGCGCGGTGCAGCCGCCGCGCGATATTGCTTCCCATTCGGCCAAGGCCAACCACGCCCAATTGCATTGCGAATCCTCTCGACTGTTCGGCACCGGTTTTTTCCCCTATATACCCTAATGTACCGCACCGGCCCAGAAGGTGTGCGGGCGGGAGAATCAAGGCGGCGCAAAGGTGGGTGACTTCTTCAAAGGGCTCCTCGACAAGGCCCCCGACATCATCGGCAAAGCCGGCGAAAGCCCGTTAGCCCTCGCTGCTCTATGCGTCCTCGTATTGGGCGCCCTGGGATTCCTCTTCTTTCGGGATGCCGCCGGAAAACTGAAGCTTCTGGCCCTTGCGATGATCATGGGGTTGGCGTTGGTGTTCGTTCTTGCGGGCAATCCGAAGCCGCCCCCCATTCTCCCGCAGCCGGTCATTCCCAGCGTAGAAAAGACCGCACTCGGAAAACAAGCGGCAACAAAGCTTGCCGACGCAAACCGCCTCTACTTGGCAGGACAGAACGATCAGGCCCGCGCAGCCTTTGGTGAGGCCACCTTCCTCTTCAAGCAGGCCGATGACCGCCGCGGCCAGGCCAATGCGCTCACCGGGCTCGGCGACTTGGAGCGCACGCTCGGCCGCAATCTTCAGGCACGCGACGCCTATGGCGACGCCCAAGAGCTCTACAAGCAGGTCGATGACCGCCTCGGCCAGGCCAATGTGCTACGCGGACTCGGCGAATTAAGGAGCAAGAGCGGCCGCAATGATCTGGCCCGCGCCACCTATGGCGAGGCCCTCGATCTCTACAAGCAGATCGATGACCGCCACGGACAGGCCAATGTGCTCTCCGGTCTCGGCGACTTAGAGAGCAAGCTCGGCCAAAATGATCAGGCCCGCGCGGCCTATGGCGAGGCCCTCGATCGCTACAAGCAGATCGCTGACCGCCTCGGCCAGGCCAATGTGCTGCGCGGACTCGGCGACTTGGAAAGCACGCTCGGCCGCAATGATCAGTCCCGCGTGGCCTACGACGAGGCCCTCGACCTCTACAAGCAGGTCGATGACCGCCTCGGCCAGGCCAATGTGCTATCCGGACTCGGGGACTTACGAAGCAAGCTCGGCCAAAATGATCAGGCCCGCGCCGCCTATGGCGAGGCCATCGCCCTCTTCAAGCAGGTCGATGACCGCCGCGGCGAGGCCAACGTGCTCACCGGACTCGGCGACTTGGAGCGCACCCTCGGCCGCAACGATCAAGCCCGCGCGGCCTATCACGACGCCCTCGACCTCTACAAGCAGGTCTATGACCGCCTCGGGCAGGCCAATGTGCTCTCCGGGCTCGGCGACTTGGAGAGCAAGCTCGGCCGCAACGATCAGGCCCGCGACGCCTATAGCAAGGCCCGCGACCTCTACAACCAGGTCGATGACCGCCACGGCCAGGCCAATGTGCTCTCTGGGCTTGGCCACTTAGAGCGCAAGCTCGGCCGCAACGATCAGGCCCGCGCGGACTATGGCGACGCCCTTGACCTCTATAAACAGGTCGAAGACCGCCGCGGCCAGGCCAATGTGCTCTGCGGGCTCGGCCACTTGGAGAGCAAGCTCGGCCGCAATGATCCGGCCCGCGCGGCCTATGGCGAGGCCCTCGACCTCTATAAGCAGGTGGATGACCGCCTCGGCCAGGCCAATGTTCAGCGCGGACTAGGCGACTTGGAACGCACGCTCGGCGGCAATGATCAGGCCCGCGCGGACTATGGCGAGGCCCTCGACCTCTACAAGCAGGTCGATGACCGCCGCGGACAGGCCAATGTGCTGCGCGGGCTCGGCGACTTGGAGAGCAAGCTCGGCCGCAAGGATCAGGCCCGCGCGGCCTATGGGGAGGCCCTCGACCTCTACAAGCAGGTCGATGACCGCCGCGGACAGGCCAATGCGCTCACCGGGCTCGGCCACTTGGAAAGCGTGCTCGGCCGCAATGATCCGGCCCGCGCGGCATATGGCCAGGCCCTCGCCCTCTACAAGCAGGTCGATGACCACCTCGGCCAGGCCAATGTGCTGCGCGGACTCGGCGCCCTGGACTCGCGCAAGAATCCGACACAAGCCGCACGCTGTTTCGTCGAAGCCGCCCAATTGTTCGACATGATTGGGATGATAGAGGAGCACGACGCGGCGTTGCGCGAAGCCGATAAGCTTCACAAGTGATCATTTTTGCTATGGGCAAAGCGGCCCAAAACCCATTGGGGCTCGAGTCTTTGAGCGTCCTCGCATTGCGCGTCGTAGCTTTCCTCCAGTTTCAGGATGCCGCCGGAGAACTGAAGTTGGTGGCCTTCACGATGATCACAGGCGGTTTTTATGGTTCCTGGTGTTAAGTGGTCGCCTTTGCGAGCAACCCAAAGCCGCGCCAAAGCGAGCATGGGAGAGTGCGCCTGATGACGACGCACGGCCGGACGATTTTTTCCTTCGTCATCGACGCTGATCCTCGCTTCGCATATGAAGCATGGCATCTCGCGCGCTCGCTCATCGAGCATTGTGGCGGCGACCCTTCCGCCATCCACGTGCAATGCCTGCCAGAAGTTAACACCAGGCGGCGGCGACTCTTCGGAGACCTCGGCTGCCACGTTCATGAGATCGCCCGCTTCGGCGATGGGCGTCATTGCAACAAGCTCAGTCAACTCGAGAACTTGCAGGAGCATGATTTCGATCGCGTCGTGCTCCTCGATACGGACATGATAGCGACATCGGATCTGCGGCCTTTTCTCCGGGGCGCGGCGATCCAGGCAAAGATCGTCGACCTCGCCATCCCGCCGCTTGCGACCTTGCAGGCAATTGCCGCGGCGGCCGGTCTTTCGAAATTGCCTCCGATCTGCCGGGCCGATGCCCGCGACGACCTGACATTTGAGGCCAATTGCGGCGGCGGATTTTATTCAATACCGAAAGAACTTTGCGCAGAATTATCCGAAGGATGGCGCAAATGGGCTCTCTGGCTTCTGGCCAATACGGACCCGCTCTCGCGCGTCGGCCGGGAAAATCACGTCGATCAGATCAGCTTCTGGCTCGCCGTTCAGCAAGGGGGCCTGCCCTTCAAGGCGGCGCCCTCGAATGTCAATTACTACATTCATTTTGTCGGCGCGCATCGCTATTTCGATGACTCCCAGCCGATCGCCTTGCTGCACTATCATAGCTCCAGCCTCAATGTTCTCGGCCTTCTGGAGCCGCAAGCCCACCTTGACGCAGCGGCGCAAGCCGCGGTCGCAAAAGCCAATGCCCTGATAGGAAACGGATTCGACAATCGCGTTTTCTGGGACTTCCGCTACCGGCATTTTCGCGAACGAGGCTCTGGGATCGGCTCCCGCGGCGACAAACTCCTTCTTAAGCGGCAGCTCCTCAAGGAGCAGGGCGTTGAGACGGCCTCCTCTGTTCTCGATGTCGGCTGCGGTGATCTCGAAGTGATCAAGGACCTCGCGATCGTCAATTATCTCGGCATCGATCAATCCTCCGAGACGCTCGCGATCGCGCGACTCGCCCGCCCGGATTGGAGCTTCAAGCTGGCGCCCGCGGCGGACGCGCCGGCAGCCGAAATGGTGATCTGCTTCGAAGTGCTGATCCATCAGGAGACGGCAGAGGCCTATCGTGTCTTGATCGAATTCCTGGCGCAAAAGACGATCGGCTCGTTGCTCGTGTCAGGCTTTGCCGCGAACCATGAGTCCATTCAGAACAGTCCCATGGTGTTCTTCTATGAACCTTTGCAGACGAGCCTGCGCCGGACCGGCCGCTTCGGCGCCATTCGGCAGATAGGCGCGCACACTAACGTTGCGGTCTATCGATGCGACGTTTGACTCTGCTCCTTCGAGCGGCTCGTCGACGGTGACCCATCGGAGCGTTGCCCGCGCGGAATCGCGCCCCGAGCCGGGTTTCGCAATCGCTAAGATCGTCCTTGCTGGGACGATTGGCCTTCACCATAGGCGTAGTATTTTTCCGTCTCAGCGAAGAATTTGCGATACTCGTAGCCATAGGATCTGATCGCAACTAAATTGACCTTGTTCAACACGACCCCTGTTACGGTGCCCTTGTTGAGATGAATGCTGTCAATAGCCTGCAACACTAGATCACGATCCGTCTTGTTCCATTCAATCAAGAGTATGGTTTTGTCCGCGATGCTAGAAATTACCGCAGCGTCCGAGACTGGCAGCATAGGAGGACTGTCGAGAAAAACCAGATCGTAACGTTCCGAAGCAAATTTCAGGACCTCGATCATTCGAGGCGAACCGATTAGATCGAGCGCGCTTTGGGCCAATTTTCCTATCGGCACAATTGTCAGAGACGAATAATCGTTTGCGATCTCAGCCCATTCGGCACGTCCAGCAAGCAAGTCAACAAGACCTTTGGATTTTTCCAGATGAAATAATTTCGAGGTCATTGGACGACGCACGTCACAATCGATGAGAAGCACGCGTGCGCCTGCTAGCGCCGACGACAGAGCGAGCGTCGCCGCCAGAGTCGATTTGCCCTCGGCGGGGACAGCTGAGGTGATCTGTATGACCTTCGCTGTCCTGTCGCCTTCTGTCCGCCGCAATCCAACCCGGATGCAGCGCAAAGCTTCGGCGAACTGAGAATACTGGTTTGCAACCACATACTGGAGAATGTCGAGATGGTGCCCTTTTTGCTTGAAATCGTCGACGTTGAGGAGGGGAACACTCCCCAACGTGGGCAGACGCAAAGTCTGCTCAAGCTGCACTGGAGTGACAAACGTCGATCGCATCCGGTCGGAGATGAAATATTCGGCAACGAAAGCGCCGCCTAGGCCGAGCAACAATCCAAGACCGAGAGATACCATTAGGAAGAGCGGCAGACGGGGAAAACTCGCTTGCGTTGGCACGTGCGCGTTTTCGATTATCCGCGCCTCAGCTTCCTGCATGGTCTGGCTTTGCTCTAATTCCTTGAATTTATTAAGGAAAGAATCGTAGACCTGCCGGTTGGCATTAGCAACCCGCTGCGCTTCTCGGAGTTTTGCCTGTCCCTCGGGGTTCATCACGCCACCGGCCCCCGTTAGCTTTTTCAGTTGCTCCTTTAAGGCAACGACATTGTTCCGTGAAACCGCGTACTCATTTTCCAGATTAGCAATGACGCGATCTTCTTCTGCAGATATTTGGCCTTCAATGGCACGGAGCCCCTCTTCCGCGCGAATAGCTTCCGGGCGGCGGGCAACAACGTCGCGCTGTGAAGGCAAGGGCTGCATCTCGGCCAATTTGCGGATAATCTCGGACCGCTGCGCGCGCAGACTCGCGATTGCGTTGGATGCCATGACTGCGGCAAGACCTTCAATATTGCCGCCCGATTGCCTGATGCTGCGAGCCTGCTCGACTTGCACCTGTTTCCGCGAAAGATCGATCTCAGCGGCGCCAATCGCCGCATTGAGCTCGGTGATCTTCTGGCTAGCTATGGTCGATGTTCCGTTTTCGCCCGTTGCGGTCAATCCATACGCTCGCCGAATCTCGGCAACGGCCGCTTCGCTGTCGATCGTCTCCTTGCGCAACTCCACGAGGCGGCCGAAAAGCCACGATGCGGCGCGGCGCGCCGCATCGTATTTGGCCTGGAGCTGATCATTTATGTAGGCCTCGCCAACCGCCTGCGCCAAATGTGCCGCTTTGACTGGATCGCCGGAGTTAACGGAAACGTTAATGACGTATGTGAATCCATCGCGCACAACTGAAGTGGCGTTTCGAAGTCGCTCTGTCGCGATGGCAATGCCATCGCTTTGATCGGCGGAGCGATCAGCGGACCTAAATCCCGGGAACACGGAGAGCAGTCGCGCCAACAAGCTCCGCCGAACAAATCCGAATTCTGGATCATCGTAGAGCTTCTCGGACTTGACCACGCGCTCTAGCACCGAACTCGACTGAAGGATTGATCCAATGCTAGCGATCTTGCTGGAATCAACCATCGCCGTACCGTATTCCGTTCCCGGACCGAGTTGTGAACCAATAGGTTTGGGGTCGATCAGGATCGCAACCGTGCCGGTGTAGCGGGGTGTCAATGAGATAAAGGTCAACATCGCGATTAGCACGGCGACAAAAGGAACGCCGAACAAAATCGGAATCCGCCGGACAAATATCTCTCTTAAATCTCGAAGGTCTAAGGCCTTGGCTACCGACGGCACCTGGCCTGCCTTCCGCTGCCAGTCCTTGGGCGGCATATAGGCATTCATTTCCACCTCAATTTATTGCTACTTCAAATGCATCTAAAGCTACTAAAGCTACAGCTAGAACTTGCAATAATCTATCCTACCGACGAATCAATAGCAAGCGGTTGTCCGGGCTCAGCACTTATGAGACGGCTTTGGGTCGCCTAGGCTGATAACCTTAAGATAAGCGGCGGGCGGCTAGCCGCCAAGGGCGGCGTGCGGCCTGTGGTGGGTGACGCGGCAGGCGCGACGCAATCTGCAACCCGAAGTTGGCGTTGCGCGCCCTGGGATCACGGTGGTGATCCGCTGTTCGATCAATAGCTCCATCCGGTATGGCTTGCCACGTGACTTTTGGCCGCACGCTACCGACCTTCTTGGCGTTTAGGAAGTGACGGTCGGGCAAATCCTCGAGCGCGTCAGCGCAATCGATGGCGGTGCGCCGAGCGGTGACTTTGAGGCGCCGCCCAGCCTTCGAGCGGGGCGAGCATCATGAACAGATTGGCCGTGCCGTGGCGTTCGCATGCGAAATGACCGCCCTTGCTCCGGCTTTCCTTGGTCCCGCCAGCCGGACTGTTCGCCAATTCGCCAACGTGCCGATGCGGGTGGCCAAACCGCGTCCTCTTGCGTCCCTTTGCAACGAATGCGACGCGGTATTTCAAATCCGATTTCGTGTTGTTTAGGCTTTCCAACGCGGCAATCGTGACGCGCCGTTTCTTGGGCTTGGCGGCGCAAAGTCAGGAATGTCATGCTGGACTGTGGAAAACGCCAAGCGCCTGCTGTCACCCCCGCAAAGCCGGGCGATTACCCGCTTGAATTTGAATGTGGATGAATAGAAGATTAGAATTGCATTGCATAATATATATATATTCCAATACTCTACAAATATATGAATATTACATAGCTTGGCCGTGCAAATATATGGCCGTTTTCTCATCACATATTCCTGACAGGGTCATCCCAGCTCGGCCCTGCGAGCGTTACGATGCTCTACCATGGAGTGTGAATATTGAAGAATATTATCATAGGAGCGCTCGCGTTTCTCGCCTCTTGCGGCGCCGCGCAGGCGCAAAGCTGGTCAGGCAAGGCATCTTACTACCGCGGCCGCGGCCGCATGACCTGTGCGCATCGTTCGCTGCCTTTCGGCACCCGTGTTCTCGTGACCAATCTTTCCAACCACCGCTCGGCGATGCTGGTGGTCAATGACCGGGGCCCGTTCATCAAGGGCAGAATCATCGATGTCTCGACTGGCGCCGCCGACGTTCTCGGTTTTCGCCAGGCCGGCGTGGCGCGAGTCACCGTCGAGACCGTCGTGGACTAGCATCGGCGCCCGCGCTAAGCGCTAGGAACGTCCAACAAAACAACAACTTTCGCTGCGCCGAACCAACCTTGAAAAAGCGCGGCCGAGGCGTCATTGCAGCGTCGTCACAGGGCGAGCGGGCCGAGATCGCCGATGGCCGCCGTCCCCGGCAACAGCCCCCGCGCCCGGGCCGCGATTTTGCAATCGGTTCCGCTGCCGCTGATCTCGAAGAGGTGGTATCTGGCGCGATGATGCGGCGTCCCGCGAATGACGGAGGCCGACGGCACGCCAACAACCGGCACGAGACCATTTGGACCATCCATCCGTGCCAAGCAAAGCCTGTGGTTATGGCCGTGCACGATGAGCTCGGCGCCCACGCGGCGGATCAGAGCCGCAAGTCCGCTTGCGTCAACGAGGCCGCGCCCGAGCTGCGAAGCCGTGGTTTGCGGCGGATGGTGCAACATCACGACGCGGACGAGCCCGCGCCTGCCGGTTTCGACAAGAAGCCTCTCGGCGGCTTGTAATTGGCGACGGCCCAAATATCCCGCCGCAATAAACAACGGCGTGGGAACCCCCGACGACAAGCCGAGCAAGGCAACCTCGCCGCGGATCCGCAGATAAGGGAAACCCTCGCCGGCGCTCGCCTCCCCTGTGGTCCAGGGCGCGAAGGCGCGGGAGAGATAAGGCAACGAGCCCCGCACATAAGCGTCGTGATTGCCGGGCACGAAACTTACGTCTCTGGGCGTGCCCAAGGTTTCCAGCCAGTTCCGGGCGAGCTGGAACTCAGCCGGCAGACCGAGGTTCGAGATGTCGCCGGTCAGCGCGACGTGGCTTGGATGATGCGCCTTCATGTCCGCGACGATTTGCTCAAGCACCGCCATGTCATGGATGTGCGAGCGGGAGCGCGTCCAGTTCAAATAGCCGGTGAAACGTTTGCCAATCAGCTCGCGCCGGCGGGGACGCGGCAAGGGTCCGACATGCGGGTCGGACAAATGGGCAAGAAGAAATTTCACGCGGGCCAATCCGTCCGCTCTGCGTGGCGCGTAGCGGCGCCAATGAGAAAAAATGAGAATGGCTGTCGCCTAGACAATGGCGCCACCGCAAGGGATTTGCAACACAGCGCGCGAATTTGGGGCGCCATGTAGCGCCCGAGCTAATCCTGTCGCAGGTCATGAATTCGCGGATGCCGCCGCGCAGACCGGAACGGCGCGCCGGCAAGGTCCGGCGGACATAGTCTTGAATGACCGCCGGTAAATATGAATTGACTGGCGGCAAACATCCGTTCCTCTAGGTTCGGCGCACACGGGAAATCGTTGCAAACTCGCGGTCCGCGCATGGCTTCCTCCGTTCGCTCGATCCTGATTGCCTGGCAAACAGACGTAAAAACGGCTCTCATCGCCGGGTAGATCGTCCCTGAGTGCCTCCAAATTTCTCGCGATCGGCCCCTTCGACGCCTTTCGCCTGCCGCGCTCACGGCCTATACAGGGGGAAACAGCATCACTTTTCCGCGCAAGGCGGCCAGGAGTATCGACGCGCATGTCTCGCCAAACTCTTCGCGGTTTCGCCGCCGTTTTAGCCCTCGCCGTCGCGGCCGCGCTGGCCTGCACCGGCCCCGCCTCCTCCAAGACCAAGCCCAAGGCAGCAAAGCCAGCGGCGAAAGCCGAACAATCCTCCGCCGGCGCAAACACGGCGAAGGGGAAGCCCACGCAACTGGCGAGCTACGGCGACTGGGGAGTGTTTGTCGCCGAGAGCGACAAGTCCAAGGTCTGCTACGCGCTGGCGACGCCCAAGGACAGGGCTCCCCCCGGATTAAAGCGCGATCCCGCCTATATCTTCATCTCCAACCGGCCGGGCGACAACGTGCGCGAGGAGGTCTCGATCATCATGGGGTTTCCGATGAAAGAAGGCGGTGGCCGCGCGGAAATCGCCGGGTCCGGCTTCGCTCTCATTGCCAAGGACGCCAACGCCTGGATCAAGAACCAGGCCGAGGAAGCTAAATTCGTCGATGCCTTGAAAAAAGGCTCGAAACTCATTGTCAAGGCGGCCTCGCTGAAAGGTCACGTGACGACCGATAGCTATACCCTCAATGGCCTGTCGCAGGCTCTCGAACGAGTCGAGAAGGAATGCCCATGAGGCGCGGCCGCAAGACTTGAATGGGTTGGCGGCGACTTATCGCAGGGGGGTCTAACGCGGCCTACGCCCGAAACATTGTCTCGTGCGAGGGTGTGCCGACGCTTGTTGGAGCCGGAACGAAGGGCGACAATCGCCGCCGAAGATGGGCGCGATGAAACCGCGCCCACCGTCACTGCATTTTCGTGTCCGCCACGAATACGCTGAAGTCCATCAACCTGCGACGATTTATGCAGGGAAATAAAAATCTATTAATGGCCCAATTGCGCGACCAGAAACTCTGATTCTTGGGCCCGGCAACTCAGCCCATCTGAGTGTTGCATGGAGCCGGTAGAGAAAGACTCCGGGTGCGGCGGCTGGGATAGCGCCCGCCGGAATACCATAGGTAACGTTGTAACGTTGTGGAGCTCCCCCTGGGATAATGTCGGGAAGGGGCGCGGGCGTCACCGCCGGCACGGTAATAGTCCCAGCCCCAGTACTGACACCCTCGAGAAATGCGTCAATCTGCCATATTCCCCCAGCAGGGCCCCCAGCCGTTGACCAACGGAACGTCAGGGACCAAGGGTCTGGATTGTTCGGAGGGGGGAGAATGCCCGTCGTGATAAAATCGTCCGGGCCCGGAGGCACCCCCTGGTTGTCGAGTATGCATACAGGCGTCGTCTCCCCCGTATCTGGGTTTGGAAGAATTACGAACGGAACAGGAACTCCAAGGTCAACGAACTTGAATGGAAATGAAATAGCCATTTTCTCTTCTCCTATTTGCGAGCAGAATCCTCACCTATTCCCCTCCAACGGAGGGATTTGATGCCGAAGGAGTGACGGGGCTAAATTTTGGTCACCTCCGAATTCAAACATCGAAAGATTATCCAAAAAGAGGATTGGCGCGCCCCCTGTTTAGGGGGGTGCGGTTTCACTTGCTAAATGCTCCGACCTTCCGCGATTCCAAAACAGTTGTAAGATCGCCGGTCGTCAGTGTGGATTCGGCGGCCTTCTTTAGCCGCCGCCCGGCCCATAATTACGTTGGAAGCTTGGGCGGAAGCCAAAGGAGCGCCGCTCCAGGAGGAGACGACCATGTCCGATAAGATTTATCCAGTCGCTCCCGGCTGGATGAAACGCGCCTATATCGACAATGCGAAATACCACGAACTCTATGCTTGGTCGGTTGCCGATCCCGAGTCCTTCTGGGCCGAGCAAGCCCGCCGGATCGACTGGATCAAACCCTTCACACGGGTGAAAAATACTTCTTTCGGGCCGGACTCCGTCGCGATCAAATGGTTCGAGGACGGAATCACCAACGTAGCGCAAAATTGTATCGACCGGCATCTGCCCCGGCTCGCCGACAGCATCGCGATCATCTGGGAAGGCGACGACCCGAAGGATTCGAAACATATCACCTACCAGGACCTGCACGACGAGGTTTGCCGCCTCGCCAATGTCCTCAAGGCGCATGGCGTCGAAGAGGGCGACACGGTCACCATCTATCTGCCGATGATCCCCGAGGCGGCCTATGCGATGCTCGCCTGCGCGCGGATCGGCGCGATCCATTCTGTCGTTTTCGGCGGTTTCTCCGCCGAGTCGCTCGCCGGACGGATCGAGGATTGCCGCTCGAAGCTCCTTATCACTGCCGATGAAGGGCGGCGGGGCGGCCGCACGACGCCGCTTAAGGCGCATGCCGACGAGGCCGCCGCGAAAACCGGCGGAATCGTCAAGACCATGCTCGTCGTGCAGCACACCGGCGGCACTGTTGCTTGGGTCGATGGCCGGGATGTCTGGTGGCACGAGGCCACTGCCCACGCCGCGAGCGCGTGCCCCTGCGCCGCGATGAACGCGGAAGACCCTCTGTTCATCCTTTATACGTCGGGCTCGACCGGCGCGCCGAAGGGCGTGGTGCATACAACGGCGGGCTACCTCGTCTTTGCGGCGATGACGCACAAGTATGTTTTCGATTTTCGCGAAGGCGATATTTTTTGGTGCACCGCCGATGTCGGCTGGGTGACTGGGCATAGCTATATCGTCTATGGCCCCCTCGCTAATGGCGCGACGACCTTGATGTTCGAAGGCATCCCAACCTACCCCAGCTTGTCGCGCTTCTGGGAGGTCGTCGACAAGCATCGGGTCAATATTTTTTATACCGCGCCGACCGCGATCCGGTCCCTGATGCGTGCCGGCGACGCGCCGGTCAAGGCGACGCGCCGCGCCTCGTTGCGGCTGCTAGGGACGGTCGGCGAGCCGATCAATCCGGAAGCCTGGGAATGGTATTACCATGTCGTGGGCGACGCGCGCTGCCCGATCGTCGATACCTGGTGGCAGACCGAGACCGGCGGCATTCTCATTTCACCGCTGCCCGGCGCGAC
This sequence comes from Methylocella sp., assembly GCA_050728655.1. Classification (GTDB taxonomy): domain Bacteria; phylum Pseudomonadota; class Alphaproteobacteria; order Rhizobiales; family Beijerinckiaceae; genus Methylocapsa. The sequence goes on from JBOHJQ010000001.1 coordinate 97,789, forward strand.
GGACCTAAAACCCGGCTCGGCGGCGCGGCCGTTTTTTGGAATCCGGCCGGAGGTGGTGGATGCCGCCGGAACCGTCCTGGAAGGCGCCTGCTCGGGCAATCTTGTCTTGGCCGATTCGTGGCCAGGCCAAATGCGCACGATCCATGGCGATCACGCACGCTTCGTGGCGACTTATTTTGCCGCCTATCCCGGCAAATATTTCACCGGCGACGGCTGCCGCCGCGACGCGGACGGCTATTATTGGATCTCCGGCCGGGTCGACGATGTCATCAACGTCTCCGGTCACCGGCTCGGCACGGCGGAGGTGGAGAGTTCCCTCGTCGCGCATGTAAAGGTCGCGGAAGCCGCCGTCGTTGGCTATCCGCACGCCATCAAGGGCCAGGGCATCTATGCCTATGTCACCTTGATGACCGGGGTCGAGCAGAGCGACGAACTCCGCGCCGATCTCGTCGCCTGGGTACGCAAGGCTATCGGCGCGTTCGCTAGCCCGGATAAGGTTCAGTTCGCGTCCGAATTGCCAAAAACCCGTTCCGGCAAAATCATGCGCCGCATTCTGCGCAAGATCGCCGAAGGCGAATTTGACGCGCTCGGCGATATTTCGACTTTGGCCGATCCCGCGGTCGTCGAAGATTTGATTCGCAACCGGATCGATTGAACCACGCTTAGCACTAGATTCCTGACAGTCCCCCGTGTCAGGGCTTTGTAGATCCCTTGCGATATTGGTTGATCCACACTTGCATCCTAGGCAGCGGCTCGCTTTTTTGCCGCTTGCCAGGCGCCTCTCCGGTCGTGACAGCCAAGTCCGGCATACCATCGCCATTCACATCGGCTAGGGCAACTCCCCAGACAAAAGGTAACCCCTTCAAAGGCAGATTCGTCTGCAATTCGGTCCATCCCGCTTTTCCGTCTCCTCGGAAGACGAACAGACCATATTGGTTAGATTCAGACGACGGGCGACCGCCTACCACCAAATCCAAGTGGCCATCGCCATAAAGATCTCCCAATGCCAAAGCCGTAGCTCCCCCCTTTATCGAAGACTGCAAGGGAGGTGCTGGTTGCCAGGCGCCGTCTTTGGTTTGCAAATATATTTCGGGGCCGGTGCTAATATTCGCAACCGCTATATCTAAACGGCCATCCTCATTGACATCGCCCACGGCAAGCCCGCGATAACGACCACCGGCCGTGGAAGTAGGCAACCCTCGTGAATAGGGTTGAAAGTGCCCCTTGCCATCGCCCCTCCAGACCCTGGGACCTTCATAATAGCTGGCGACCACGTCGAGATGTCCGTCGCCATCGATATCTTGGAGCAAAATTTTGTCGGCCCAACCGGATTTGGGAAGGCCGTCGGAAGTCGCCTCCTTCCAGGACTTCCCTGACCCATCCCCAAAATAGACCGTTATGCCTCCCTCCTGGCGAGAGGCAACCACCAGATCCAAGAAGCCATCCTCGTTGACATCCCCGACCGCAACGCCTTCCGCGCCGAGTAGCTTATTCCCCTCATCCTCAGCTTCAGCGGAAAGCTTGTGCTGCGAGGCGGCAGGGTTCAACGCTGCAGTGCTCTCCTTCCAGTGACCGAGCCCATCGCCCAGATATACAAATACCCCAGCACAATGGTCTGCGACCACGAGATCAAGGTGGCCGTCATTGTTGACGTCGCCAAAGGCTACGCCGCCTCCGCAGGAAAAGGAAGGGCCGAGTCCCTCGGAAGCGTCGCGCCAGGTTCCTTTGCCATCGCCCAGCCAGACATGGGCGCCGTTGCCCAGACGCGGAAGGGCGGCAAGATCCAGAAACCCGTCGCCGTTGGCATCCGCAAAGACTGGTGTGCTCTTCCACATGCCATCCTCAGGGAGCCCCTTCGCCGCCAGAGTCCAGCTCAGCTCCGGACCTCGATGATAAAAAAACGTAAAGCAGCCATCCCCCCGGCAGCCAAAAACGACGGCAACTACCGCGCCCAAGAGTACCGCCCCCAAAAGACAGGCTTTCCATCTTCGTTTCAAAAATGGACCCCCCTATCGCTCACGCCAATCCGCCGGCGACTCGATCTCTGTCGATCATTGCTGACCTCCACCCAGGGCGTGCCGACCGCCCTTGTATACGAGGACGGGCGGAACAGCTCAACCCGGGGGCAACTCGCGCTCATTAACCTATGCGAGGCGGTTGCGCTGAAACCCTAAGTGTTCAAATTTGCGATCAATTTGCGATCAATTCGCAGCATCCTAAGGGCTACACAGAGCCCGCCAGAGCCCGCAATGCAAAGGTCACATGCCGAAGCTCGCCTGTGCCTCTTTTGGGCAGCGCGCGATCTGCGTTGTCAGCGCGCTGGCGATAAAGAACCGGCGCCGAGCTACGCCCGGCGCCGGCTTGAAGAGAGGCAGAACCTACCGTCCTGCTTCCTATGATCTTACGCTTCTAGCGATGCTTAAACGGCACAGTACCGGCCGGATCCCACATGACGAAGCCTGCCTGCATTCCAGCGGTTTGCGTGGTGGTTCCGACTTCCTGATCTTCCGTGGTGCTGCCCCCGCCGATGTTGAGGGACGAGGTCGCTACACCAAGCAGCGCCGCGTTTTCAGTACCCGGCGGGCATTGGGTGCTCGACACCCCCTGCACTTCGTACCTGGCGTTGGCGGTTTGGACTGTCGAGTAGTCGAAGTTCGAAGGGTTCGTAACATTCGGCGAATCGATACCACCGAGGGCCACGGTGGCAACGCTGTCGATGCACGCATAGGAGCCCGAAAGCGAATTCTCGTTGGCATTCCACACCGTGAACTGCAGCTTGGTCGTGTGCAGCACAAAGTCCTGCCGCAGATCCTGGTTGCAACTGACAGCACTCAGATCGTTGTCGAGAGTGGTCACGCGACCCAGGGTTGAACCATTAGGGTTGAAGCTCGCGATGTTAATCTTTGGGCACCCATCGTAGGTGCCAGCAAGGCCGCCGCTCAACACCAAAGTACCCGGTGTTCCTTGCGGTGTGTTGTCGGCTTCTGGCATACCAATTGCGTTCCTTGCCAGGAAGGCCCACGCGTTGTACCTCAAGGCCTGCCTGCTCTGACGGGCATCCGTGTCGGCGAGCGCTACCACTGTGGCGGTCCCGCTCAGATGGTTAAACGCAATCTGAGCCGTGCCACCGGGGTTAACCGCGAAGCAAACCAGCTCGCCACGGGCGGGATTCCCAGTAAATGTGCCGTCGCTCGGGAAGAGAGGCGCGGCAATATTTCCGGTACCGGTTAAAACCTCCCAAGACGCCGTCGCTTTCCCGGTTAGCTTAAAGTCGAAGTCCACCCTGCCTTTTCTCTCATTTACATAAGAGCACTCGACGTGGACCGCCGTGGTTTCGCCATTCGAGATCTCGATGAGCGTATTTGAAGCATCTTCACTATCAACGGTGATCTTAGGAAAGATCAGCAGGCTTCCCTTTTGCGATGTATTGGCTACGTTCTGCAGCGCAAAAGCTGGGCCCGCACACAGCGCCGCAGCAAACAAACCTGCGTATATTATGTGCATTTTCATGATATCTAATCTCCGTGCAAATGAATGTTCCTTACATATCTACTGTTTTTTATATAAAGAACCCGCGCCAAAATTGGCACAGGCACGCATCATACATCAGCATCGTGAACCATGCAATAGAATTTATTCAATTGTGACAATATTGAATTGTGACAATATTGAATTGTGACAGTATTAAATTGTGATACTATTGAATTGTGACAATATTTATTGTGTTGAATATTATATTAATTGTGCCGAAAATTATCATGATCCCCGCCGCCGGCCTTTCGCCAGATTCGGATCGCCGTAACCGGAAAGCCCATTAGAAACGATATCTTAACCAACGGCGGAGATTGTCGCGTCGGCCCAACGTAGCCTTTTGGATTTTTGAACCAAGGCTCGGCTTAACTGAACGACACGGGTTCATTTAGCATTCGATTGGCACGTCGATGAATAAGATGAATAAACAGCGCATAAGTTTTGGCCGCATTGTTGGGAAGATTCGAGTTGGCGCCGCCTTTTTCGTGGGCTTGGCAGTTTGGATCGCGGCAGGCGCAGCGGGCGCGCGCGAATTTGTCGCATTTTCACCCAGCTATCCCCCCGGAACGATCGTAATCAAGCAAAGCGAGCGGAGGCTCTACTTTACGACGGGAACCGGGACCGCCATCCGCTATCCGATCGCGATAGGCCGGGCGGGCAAGGCTTGGCGGGGCGAAACCTTTGTTGACGGCAAGTTCGTCGCGCCCGCGTGGGCGGCGCCCGCCGTCGTGCTGCGCGACCACCCCGCGCTTTCGAGGGTTATCCCCGGCGGCTCGCCGCACAACCCCATGGGTGCTGCGGCAATCACCCTAAACCTCTCCGAAGTCGCAATCCACGGCACAAACGCGCGCATGCGCAGATCCGTCGGCACGGCCGCTTCCTATGGTTGCATCCGGATGTATAATGAGGACGTCGTGGACCTCTATCATCGTGTCGAGGTTGGGACGCCGGTCGTCGCGATTCCATGAGACACCTTTATTTCGCTCGCGGATTGGTCTAACCAAACCTTCCGGCCCGGCTATTCTGTGCCCGCGCCAGCGTCCAGCGGACGCGCGCTGTGCAATGCGGCTGCTTGGCCGGATTGCTGGCGCGTCGGGTTCGGCGTAGGGTTGCGTGCGTGCGGTCGACCAGTCGCGACACCCTGCCCGCACCTCCGCCGCGCGTGCGGCGTGCGCCGGTTGGTCATTTGCAAGGAGTCATCGGTGGAAGCAAAGGCCCTCGATCATACCGAGCTCGCCAACCAGATCATCGACGTGATCGTCAAGGAAGGAATGGTTGACCGCGAGAAAGCCACCTTGGATGCGACGATTGAAAGCCTCGATCTGAAATCGATCGACATCGTGATGATTTTGACGGCCATCGAGGACAAGTTCGACGTCTATATTCCAATGGATGGCCCCTTCCACGAGGCGAGGAACGTCGGCGATTTGATCGACGCCGTCGCCGCTTATATCGGCAAAGAAAAAAGCTGAATGGCTGACGCGCGGCGAATCGTCGTCACCGGCATGGGAGCTGTCTCCGCCGCGGGTGTTGGCGCACCGGCTCTCTGGCAGGCCGCGCGCGACGGCCGTTCTTGTGTCGGCGAAGCGCGCTTCATAAGGCCCCGCCGGGGCCGCATAGGCATCGCCGCCCAGGTCCAGAATTTCGATCCGGCATCCTATCTCACCGCGATTGAATTGCCGTTGTGCGATCCGGTCACGCAATATTTGCTTGTCGCCGCCAGCGAGGCGATCGCCCAGGCTGGGCTTGCCTTCGCAGTGCCCATGGGGCCGCGCACGGCCACCATTATCGGAACCGCCATCGGCGGCATGCACACCGTGGAAAACGGGCTATATGTGACGCTGGTTGAGCAGGGGCGTCTACATCCCTTGACGGTCCCGCGTCTGATCCCTAGCTCTTGTCCGTCGATGGTGAGTATCCGCTACGGATCGACCGGGCCATGCTTCGCGGTGGCGAGCGCCTGCTCGTCGGCGACGCAGGCGATCGGAATCGGCGCGCATCTCGTCCGCTCCAGGCTCGTCGATCGCGCCATCGTCGGCGGAACGGAGGATTGCATCACCCATAGCACCATGCTGGCCTGGGAAGCGCTGCGGGTACTCACCCCGGATGCCTGCCGCCCTTTTTCCAAGGGCCGCAACGGCATGGTCATCGGCGCGGGCGCCGCCGTGTTTATCCTGGAAGAAGCGGAATTTGCCCGCGCCCGCGGTGCCGAAGCCCTCGCCGAGATCGCCGGCTATGGGACGTCGGCCGACGCCAAGGATCCGGTGCGTCCCGATGCGCAAGGAGCGGCCGCAAGCATGCGTAATGCGTTGGCCGACGCCGCCGTCGAAGCCGAGGAAATTGATTACGTCAATGCGCATGGGACCGGGACGACCGCCAACGACGCCACGGAAGCGGAGGCGCTGAGGCTTGTCTTCGGCGGCCGGCTCGCGAACCTGCCGGTTTCCTCGACGAAACCTGTCCACGGCCATGCGCTGGGCGCCGCCGGCGCGCTCGAGCTCGTCGTGACGATCGGCGCGATTCGCGAGAATGTCGCGCCGCCGACTATCAACTGGCGCGAGGCCGATGCCAAATGCCCCGTCGATGCCGTGCCCAATGAAGCGCGTCCCATGCCGATCCGGACCGCGCTGACCAATTCCTTCGCTTTCGGAGGCATTAACGCCAGTCTCGTCGTGCGGCGCGCGGCATGAACGCGCGGGGCCACGCACAACCGGTTG
>JBOHJQ010000002.1:0-101375 GCA_050728655.1 Methylocella sp.
ACCGACGCCTCGCCAAGGATTGGGAAAACCTCGCAACGACGCTTGAAGCCTTCGTCGCCCTCGCCTCGATCCAGATTGCAATCAGACGACTCGCGCGATAGTTGTCTCTTGAGTCAGGCTCTGAGTGCAGTCCAGATCCGCGCGTGTTTGAGCAGTTGTCGCGCCTTGCGAATGAATATGGGCTTTTCACACTCTGGCGTAACGACGAGAATCGAGGTTTTGTTTATACGGTTAACAGGGGTCTCTTCGCGGCACAGGGTGACGTGATATTATTAAATTCGGACACACTGGTAAGTGATTTTTGGGTTGATAAGCTGGTTAACACCGCCAATTCGGACGAGACAATAGCATCGGTCTCTCCGATGACCAATAACGCAACTATTTTGTCCTATCCATATCCGAATCGAGAAAACGGGCTTGTCGACAATTTATCGTATTCTCAAATAGATAGTTTTTTTTCGGAAAACACGCCGTCGCTGCAGCCCGTCGAAGTTCCGGTAAACGTTGGCTTCTGCATGCTCATCAAGCGAGACGCACTGCAAGCGACCGGCGGCTTTGACGAGGCACTGTTTGGCGTAGGATACGGTGAGGAATGCGATTGGTGCATGCGGGCGACATATCTCGGTTACAAGCACGTCGTAGCGATTGATACCTATGTATACCATCAAGGAGCGGTCTCGTTTTCGGAAAAAGCCTTGAAACGTCAGGCTCTTGCTGGGCGAGCGCTTGCGGTCCGCCATCCCGAGTATTGGCCTCTGGTAGCGCGCTGCTGCAATGAAGACAGGCTTTTTCGCGCGCTCCGCAACGTTGACCTAAAACGGCTAAAACATCATCTCTCCGGGTATAGGGGAGCTGTTTTGCATGTGCTGCATTCGCTCGGCGGCGGTACCGAAATTTATGCGCGAGACGTTGCGCGAATGCTTTCCGACCTTGGGTTCGAGTCCGTCTTCGCGCGGCCGGATCAATTTGGGCGGCTGGTGATTTCTGCCTATTCAGCTCGCGACATGCCAAATTTGGTTTTTAACTGCGCCGACGATGTCGGCTTAGTAAAACAACTTTTTCTGGAGATAGATTTGTGCCGGATGCATTTGCACAATATAATTGGATTTTCACCAGAGGCGACGAGCTTTCTTAGGAATATTAATATTCCAACGATACTGACACTGCATGACTATGTATCAATATGTCCTCAGTTATGGTTATTAGATCAACGATTCGCGTATTGCGGCGTGCCGCCGGCGAGGATATGCAACACATGCTTGCGAGAAAGGTCCCCTCCTGTCCCCGCAGAAAGCATTTCAGCGTGGCGGCGGGAATGGCATGGCACGCTGACGAAAGCCGATCGGGTGGTGGCGCCTTCGTATTTTGTAAAAGAGGCCATTAGCAAAGTATTCCCGGACTTGGCGATCTCGGTCGTACCGCATTATGAGGAATGGCAGCATGCCTCATTCGCGCCCGTGGAGCCTTCCAATTCCGATATTCGCGAAATTGCGGTGCTAGGCAATCTCGGCGCTCATAAAGGCCGCGACATTATATATTCCTGCGCGCGAGACTCTTGCGTTCGCTCTCTCCCGCTGCGATTTGTTGTGTTTGGGTCGATCGACGTTGAGGAAAGCCAACTTGGCGGCAAGCTCCGCAAGATGGGCACATATGAGCGCGCGAACCTGGGCGACCATTTGGCCCGCACGAAATGCCGGATCGGCTTTCTGCCCTCGATTTGGCCTGAAACGTTTTCCTTTGTGCTCTCTGAACTCCTCGCATTCGGCCTCTACCCGGTCGTCTTTAATCTCGGCGCGCAAGCGGAACGCTTATCGGCCGCGGGGACAGGATCCATCCTCGAGATCGGGCTCAGCGCCACTTCGATCAATGACCATCTTCTCTCCATTGCCGTTCCTGAGCCGAGCATGGCGCAAACCCGTGCGACCGCCGAGATCGATCCGGCCGCGAGCAGGGCCTCATATTTGTCGGAAATATATGGCCCCGGTTTGATTGAAAATGGCGCCCCTTTCGAGAAGTCGTCCGCAGGTTTCACGGCAGCGGCATCTCATAATACTTCGCCAAAGTTCGTAAGATAGGCAGCCGAGCATAGCTCAAACAGTTAGGGCCTAAAGCAATGGTCGCTCTGGCAATACCTCCAGAACAGCTGCGCTTTAACGTTTCAAATAGCCGCGACCTTGACGAGTTTTTCAGAGTCGGAAAGCGCTGTGCGGATGATCTGGAAGCTGGTCTGGCGGCTGTGGGCGGGGATTTCTTTTCCGCCTCGCGCATTCTCGATTGGGGATGCGGATGCGGGCGGACGCTGCGATGGCTCGTCGAACGCGCCAAGCCTCATCAATTGTCTGGTTGCGATGTCGATGCAGCGGCGATCGAATGGAGTCGAAATAATTTTCCGCAAGTAGATTTCGAAGTGAACGGTGCTCATCCGCCTCTCCTTTACCAGGATGAGGCGTTTGAACTCGTTTTCGGCATTTCGGTTTTTACGCATTTAAACGAAGCATTTCAGCAACTTTGGCTTTCCGAGTTAAATCGAATAATTCAGCCAGAGGGTTTTTTGCAGCTCTCGGTGAGCGGAACCAACATTGCCAACACGCTTCCGGACGATCTGAAGGCTCAATTTCACGCCAAAGGTTTCCTTTTCGTCCCCTCTCCTGTGTGGGAGGGCATTCACGCCGAATGGTACGCCGACGCCTATCAGTCTGAAGCTTATGTGCGAGACCGGTTTTCGGAATACTTCGAAGTTTTGTCATATACTGCAGCTGGCATGAACGGGCATCAGGATTTGGTTGTCATGAGGAAACGATAAGCAGTTCGGTTCCGGTTTTCGTAAATCTGCGAATTCGATTTGGTCAATGTGTATGTATGTTCAAACATCAGTATGCGGCGACGCAACACTCGCGCACCGACCTTGGCGATGGCATCGTCCGCAAACGGGGGGAGCACTCATAAATTGATAGTCAAGCCAAGTGAATGCCGCGAAGGTGGCGGCTGCCGACGATTACGAATATTTGCGCGACTTCGTCCATCCTCTTCCTGGTTGGCTCGTCGACTACGCCGCGATTCGGATATTGGACCTTTTGGCGTGGCAAGAGCAAAATGCGACCCGTGGGCCGCTGTTAGAGATCGGCATTTACCATGGGCGTAGTCTCGCCCTCATGCTCCGCTCCGCCTTACGGGCCAAAGACCGGGTCCTCGCGCTCGATACTTTTCAATTCGTTCCGCTCGAGACCGTGAAAACGGGTCTCGCCGCGATCGCTGATCCCGAAAGCATCGTCTGGCTGCAGGCCTCATCGACCTTATGTTCGAGCCGTCAACTTCTGCAGATCCTAGGCGCCGATCCGCGGTTCATCAGCATCGATGGTTCGCACGAATGCGACGACGTGTTCTGGGACCTGCGGCTGGCTGAGGAAATGCTTGCGCCGCACGGCCTCGTGGCCGTGGATGACTTCATGAACATGGTCGCCATGGGCGTGAACGTCGGGGTTAACAAATTTTTCGCCACACCGCGCAACCTCGCCCCTTTCGCCTATACCTCAAACAAGCTGTTTTTATGCCGTCCTGAGTTGGCGCCCTCATATAGGCATGCGTTTGAGCAAATGGTGGTGGCGGACCAGATTGAGCCGCTCAGCGCCAAATTTCGGCAAACAGCGGCGGTCAACCGAAGCGGAGTTGAACAAACCCTATGGGGTAAATTGCTTGTGGTTGTGCCTGGATGAAGCTCGGCCGCTGACATCGCGGGTAGTCTTCGGATAGCTGAGGCCCCATCTCGCGGCATCCATTGCCGATATTCCCGCAGCGAGTTAGTTGCGTGCGTCACGTTCAGCGACCCCGTACCCGAGATCGCCGGGTATGCTGGATAAGAGGATACTGTAACGATCCATGTCTTGTGAGTCGGGCCTCTATTGCGAAATGCCAAAACGCCCGGAGCGTGCCCACCAGGGTTAGCGAGCTGACCAGCGCTGTCATCGATACTTGAACGCCTGCAAGCGCCGCCGAACTAGGATGCGCCTAGCAAGCTGAGGACGAGCCATTTCTTTAGCCGTGGCGGGCCGAACAAGAAACAACCCGCTCGTGAGAAGTTAGTTTGGGTCATGCGAAAGAGATAAGTACCAAATCGGATTATCGCTCATGCGCCTGGCTTGCGCATCGTCACAATGCCCTCGAATATCATCTCGCTTCGCGTTTCCAAAAACGCGGAGTCAGCCTGTGCAACGACCGTCTGCGCCCATGCCGGCAAGCCCGAAAGATGGGTGTTGGCGCCAATGGAAAGCAGCGCGTCCGCGCGAGAGGCGATCTGATTGTTTGGGTCGTGGATCGACTCAATCGTGACCTGCTCAAATCCAGCAGCTTTACCGGCCACATGGAAATAGCTTTCCGAGAACAGCCACTTGTCGTCATCTTCGCGGAAGATCGGAGAAGATTTGTCGCGGCCGAGCCGGCGTCGCACGTCCCCGGTAAAAAGATGCATAAAATGCAGGACGATTGGATCTAGGCTGTCCGCGCGCAGGAAAGCTTCGGACATGATCCGCTCGAACGCGAGCGTCAAAATAGAATGTCCAAACTCGAAGGGTTCGAAAAACATTGCGAACCCGCCTGGCTTCAAGGCCCGGTGCGCCGCGACTAACGCACGTGATGGATCGATGAGGTGATGCAATATCGCCGCGCCGGTCACAAGATCGAAGCTTTCGGGCACGAATACGTCCAGCATGGCGTCCGCGCAGGCCACCGACACAAATTCGGCAACTCCTCGGCGATCCACCTCGCGGCGAAGCAACGCCAGGAGATCAGGGGATAGGTCCGTCGCAACGATCTTGGCGTTTTCGAAAAGATCGAGGCAGGGAAAGACCGAGTTGTCGCCGGCGCCGGTTCCAATGTCGAGAATACGCGGCGCCCGCCCGAGCCGCGCGCCGCTGAGCGCAAGGCCGCGGACGATCAGTCTCCGGAAATATGGCGTGCTGGCATATTTGGCGGCATAATCGCCGGCGTGCTCCGTGAATTGTTCTGTCAATCCAACCGGAGCAGAGGAGAGTTGACTCTCCGGCGTCCAGATCCCAGCCAATCGAGAGTCCAATTCTCCCATGTCTACGAGCTTCGTCGAAAAGAATGATTGCGCATCCATAGGCGAAGCACCCTCTGTCAATTCACCGGAGTTGGCGGTGGGCCTGCGAACGGCGGCGAAGACGACCATCCACTCGGATATCCGAAGATTGAGAGACGGGCAACGCGTGGATCGCGCCATTTGCTCTCACGCTAACGCCGGGCGCTCAGGCGCGGCTAATGCAACTCCGGCCGTAGCGGACACTCCACCTAGCAAGCTTTTCTGAAATCAAACCGATAGACACGCAAGCTATCGAAAAGGCAAGAAGATAGACAATGTCGACAAGCTTATCCGGGTTGACCTGCCCCCCGGGGAACCCACCCAGAAATACATAGAAACTGGGGTCAGGTTGCGGATTCCGCGACGCCGCGCGGGTACAACGGGGTAATGCCGCCGGGGATTCGCGGATGATGCCGCCGCCTGCACCAGTGACGCTCACGCGGCTTCCTGCAACCGCTTCGACACCTGCTCTCGCAGCACGCGCAAATCCCTGGCAAAAACCCGGATCCCTTCGGCGAGCTTCTCGGTCGCCATGGCATCCTCGTTCAGCATGAAGCGGAAGGTCTTTTCGTCGAGTGAGAGTTTTGCTGACGGGTGAGCCGCGGCCGTCTTAGGATCCAACCGGCGCGGCAGATCACCCATGTCGTGCGATAGTTCTTCGAGCAATTGCGGCGAAATGGTCAGCCGGTCGCAACCGGCCAGGGCCTCGATTTCGCCCTGGTTGCGAAACGACGCGCCCATGACGACAGTCTTGATCCCGTAGGCCTTGTAATAATTGTAGATTTGCCGCACGGAAAAGACTCCTGGATCGGTCTCCGCCGTATAGCTCGTGCCCACAACTTTGCTGTACCAATCGAGAATGCGCCCGACGAAAGGCGAGATGAGAAATGCTCCCGCATCGGCGCAAGCGGCGGCCTGGGTCAGCGAGAAAGCCAACGTCATGTTGCAGTTGATGCCCTCGCTTTGAAGAATCTCGGCGGCCCGGATGCCCTCCCAGGTCGCGGCGATTTTGATCAGGACGCGCTCGCGGCTTAACCCCAGCTTTCCGTATTCGGCGATGATTGTGCGGGCCTTGGCCGCCGTTGCCTCGGTGTCGAAAGATAGATCCGCGTCGACTTCCGTCGACACGTGGCCAGGCACGATCTTGGCCAATTCCAGCCCGAATTTCAAGGCGAGCCGGTCGGTGATCTCGCTTGGCGAGCGATTGTGCTCGCGGCCCCAACGAACGGTTTCGGCCAAGAGATTCGCATGATTCGGCAGATGCGCCGCTTTGAGGATCAACGTCGGATTCGTGGTCGCATCGACAGCCCCGAAGCGGCGGATGGCATCCATATCGCCGGTATCGGCGACAACGGTCGTCATGGTTTTCAATTGATCGAGTTTTGAGGGCATGGGCCTTGACCTTGCGACGAAAATCAAAAGCGTCGGTAATTAACGCAGGAAGTGGATGATTGTTGCCCCGGCGAGCTGCTTTATGGGCATGGCGGAAAAAACTTTCGCGGGTTACGGTTGGATCAAGCGCAACAGCGCGCGCCCCGCCGTCGACCTGAGTTCCTTTGGATCAAGGGTTCCATCCTTATCGGCATCAGCGGCGTTGAAGAGCCTTTCGACAAGGCCGAGATATTCTTCCTTCTTCAAGGTTCCGTCGTGATCCAAGTCGGCCTGCTTGAACTGTGTCTTGCCGGCGCGACCGGCGATCTCCTTGCGATCGAGCGTGGCGTCGCTGTCCTTGTCGAGCTTATCGAACACGCTGGCCGCGGCGGCCTTGACCTCGGCAAGATCGAGGGTGCCGTCGCTATCCTTGTCGAGGGCGGCGAGCGCGGCCGCGAAGGATGTCGAGCTAGGCGCGATGGGGAGGATCGCCGCCGAGAGCAGGCAAGCGATTAGTTCACTGACCAAGAACCGGCGGTCGATCATTGAACTTCTCCGGGGCGGCGGGAAGGGGGCAAGGGTCCGGCCACGCACGGGAACTATCGTTCGGTTTGCCGGAAAAGTAAACGTCCCGGCGGTTTTTTAATATCAAGCAAAACGTAACCGGACAATGTTTTGCACCCGCGCTCCTGGTAGGGCGTCCTCTATCTTATGCTGTACCTCACCGGGACGGTGAGACTGGCGATCGGTCCCATCTCTGGCGGCAACGGCCGCCCGCTCGCGTGGCGCGCCATTTCGAGCGCGGCTTGGTCAAGTATCGACGATCCGGAACTTGCGATTACCCGCGCCGACACGACATGGCCGCTGCGGTCGATCGTGAGGGCGAGACGGACCGTGCCTTGTTCGCCCCGGGCCCGCGCCGCCTCCGGGTAATGCCGGCTCCAACTCATCTCCGCCGACCAGGAGCTGCGCCAAGCGGCCGCCTCCCCAGCGCGCGGCGCCGTGCGGGTGCGCGGCGAGGGCAGCTGGTGCACCGGTTTCACCTCGGGCTTCGGCACTTCCTTTACGATCTTCTTCGGCTTCGGTTTCGGCGGCGTCGTCAAAATCACTTTCGGTTTTGGCACTGGGGGAAGCTCAGGAGCCGGGATCGGCTGCGGCTGTTCGACCTTCTCGGGTTCGGCCTTTGTCATTTGTGGCTCTGGGGAGACCTCCTCCAAAGGCTCTAGCTCGATCATAATCACCGCCGGAGGCGCTCCAGCTGCGCTCGCGTCACGCACATGCATGAGCCAAAACCCGATCGCGCCATGGACGCCGGCCACCGTCGCCGCGGCGAACACCCATCGGCGCAGCGCGTGCTCCTCGTCTGCCGGAAGTATTGCCGCCATCGTCATAGTTGCGTCTCCGCTGGTTTGGGCTCCGGGGAATTTGTCTCCACAGCCCCGCGCGCGGGCTCGCGCTTTGCCGGATGGCCGGCGGCGGCGGCGTCCATGCCAACGAGTCCGATTGTCAAATAGCCGGCCCCGCGCAAGAGGTTCATCAACTCCATGACCTCGCCATAGGGCACCGCGCGGTCGGCGCGGACAAAGACGCGTTGCTCCTTGTCGCCTTGCGTCTCCGCATCCAGTGCACTCGCCAAATTGCCACGCTCGATGGGAGTTTCGCCAAGCGCTAGGGTAAGGTCCGGTTTCAGCGTCAAGAACAGAGGCTTATCGGGACGCGGCGCGGGGATCGCGGTGGAAGCCGGAAGGTCGACATTGACGTCAACCGTGGAGAGCGGCGCCGCCACCATGAAAACGATCAATAAAACCAACATGACGTCGATGAACGGCGTGACATTGATCTCGTGGGTTGCCTCAAGGGCGTCTTCTTGCGACGAGAGTCGAATGGCCATGGCCGCTCACTCCGCCGACTGGCGCAGGGAAATGACTGTCGCATCTCCCCTTTGGCGAGAGGAGGCGTCGCGATCGAGATCGCGAGACAAGTGGCGAAGCACCTCCGCCGCCGCATCGCCAAGCTGCGCGCGGTAGACCGTGATGGCGCGCGCGAACGCATTATACATCACGACGGCGGGGATTGCCGCGATGAGTCCCATGGCGGTCGCGAGCAGGGCTTCGGCGATGCCTGGCGCCACCACCGCGAGGTTGGTCGTATTGGTTTTCGATATGCCTATAAAACTGTCCATGATCCCCCAGACCGCCCCAAAAAGGCCAACAAACACCGCTGTCGCCCCGATTGTTGCTAAAACCGATGTTCCGCGGGCGATGGCCCGTCCTGCTTGCGCTTCAATGCGAGTCAGCAAGATGGCGGCGCGGTCCTTGATCCCTTCCGGCGCAAGACCCTCGGAACGGTCGGCTTCACCCACCGCAGCCGCGACAAAGCGCGCCACGGGAGACCGCATTTGCGCAAGCTCCGTTTCGGCCGCGCGCAGGCTTTTCGCATTGGCAAGCACCTCGAGGCCCTGCCGCGCCGAGCGCCTTGCTCTCCAAAGTTCAAGCGTTTTCGCGAGCCAAACGGTCCAGGTCACGAGCGACGCGAAAGCAAGCCCAATCATGACGATTTTCACGATAGGGACGGCGCTGAGAAACATCCCCCAGGGCGATAGATCGCGCGGCAAGGAGGAAGGCAAGAGGGCATCCACAATGCGCGGCGGACGGTTAGATGCTTCTGCCGGCGGCGCGCCAGGCGCGGCGGGCGCTGCCTCCGGGGACGAAATTGGCGGGGGTGCTACAGCCGCGCCCGTGGCCGGAGAAGGCGCGGCCGCGGGCGCGGCGTCCTGCGCCGGGGAGGCCGTCTGCGCCAGGACCGGGGCGGCGCAAAGGATCGCGCCAAGCGCCAAAGCCGCGAGAATTGCGCCGGCGAAATCGTGAAGGCGCCCGCCCGGTTGGTTGTTTTTCCTGCCCATCATTGTGCTTCCCCTCATTTTCTCGCGGTCGGAGATCATACGCCCGCCACGGTTCTAACGTGTGACAGCCGGAAATTGCGACAGGCGCAAACCGGCCCATTTGAAATTTGTCTTCCCTGCCCGACGTCTTCATTGCGGCACGCGGACGTGCCGCGCGAACCCGCGCCGGGTGAGGTCGTAGAGCCTTTCAAACGTGAGCGCGGCGAGCATGGAAAGGCCGACCAGCGGATAGATCAATCCGGCGATCGCCATGACCGCTAGGACACCAAGCGCGGCGCGGCGGCTGGCGGCGGCGGGCGGCAAGCCAAACGACCCCTTTGGCCGCCGCTTCCACCACATGACCGGCGCGGAGATCGTGAGCAAAACGACCGCGATGCAGCCGCCAAGCATGACATAGCGGTTGAGCGCGCCATATTCCTGCCCCTGATGCACGGCGATTCCCCATTCGAATGCCTTCGCGGCGGGTCCATATTGGGCGAAGCCCACATCGCCCAAAACCTTGCCGCTATATTGGTCGAGATAAACGGTTCGTGTGTCCTCGACGCGATTAGGGCGCGAACTGGCCATATAAGCGCCCTTCGGCCCTGACGGCAGCGCGACGCTGAACGGTTTCCTCACGCCCATATTGGCGAAGATGGCGAGCGCCTGATCGAGCGTGATCGCGGCCTGCGCGGTTGGCGCGGACTCCGGCGGGACCGTTTTTTCGAGTGCCCAAGGGAGGTTTCCGGCTGGCGCCCCGCCACCATGAACATGGCCCTTGTGCTGGGAATGGCCGCCCAAGATCTTCCAGGCGGGCACAACTTCAATAGGCGGTTTTGGCTCGCCGAGACCGGCGGCGGTTGTCCATTCCTGAAAGTATTTGCCCCAGACCATCGACCACGGCATGCCGGTCACCGCCAGGAACACGATCACGCAGCACGCGAAGAGCCCGGTCACGGCGTGCAGATCGCGCCAGAACATCCGGTATTTCGGCGTTGCGCGCACGGTCACGACGCCGCCGCTTTGGCCGCGCGGCCACCAGAGAAAAATTCCAGAAAGGGCGAGAACGATGGCCCAGCCCGCCGCGATTTCGACGAGGCTGCTTGCCCAAAACCCGAAATATTGCAGGCTGTGGATTTTGCGCACGATCTGCATGACGCCGCCCACAGGGATCGAGCCGACGAGCCGGCCGTCGTAAGGATCGACAAAGGCAGTCCGGTTTTCTCCGTCACTGGTCTGGATCAGCATTTGCACGGATTTGTCCGGTCCGGATGGCAGGGTCACAAGCGAGACTTCGGCGTTTGTGGCCTCCGCCGTCTTTTGCACCAGAGCGCTCGCCGCCAGGGGCGCCTCTCGGAGCGCCGGCACGTCTTCGAGCGAGCGATAGAGAATGTGGCTGATCTCCGGAGCGAACAGATAAAGGCCTCCGGTGATTGCCATATTCAGCAAAAAGGGCAGGGCGAAAAGCCCGGCGAGAAAATGCCAGCGCCAGACCGCGCGATAAAGCGCGGTTTGCACGGTTGAACTGTTTGTTTGAGCCATCTGCGGGTACCCCTTGTCTAAGTTTCAGGAAATCGACTTCGGTGCACGACCGGCGTCACGCGCGGCGCGCGACGCCAATAGCAGAGCGACCAGCAGCAACGCCGATGAGAGGAAGAAGGGTGCGCCGATCGGCACCACGCCCCTGCCAGGCCCGATCGAAAAAGCAAATGATCCCGCGAAGAGCGCCGGCCCGATTAGGCCGCTAAAGCTTTGCATTGCGCTATTCGCGCCTTGCAACTGGCCTTGGCGTTGAGGGCCCGCGCGGCGGCTGGCTATCGCGTTGAGCGACGGGGTCACCAATCCATTGAGTCCGGCGATTGGCATGCCCAGCAAGAATGTCGGTGTGCTCCACGCAACCGCATAGACCACATCGCCAATGATCCAGCTCGCGAGACCAACCTTCATTGCGGCGTGCTCGCCGATCCGCTTCACGATCGGGGAAACCAGCAAACCCTGGACGGCGAAGCCCAGCAAACCAACCGCGGCGAGGGTCAAGCCCACGAAAAGCGTGCTCCATCCGAACCGGTCCCCAGTGTAGAGCACCCAGATGCTTGGATAGATCTGGTGCGCGACCTGCATAGCCAAGAACACGCCCGCGAGAGCCAGCAGCACTTTGTCGGCCTGGAGAAAGCGAAACGCGCCAAGCGGATTGGCCTGGCGCCATTCGAAGGGGCGACGCCTTTCCAGGGGTAACGATTCCGACAAAACGAAAAAGCCGTAGATAGTGTTCGCGCTCGCGAGCCCTGAGCCGGCCCAAAACGGCAATCTGAGGTCGATCTGGCCCAGCGCGCCGCCGACGACCGGCCCAACGATGAATCCCAAACTGAAAGCGGCTCCAATGAAGCCGAAGTTTTTCGCGCGGTCATTGGGCGCCGTGATATCCGCGACATACGCATTAGCAGCCGAAAAACTGGCCGCCGTTGCTGCATTGAGCACCCGCCCCAGGAACAACCAGCCCAGGCTTGGGGCCAGCACCATGATGGCGAAATCGGTCGCCGTGCCGAAAGTTGAAAGCAGGATGACAGGCCGGCGTCCAAATCGATCCGACAAGCTGCCGAGGACTGGCGCGGCAAAGAATTGGATCGCAGACCAGAGGGTCATCGCGAGGCCGACGAGGAACGCCGCCCGGCCAACATCACCGCCGGTGAAATGCTCAAACAGCCGGGGAAACACCGGGATGGTAACGCCGAACGAGAGAACGGCGATAAAGACGGTAAAGAGGATGGACGCCAAGCCCCCGGAGCTGGGACGCGCCGTGGGGACTAGCGACGTCAGCCGCCCACAAGGGGCTGGCGCTTTTGTCTCCGAAATCATTCCACGCGATCCTCAGGCGAGAGAAATGGTGAGGTATGGTGCCAACTGGGACGCAGGTGTCCGGGCGTAAACCCGGACGCAAGCGGCAAAGTCAGAACGTAAAGCGCATTCCCGCGTAAACGGCGCGGCCAGACGAAGAAGCGGCGGAGCATGGCTCAATACTCCACGCGCAGCGACGCGATGATCGAGCGCGGGGCACCTGGGAAGATTTCGGTTCGCGGGGTGCCGAAGAAACTGACTCCCGAATAGTATTTGGTGTTGGTTATGTTGTAGACATTGATTTGCGCCGACACGCGGGTGGGGCCGATGACGGTTTGGTATCTCGCGAAAGCGTCGAGGCGGGCGTAGGCGGGCAGAATAAACGTGTTCTGATCGTCTCCCCACCTGTTGCTCGCGGCAAAGACGCCGCCGCCGGCGCGCCAGCCTTGCAGCTCACTGCCGGGGGCAAAATCATAGGTAAGGAACAGGCTGCCGGAATCTGGCGCGTAGACATGTAAAGAATGCCCTAGCAAACCGCTATTGTCCTTGATTATCCTGGCGTCGATGTGGGCATAGCTTGCGATGACGCTGAGCTCATCGGTCAGTTTGCCCAGCACGTCCAACTCGGCGCCCTGGCTGCGCGCTAGGCCGATCGGACTCATAGCGAACGGGTTTGCCGCAGTTGGCGTCGTTGTCAGAACATTGCTCTTGGTTATGTCGAAAAAAGCGAGCGTCGCGGCCAGCCTGCGATCGAGCAGCTCGGTCTTGACACCGCCCTCCCAGCCTTCCGCTTTTTGGGGCGGAAAGGGGGTATTGGTGCCCGAGATACCGTTGGGCTCTCCGAAGGATCTGCTGTGGCTGCCATAAAAGCCGATCCAGGGAACAGGCTGATAGGTTAGGCCAAACCGGGGGCTTGGGATCTGACTGTGCTGGACCGGGTTCCTGCCGAAATTTGCAGAGGCTTGGCCAAAACTGGGCTGGATCGGAGGGAAGGTGCTGAAGTCGGTCGCCGTAAACCCGTCCCGCACATCCGCCAAATCGTAACGGGTGCCGAGCAGGACATGCAGGCCCTCGAAGGGGGTGATTACGTCCTGCACATACATGCCGAGATCCTTCTCCGCATGAAGCGAAAAGAATGCGAAATCGGCCTGCCCTGCAAAGGCCCGAAAACGTTCTGCTTGGAACGCCGAGGTCGGCACCGTGCCATAGACCGGGTTGAAGATATTGATCGGGAAGCTGCCACTTTGCGACACAACAAGGCTTTGAAAGCCGTAGTAATAGTCGGCCCCGATCAAAACGTCGTTCTTCGCGCCGAGCACATCGAACTTTCCCGTCAGATCCAGATTCGTGGAGTAATTTGTGCTCGTCTCTTTTTGAAAGAGGATGGGGCGAACGAGGATAGGGGGGTTGGGAAAATCGGTCGCGTTAAGATCAGTGACTTCGAGGCTGCCGCGGACCGCGAGGAAGCGGCTGGTGACCGCCCAGTTGTTGTCGAAATGATGGTTGAATTCCTCGGCGATAAGTGAGTCGCGGGTCGCAAACGGTGGCGCGTTCGGCTCCTCGAACGAGCGGTAGACGGGCAGGCTCGCGGGGTACATGCCGATCGCTGGAATGCCGGCAAAACGATGCCTGTCACGGTTCTGGTACTCGGCGTCTATGGTCAGCGTCGTCGCGGGGTCGATCTTCCAAGTAACCGCGGGCGCGAGAAAGACGTTGCGGTTGTTGATGAAGTCAATAAACTGGCCGCCCTTCGTATAGCTGCCCGAGAACCGGTAGCTCACGGCTCCGTCGTCGAGCACCTGGACGGGGCCCGTCAAATCCCACACCGTGCGGAGAAGGTTGAACGAGCCCGCTTGCTGCTCGACGCTGTAATAAGGAGCGTCGAGGGGTTTTTTGGTCACGAGATTGATGATGCCGCCCGGATCGGCGCGGCCGAACAAAAAAGACGCCGGGCCTTTCAAAACATCGATTCTTTGCAGATTGGCGGTGTCGATTGCTACGCTGACTACGGTCCCTTTGATCAGCAAGCCGTCGCGGAACGTGTTGAACGTGTCAAAACCGCGAATATTATTAGTCTGGTCTGCTTGCGTATTATTATAGGATCGCACGCCGCTGACGTTTTGCAGCGCGTCCTCGATGTTGAAAGCGTTTTGATCCTGGATGACCTGCTCCGGCACCGTTGCCACCGCGACCGGGAGATCGAAGGTGGGCACGTCGATCTTGGTGGTGCTCTGTTGGATAGGCGGCGCGCTGTAGCCCTGGTTCGGAGCGTTCACTCCTTCCCCACCTCCCGCCGCGCCAGCCCCTTCTTGTGTCGCGGTGACCTCGACCGTCGGCAGGGTGATGGCGCCGCCGGCAGCTTCGGCGGGGGCGGGGGGCGGATCGGCGGTCTGCGCGTTTCCGGGCTGGGGGTCGAGGGAAATAAAGGCAATGGCTAGGGCGAGCGCGCTGGCGCTCTGAGAGTAGGATCGCGCCATGGGAATTGCTCCTGATAGCGGCCTTGTGGCCGGTTAGCCGAAAGGAAAAGAGGCTTCGGTCAGGAGAAGGACGGCGGTGCTC
Organism: Methylocella sp.; assembly: GCA_050728655.1. Lineage (GTDB taxonomy): Bacteria > Pseudomonadota > Alphaproteobacteria > Rhizobiales > Beijerinckiaceae > Methylocapsa. Next base: position 14,742 of record JBOHJQ010000002.1, read on the forward strand.
GCGCTCGCGCATGCTTGGCGGGGCGCGGCGGGGGCACAAGCGCCGGGTCAACGGTCCACGCAACATCCCGCGCGGCGGGCGCGGGCAGGGCAATCGCCGCCGCCAGTGGTGCGGGACCGACGGCTTGCGGGAGGTGACAGAGGGGGCAGCACTGATGGGGTTGACGATGCGGGCCGGGCGGCGTCTGATGCTCGCCGGCCGCGCCGCCGGCCATCATCGAACAGTGTGGCATCCCACCGGCAACATCGGCGCGCATGCCGAGGCAGCAAGCGCCCGGTGCGAGAATCTGCACCAGGAGAGCCAGCAGGAAAACTGGCAACACCAGTTTACGCCGTTGCCGCAAAATTCCCTCCATCGATAACGCAAAAGTAACAGCCGGATCGGACGCGGTCAATCCCGCGATCAACTAGAGAATGTGGCTGATCTCCGGAGCGAACAGATAAAGGCCTCCGGTGATCGCCATATTCAGCAAAAAGGGCAGGGCGAAAAGCCCTGCGAGAAAATGCCAGCGCCAGACTGCGCGATAAAGCGCGCTTTGCGTGGGAGCGGGATTGGATATGCTCATGTGCGCTCTCCGTTTAGAACTTCACTCGAATGCCACCGACGAAGGTGCGCGGAAAGCCTGCATAGATCGAACCGTTCGAACAACTTAGAGCGGCGTTCGCAGCGGCGCAGACGGGCGAATTGCCAGGATTTTGCGCGCCGGTCTTTGTGTTGATCGTGTTGGTAATATTGTTCGCGGAGGCGACATAGGTCTTGTCGAAGACGTTGCGCACCTCGAAAAATGCGCCGATCTTCTGGATGAAGGAATTTTGCACTTCCGTGTCGTAATGGAGGTTGAGATTGACGATGTGATAGCCGGGGACCTTCAAAAGGTTGCCGTTATCCGCGAAGAATGCGTCGGTGAAATAATATTCGGCATAGGCTCCCAAGCCAGCCGCCGGTCCAACCGGGACGTCATAGCCAAGCCGGGCAGTCAGCTCATTCGGCGGCACACCCGGAATCCGGTTTCCCGCACGATTGAACACGTTTGTCGCACTGACCGTTTTGCCCATGATTGTAGCGCTTGCGCTGAGCTGCTCCATATATTGCGTGTAAATTTGATTGTCATAGGTGTAAGCAAGGCTCGCGTTCCATCCCGGATAGAAGTGCCAATGGCCCGCCACCTCGACGCCGCGATGTTCCGAGCGAGGCGCATTGAAGGTGAAGGTCATGAGCGGCGGAAGTCCAGGCGACTGGTTTATCAGCTCGTTGCGGAAAAATTCGTAGAAGCCGTCGACGGTAAGATTCAGCGTGTCAAGCGGCGTCCAAGTCGCGGAAAGATCATAGCCGAGATTGGTTTGCGATTTGAGCTGGGTGTTGTTGCCGGGCATTCCACTGGACGTGACGAAGAGATTGCTGGCTTGCGGCGTGCCATACCCGGTTGCTATCCGCGCCTTGACCAGCCAATCGGAATTTGGATGAAAGACCAGCGCGCCTTCGGGAGCGATGTTGTAATAGTTATTATTGGCAGGGGTTAAATTCGGCGTGGGAATTCCTGTCTTCGAAAAGGTGAAGGAATCCAAAGTTCCGTTAATATTCGTATATTCGCCGCCCAACCCCACCACGCCGGTTAAAAAGTCGGTGAACCTGATTTCTTCCCGGCCGCGTATTCCCGCATTGGTCTGCTGCGAGGGCGTGATCTGCGTCGTGACGCCAATCTGCCCGTTGCCGCCCGGGCCCAAATTATATGTGATGCTCGTGTTGCTCTCCGTGTTGACCCAGACTCCAGCGAAATGGACGGCATCGAAGCCGAAGAGCGTCCCGTGGCTGGTCACATCGGACATGACGTTGATCGCCGGCTCATCCCCGTGATTGCCGCTGGCGCCGGTTGGCTGATTGATATTCTTGTCGTCAAGCACGACTTGAGTCCGCCAGACGGTGTTGTTGTCGAAATTGTGTTCCCAGCGCAGCCCCAGGATCTTACGCGTATCGTCGCGGTGGAGCCCGGCTTGATAGGCGGAGAAGGGGATCGTCGGGCTGGAAAAACCGTTTTTGAAGATATTGGCGATGCCGCATCCAGGCACGCCAGCCGCGCCGAAATAGCAATTCGTTTGAAAGGGATTTTGGTAAAATTGATTGAGCGAGAGACGGACCGACAGATCGCCGTAGAGTCTGTTGCCGATCATTTTCAGGGTGAATTTGTCGTCTGGGTCCGGCGAGTAGCTGGCAAGTGCGTTCAACGTCTGGGTGTTGAACAAAGCATGGTTGGTAGGTCCGTTGCCGATCACATTGCTGGAAAAAAGCGACACATCATAGTCGGCGCCATGGCTGCCATAGGCGAGGTAATTGTTGAGATAGCCGAAGCTGCCCCCGTCGGTCCCCACTTCAATGCCGTTGATCTCGGCTCCGGTCCGCAGCCGGAAATTGAGCGCGCCGCCAGTCGCGTAATTGCCGTATAAGGCGGAGGACGGCCCGCGGATAACATCGATCGCGCCATAGGCATGCGGATCGGTGAGATCGGTCCGCGAAAGGCCATCCGGCTGCGTCACCGGAAAACCGTCCTCGAAAACCACGATGTTGCGGATTCCGAAGCCAACTTGCGCCCCCGAGCCGCGGATCGAAATACCGATGTCGCGCGGGCCATTGCCTTGCTTCAGTGAGACGCCGGGACTGTCCCGCAGCACGTCGAAGACGGAGAAGGCCTGGGTATTGATCACCCGGCTGCCGGGGACAGTAGTTTGGACCTGGCCAAGCGGGGTTTGATAGAGGGATTCCGGCGTCGTGTTGAGGCCCGCTTCGGCGCCGGCGCCTGTGTTGGTGCCCGTGGCCGTGACTTCGACCGTGGGAAGTTCCTGGACGGGTCCCGCTTGCGCGTTTCCGGGCCGGGGGTCGAGGGAAATAAAGGCAATGACGAGTGCGAGCGCGCTGGCGCCCTTTGCGTAGGATCGCGACATGGGAAATGCTCCTGATACCGGCCTTGTGGCCGGTTAGCCGAATGGAAAAGAGACTTCGGTCAGGAGAAGGACGGCGGTGCGCGCGCTCGCGCGTGCTTGCCGGTGGGTGCCGGCGATACGCGAGCAGAACCAACAGTCCACGCAACATCCCGCGCAACGGGCGCGGGCACGGCAACAACCACGGCCATCGGCGCGGGATCGACGGCTTGCGGGAAGTGACAGAGGAGGCAGCATTGATCGGAGTGACGATGTTGGCCGGGCGGTGTCTGCTGCTCGCCGGCCGCGCCGCCAGCCATCATCGAACAGTGTGGCGTCCCACCGGGAACATCGGCCCGCATGCCGGGGCAGCAAGCTCCCGGCGCGAATATCTGCGCCAGGATAGCCAGCAGGAAAACTGGCAACACCAGTTTACGCCGTTGCCGCAAAATTCCCTCCATCGATAACGCAAAAGTAACAGCCGGATCGGACGCGGTCAATGCCGCTGCTAACGCCAAGAGGTTCCGGCGGCTGGGTTTTCGCTAAGCTGTGGCATTTTTGGCGCGGCTGACTCGCGCGCCGCAGGAAAGCGCGGTCACCACCATCTTGCATCCGCTTTGCGAGGATGCCGCAACAAGCACGTGGCCGCGGCGCGCGGATTCGTTTATGATTGGGTCGGGCGCAGCCCTAACCGCACGAGGGTTTGGCGCGAACGGGAGACGGCAGTGAGCACGGTCTATGATTTTACCGCCACGACATTGGACGGGCGGGAAAAGCCGCTTTCCGATTTCTCGGGACAGGTCCTGCTCGTGGTAAACACCGCGAGCAAATGTGGCTTTACCCCGCAGTACGAAGGGCTCGAGGCGCTCTATCGCAAATATTATACCCAAGGTTTTGCGGTTCTAGGCTTTCCGTGTAATCAATTCGGCGCTCAGGAACCGGGCGATGCCGGCGAAATCGCGCGATTTTGTTCGCAAACCTTTGATGTGACATTTCCCATGTTCGGCAAGATCGATGTCAATGGCGCCGGGGCTCATCCGCTTTACCGGTTTCTCAAGGGCGAAGCCAAGGGATTTATGGGAACCGGGACGATCAAATGGAATTTTACGAAATTCCTTGTCGATCGAAACGGCGGGGTAGCAACACGCTTCGCACCGGCGGCAGCACCCAAGGGACTCGAAAAGGAAATCGAAAAGCTGCTTTGAGGGCGTGGCGCGGCGCGGCCGGCAAGGTGTTCGCGGGACGCCAGGCGGGTTGCCGTCCGCGGTATTGAGAAAGACGAACAAAAGCGAGCATCGTTTGATGCGCCCGCGAAGGAGGCGATTTCATGCCCTTGCGGCTCGATACGCGGAGCCCGGATTTTGCTGACTCGTTCAACGCGCTTCTTGCGATGAAACGGGAAGCGGCGGAGGAAGTCGACCAAGCAGTTCAAACGATTATCGCCGACGTCGTCGCGCATGGCGACGCCGCACTCATCAGCTATTCGCGGAAATTCGATCGCGTCGATCTGGAGAAGCTGGGTTTGCGCGTGGGAGCGGCCGACATCGATGCGGCATTTGCCCGCTGTCCGCCGGACGCGCTCGATGCGCTACGTTTCGCGCATGCCCGGATCATTGCTTTTCATGAGCGGCAACTCCCGCAAGATCTGCGATTTACCGATCCGCTCGGCGTCGAGCTCGGCTGGCGCTGGCGCCCCATCGAGGCGGCGGGGCTCTATGTTCCGGGCGGCACCGCGAGCTATCCGTCTACGGTTTTGATGACCGCGGCGCCGGCCAAGGTCGCCGGCGTCAACCGCATTGTCATGGCAGTTCCGGCGCCGGAGGGACGGATCAATCCGCTTGTCTTGGCGGCGGCCAAGCTCGCCGGCGTCGATGAAATTTACCGGGTTGGCGGAGCGCAAGCGATCGCCGCGCTGGCTTATGGAACTCAGACGATTGCCCCAGTCGTCAAGATCACCGGTCCTGGCAACGCCTATGTGGCCGCGGCCAAGCGGCGGGTTTTCGGCACCGTTGGCATCGACATGATCGCTGGGCCGTCCGAGGTCCTGATCATTGCAGGCGATGGCGCCGATCCCGAATGGATCGCGGCCGATCTTCTCGCGCAGGCCGAGCACGACGCTGCGGCGCAGTCGATTCTGATCAGCGATGACGAAAGCCTCGCCAATGGCGTCGAAGCCGCCGTTACCCGGCAGCTGGCCGTCCTCCCGCGCGAAAAAATCGCGGCGGCGAGCTGGCGCGATTTTGGTGCGATTATCCTTGTCGCCGATCTTGAGGAAAGCATCGCGCTTGCCGATCGCCTTGCTCCGGAGCACCTCGAGATCATGACCGCGAACGCCGAGGCGCTCGGTCAGCGGATCCGCAATGCGGGTGCTATTTTTCTAGGAGCATATACGCCCGAGGCCATCGGCGATTATGTCGGCGGTTCGAACCATGTGCTACCGACCGCGCGTTCCGCCCGGTTTTCCTCTGGCTTGAGCGTTCTCGATTTCTTGAAAAGGACCTCGATCTTAAAGTGCGGCGCTGCCAGTCTCGCAAGGCTCGGCCCGGCGGCGATCGCACTCGGCCGCGCCGAGGGGCTAGACGCCCACGCGCGCTCGGTGGCGCTTCGAATCGATCATCGGATATCATGAGCCGGAACGATCCGAATGAGCGCAATCGCCTCGTTGCGGTGACCCTCGACGAAGCTTCGATCGGCCGTGGCGCGGCCGACCAGGAGCACGAGCGTCAGATCGCGATCTACGATCTGATCGACGAAAACAGCTTTGCCCTGCCGGGCCGCGACGCCGGCCCCTATCGACTGAAGATCGCCTTGCAGGACGCGAAGCTCGCGTTGGAGGTCGTTGACGAAGATGGCGCGCCACTTGTCGCCCATATCCTCTCGCTGACTCCGTTCCGTGGTCTTCTCAAAGATTATTTTATGATTTGCGAAAGCTATTACGCGGCAATTCGAACCGCGACGCCGCGGCAGATCGAAGCGATCGATATGGGCCGTCGCGCCCTTCACAACGAGGCGGCCGACCTTCTCATGGAACGGCTCAAGGGCAAGCTAGATTGCGACCACGCCACGGCGCGGCGGCTATTCACCCTCGTCGCCGCGTTACATTGGAAAGGCTGAGCGCCGATTCCGGCGGGGCAAAACGCCGGGGCGCCGCCGGGATGAAGCCCGCCGTAAAAAACCGCCCGCAAGCCGTGCTTTTCGCCTGTACGCGAAATACGGTACGCTCGCCGATGGCGGAGGCACTCGGCCGGCATTTGTTTGGTAGCCAAGTCTATTTCGCGTCCGCCGGGGTGAGGCGCGGCGATAGCAATGCATTCGCCATCGCGGCGATGGATGAAATCGGCATCGACATAACCAAACATCGCCCCCACACATTCGCGGATCTCGAAGACGCGTGTTTCGACGTCATCGTCACCCTTTCGCCCGAGGCGCATCATAAGGCGCTCGAATTTACCCGCACCCTCGCCACCGATGTCATCTATTGGCCGACGCTGGATCCAACCGCCGTCGAAGGCTCCCGCGAGCGAATTCTCGACGCCTATCGCGACGTGCGCGACGGTCTCCTCGAACGCATCAAAAGAATGTTGGATTACCAGCCGATGGGCAATCTGTAATACCCAGTCCCGGTGTGAATGACTCTCACGTCATGCCCGGCCTTGAGCCGGGCATCCAGACTCAAATGGTCGCCGTGTGTTGGGATGAGTGGGATTGCGCGGAAAACTTAAGCGCGAACCGGCTTCGGGCGGCTGGAGCTTACTTGCTCGCTTCGTTCACATTTGACACGTCCCAAAGCATGATGGTGTTGTCAAAGCTTCCCGAGGCGAGCGTCCACCGGTCCGGCGAAAACGCGACGAAACCAACATTATTGGTATGGCCGGTCAGCGTGTGCAGCAGCTGGCCGCTCGCCATGTCCCAGAGCTTGATGGTCTTGTCCCCACTCCCCGAGGCGAGCCTCCGCCCGTCCGGCGAAAACGCCACGGAAAAGATGAAATCTTCATGGCCGGTCAGCGTGCGCAGCAGCTGACCGCTCGCCACGTTCCAGAGCTTGATGGTCTTGTCTCCGCTCCCCGAAGCGAGGGTCCGCCCGTCCGGCGAAAACGCGACGGACCCGACCCAATTGTTAGGGTTGTCAGGGCCGGTCAGCGTGCGCTGCAGCTGGCCGCTCGCCATGTCCCAGAGCTTGATGGTCTTGTCATAGCTCCCCGAGGCGAGCGTCCGCCCGGTCGGCGAAAACGCTACGGACTCGACGTGTTCGGTATGGCCAGTCAGCGTGCGCAGCAGCTGGCCGCTCGCCATGTCCCAGAGCTTGATGGTGTGGTCCGCGCTCCCCGAGGCGAGCGTCCGCCCGTCCGGCGAAAACGCGATGGAATGGACGTAACCCGTGTGGCCGGTCAGCGTGCGCAGCAGCGCGGGCGCCGGAGCGGGAGCTGGGGTTGGCCGGGGCACCAGTGCCGGGGCCGGTTGTGGCACCGGAACCGCAGGGTAAGCCGGCCCGGTTTCCAATAACTTGCTCTGAAGTGAATCGAACACTTTAAGTTTGCAAGCTGCGTTATCTCTCAGCGTAGTAGGCAAATCTTGTTGAAGAACGTTTTGATATGTCCGGTTATTAATACTTCCAGATCCAGAAACACCAATGTCGGCAAGCTTCGCCGCAAGACCACTTAATTGCGCCGTTACATTTCCTTTTGCTTCTGAGCTATCGCCCTCGCCTTTGGTAGATACTATGTTGCATATTCTGTCGGCGGTGTTTGTGATCAGTTCGAGGGCCTTTTGCTGAACCTCGAGACTCTCCGCACGTGCGATATCATGCGTGGCCGGCGTTGCTGCAATCACAAGTACCAAAAGGAAAGCTCGAGCGTTCATAGCCGGTTTCCCCGATAGGAGCTGCCCATGTTGGAGTATGGGCGCGCCGGCAGCAAGGTGAAAAGTTCGGGAGCAATAAGTGCGGCCATGCCCAACGACGGGATGGCCGTCAGGCCTCCCATTTTCCCGGGTATCATTTGTCAGCGAGTTCGAGCAGGAGATGGACGAGTTCGGCCTGGCGATGGGTTCCGGTTTTTTCAAAAATGCTGGAGAGTTGGGTGCGCGCCGTCGCGACTGAAACACCGCGCCGCCGCGCCGCCGCCGCGCGGCCGTCGCCCTTGAGGATCTCGGCGGCGAGCCCGGTTTCGGCGCCGGTCAGGCCAAAATGGTTGCGCAGCTTTTGCGCGAAGTGCCGCCGGCCAGTCTCGGGGTCCTCGATCGTGACAATCGCCGCCGGCGCGCGCAATCCGAGCCAAGGGACCTCGGTGACCGGGTCGCTGAATCGAAGTGGCGTCACCGCCAGCTGGAGAGCAGGACGATGTGGGCCACGCCGCACTTCGAGTTCTCCGCCGAGCGGCCCCCGCAGCGGACCAATCGTGCGCGCGCAGGAGGCGATCAGCCGCCGCAAAGTGTCCGCGCCGTCAGTGGTGACAAGGGATCCGCCCTTGAGAACGAGCCCATCGCCCGTTTCGAGCACTGCCACCGCAGCGTCGTTAGCGTAAAGCAAATTGGCCGCGGCGTCGACCAGAATGGCGCCGTGCCGCAAGCTTTCGAGCCGATCCGGCGCGGTACTGTTCGTGTGGGCGCGCGCCCACAGCTGGTGGTGGACGCGCACGGCGCGGATGACGTGCCGCACCGCCGCCTTGAACACGCGAGTCTGCTCGCTGGTCAGCGCATCGTTTCCCCGCGCGTTAACGACGCAGATCATTGACGACACTCGGTCGTCGACGGGCAAATTGGCGCCAAGCATCGCAAGGCTGTAATCCGCTCGTTTCCACCATTCGTTGTAAATGGGCGTCGCGGCGAACTCTTGCCGCGGCATCAGTGTATCGAGCGAGAACACTTCGCCCGCCGGCAGAACCGTGCCGTTGGTCCAGAGCGGATTGTGGAACGCCCAGTAATTGTTGTAGCTGGCCTGCAGGTCTGGATCTACGCGCCGCGAGATGGAAGCAAAGGTACCGGTACGCCGGTCCATGGTCGCGATGATTGTCTGCATCGCCCCCGTGGCATCGGCGAGCTTCGCCAGCACCGTTGGCCAGAGATCGCTGTCGAGTACCGCCGCGTAAATAGAATCGATGAGAGCGATAAGCTCGCTGTCTTCGCTCATGGCGCTGCCCCCCAGAGGTGATGCCAGCTACCGGTGCGGGCTGGAGTATTTCCTCCGGCCATGAAGGATGACCGTTGATGTCCGCCCTCGAATTGTCGTTAGCGCGAATGTTATGCGGCTACGTCCGAGGGACGCGGCGCCTCTGCTAAACCAGTTCGCGAAGTCTGGCAATCGGTCGATTTAGAACGAACGTCCGATGCGGAGCGACAACAATGCTGCAATAATCGCGGCCATCATGGGACGAGCGGGCGATCCTCTCAAACCTCGTCCCAGCGATTTTAATGACCAGGCAATTTTTATCGCTATGGCCGCCGGTCCACCGGGTTTTTCCGTGCAGTCACGGAGAGCAGTGGAGCGGCGGCATTTTGCGTCAACTTTCGTCAGAAAGCTCATGTAAATCTTACAGATTGTAGCACTTAACATTGAAAAAACTAGCTCTTACGAAGTCAAGGACGCTTCACCTCATTGATCCCGCGCGGTTTCTTGGTGATTTGTTGGTTCCGTCCGGCGGGGGAGCATGCCAGGCTGGCCGAGGGCGAGCCAGCGGAGCAGAAAAGCGCCGGACCAGCGCGAAACGGCGGCGTCATGCCGGAACCACCCTTCGATATGGCGATGACGGGGGCGGGCGCCTGGTTCGCCCATTCGCTCGCGGGTCAGGAGCGCCCAGTGGCACAACATCGCGAAAGTCACTTCCGGATGGAATTGGAAACCGTAGGCCGTCCCGCGATAGCGGAACGCCTGCGCCTCGAAATCCTGGCCCCTCGCGAGCAAGGTCGCGCCGTTCGGCAGATCGAAACCTTCCCGGTGCCACTGATAGACGTGGTTGGGGAACCGGCAATCGCAAAGGCGATGGCCGTGTTCTGTCGGATGGATCGGGTAATAGCCCACTTCGACACGCCCTTGCGGATGCGGGCGGACGCGTTGACCGAGATGGCGCGCCAGCATTTGCGCGCCGAGACAAATGCCAAGGAAAGGCGTGTCCTCCTTAAGCGGGACCCCGATCCAGTCTATTTCGCGGCGCAACCACGCGTCTTTGTCATTGACGCTCATCGGACCGCCGAAAATGATCGCGCCAGCGTAACCTTGTAGCGTTGCCGGCAGCGGATCGCCGAAGCAAGGCCGCCGGCAGTCGAGCTCAAATCCTTGCGCGCGCACCAGCCGCCCAATCCGCCCGGCAGTCGAACCTGTTTGATGCAGGACGATCAGCACCCTGCCGCAAGATTTGAACCCCGTGCGCATCTTTTCCGATTTGAACGGATTTGACATAGCCGTGCCGGGCCTTGGCTTTAGCGCTCAAGGGCCCGATTTTGCTGCAAGCGCGAAATGACTGGCAAGATCGTGGCTTTTGGCAAAAATGGCAAGAGCAAAATGCCGACTTTGTTCAACAATCCAGGCACGACCTCGGGGCGTCCGGCGATCAGCCCGGCATAGCCCGCTTCGGCGACCTCAAGGGCGGTCGAAGCCGGAAGACGAGACACGGACATGTTTGGACCGAGTCCAGCGCGGGCCTGGAAACCCGTCGTGGTCATGCCAGGACACAACGCCGAGACAACGACCCCTTGCGACCGTAATTCCTGGTGGAGCGCCAGCGAGAACGATAGGATGAAGGATTTGGAAGCGTAATATACGGCCATGCCCGGGCCGCCAGGGAAGTAAGCCGCGACCGAAGCCACATTTAGGATTTTTCCCTTGGCCGCCCGAATGGCTGGAAGGAAACACAGCGTCATTTCAACGACCGCGCGTATATTGAGATCGACGATCGCCAGTTGCTCGGCCGGATCGAGGCCAGCGGCCTCTCCGGCAAGACCAAAGCCGGCATTATTGACCAAAACCTCCGGCGTGGCGCCAGCAGCTTCGAGCGCGGCGGCGATTTGGCTTACCGCGCCTTGTTTGGTCAGATCGAACACCAGCAGCAACGGCCGTGGCCGGCCGAAAGCCGTGATTTCATCGGCGAGCGCCTCGAGCTTGGCCCGGCCGCGCGCGACAAGAGCGAGATCGTGACCATGTCGTGCAAAGACGCGGGCGAGATCGGCGCCGATCCCGCCGGAGGCGCCCGTAATCAAAACGGCGCGGCGCCTCTCGCGGCCGACTTGGGTTAGACCCGTCTCGCTCATGCTTTCCGTTTCGCGGCGGACGCCGACCAAGGGCCTTCGAATGGGGCGTCCGGTGGCATTTGTCCGGCGACCCGTTGGCGCAGCAAGACCCTGTCGCGCGTCGAAACGCCAAGAAGCTCGGCGATGCGCCAGATCGTGTTTTCCTCGAATTCATCGACCACGCCGTCGGCAAACGCGATGTCCCACAGCATCTCAACGATCCTTTGGCGTCCATCGTCATCGAGAGCGCGTTTCAGGACGCTGGTGAAATGGTAGAAGTCGACCGCCTCGCGGTCGCTCTGCTCCGCCAATGCGATCAATTCCAAGACTTGTTTCGCGTCGAGGCCGAACCGCTCCGCGATGATTGTCTGCAGCCGCCGCCGCTCAGCCAGGGACGTTTCGCCGTCCACATTGGCGACATTTATCAGCAAGGCCACTGCCGCGAGACGATAATCCTCCTCGCCAAAACTCCGGGCGGGCGCCTCCGCGCCGGCGACCTCGGCGATAAAGCTCTTCAAGGCATCGAACATCGCGGCTCTCCAAACACGGTGCCTCGCTTATAGAGCGCGCCAGTGCCAAACGCATCCCAGCGTTTCAGCGCAGCAGCAAACAGGTCCAGTACCCTTCGGGACGGTGATAAGCGCGGCGCAGCCGAGCGGTCCAAGCCTGGCACCCGCGCCGCGTGGGAAAGCAGACTTTCAGGTCGAGCCAATCGATGAGGGTGAGGCCATAACGGGCATCCTTATAAGGGCGGCCGCCGGAAAAATGCCCAAGCCACACGGAAGCCCAGGGCAAATCTTCGGCCGTTGCCGCAGGCGGCGCCCAGAACGGCGCGCCAACCGAACAGGCGACGCCAACGCTTGCTGGATCTCCCCCGACGGCGTGACCGGAGCCGCAAAAGCTTAACAACGCGGCGGTGAATAAAAGCCTCGGGGCAACGGGCCATCGCTTGACCGCCACGCCTATTTTTCCCTTGCGGGTCATACCTTGCGTCCTGTCGTCTAATCCGTGCTTTGATCCTTGCCCGTCAAGGCGCCTCGCCGCAAGTGCTATTGTACCTGGCTCGCCTGATCCATGGTGCCGCAATCCTGGTGGACAGATTTGCTTTCGGGCCACCGGGTCCGCGCGCCCCTTGCGCCTTCGGCCCGCCGCCTCGCCGGGTTAGCGAAACGCGGCCAGCTCCTCGCGCATATGGAAAGGCGGCGGCGCCTCGACCTTTACCGCGTCCTTGTTTTTGTAAAGCGGAACCGTGATCGCCCTGGCATGCAGCCGTAAGCCCGTCGCCCCGCCATGGCCATAGATGGCATCCCCCAGGATCGGCCAGCCCTGCGCCGCGCAATGAACGCGAAGCTGGTGCGTGCGCCCCGTTAGCGGCGCAAGCTCCAAAAACGCATGCGCGCCCGCGCGCCCCAACACCCGCCAGGATGTTTGCGAAGGGAGGCCCAAAGGATCGGCCTTCATCCACCAGCCGCGATCGGGGTCAAGCCGCCCGAGCGGCAGATCGATCAAGCCTTCGTCTTGCGCCGGGTTCCCTTCGACGATCGCCCAATAGGTCTTTGCGATCTTGCCCTGCTTGAACAGGAGGCCGAGCTTTTCCAGCGCCTTGTGATGCCGCCCGAGCACCAGGCAGCCCGAGGTCTCGCGATCGAGCCTGTGCACGAGGGCGGGGTTGCGCGGCAGGCCAAAGCGCAGGGCATGGAAATAATCCTCGAGATTTTCGCCGCCTTTCGGGCCGCGATGGACCGCGATCCCGGCCGGCTTGTCGATGACCAGCATCAGCCCGTCGCGATAGAGAAGCCGCGCGGCCAACTCTTCCACAGTCATAGCCAGCTCAGCGCGTTGACCCCCCTCGGCACCTACCACCAGCCGCGCCATTTGAACCATATGATCGGGACGATCGCGCTGAGCGCGATGAGCAAAAGCCCATATTGATAACCGAAGGACCAATCATATTCAGGAATGTTCTTGAAGTTCATGCCATACATGCTGGCGACAAAGGTCGGAGGAATGCCAATCACGGAGACGACGGTCAGAATTCTGAAAATATTGTTCTGATCGATGTTCGTTAGCCCCAAGGTGGCATCGAGCAAAAATTGAATCTTATCCGTCAGATGCGTCTCGTAATCGTTGAGAGAAGCGATGTCGCGTTGCAGGCTTTTGAGCTTTGCGCGTATGCCGGCTTCGAGGTAGGGCGCCGCATTGGCCGCGACGTAGGGCACCATGCGGGCCATGCCCAGAAGCAGGTCTTCGATCTTCGAGGTCAGATCGCCGTTGCGTCCGACCTTGCGCAGCACGCGACGCAATTGCTCGCCATCCTCGCGCGGCTTGTGGCGCCGGGCGTTGGCGGCATTCGTGCCAAAAATTTCCTCCGACAGGCAATCGAGATCGCCGCCGACTCCTTCCAGCGCGTCGGCGGCATGATCGACGATCGCTTCCAAAATGGCGACCAAGGCGCCGGGGCCGCCGGCCTGGAGCGGGTGCTTGGAAAGATTGTCCTTACAATTGTCAAAAGCCTTCAAGGGTTTGAAACGAATGGTCAGGAGCAAATCTTTTGACACGACAAAACCGAGCGGCGTCAGCGCGGGCATGAAGCCGTCTTTCCGGTAGATCATGGGAATGCTGAGATAGAGCCAGTCTTTCTCGCTGCGCAGCCTGCTCGACGTTTCGATTTCGGAGAGCGTTTCGAGGGTCGGCACTTCGATTCCGAGCGTGCGTTCGAGAAAAGCAATCTCCTGCGAGTCCGGCCGCACGGCGTCGATCCAGTTCACCCCGGATGGAATCGTCTTGGCGTCCATCGCGACCCCGATCCCAGCCTTACCGGCGGCGTGAAAGCTAAGCATGCGACCTCGTGTAGCGATGGAGCGCTCATCCCGGATAAAAAGCTTCCCCGGCCGCCGCCATCGCGCGCAGGCGCTCGCTCGGGCGGTAGATCGGGCTATGGCCCGCCCATTTGGCGGCGCGGTCGACGACGTTCTTGAGCCCGAGGTAATCGGCGTATTTGAGCGCGCCGCCAAGATAGCGCGGCAGCCCAAGGCCGAGAATCAGGCACATATCCATGTCCCCCGGCGATGCCGCGATGCCGTCCTCGACGCAACGCGCGGCCTCAAGGATCAACGGCAGCATCATCCGCGCGGTAATCTCATCTTCGCCGAAATGGGTCTTGCCGTTGGGTTGCCCCGCCGCGAGCAGGCGCTCCGTATCCGGGTCGATTTCCTTGCGCGGGCGGCCTTTCGAATCCGTCTGATATATATAAAAGCCGTCGCCGTTCTTCTGGCCAAGGCGCCCCGCGCGCAGCAAGATTTGCGCTGCCGTCTCGAACGGCACGTCCATGCGCGGCGCGAATCCCGCCGAGATGATCTCGACGACGTGGTGCGAAATATCCATGCCGATGACATCGATGAGAGTGGCCGGACCCATCGGCCAGCCGAAGGCTTCCATCGCCTTGTCGATCTCCACGAAATCGGCGCCGTCGTGGACGAGGCGCAGAAACGCGATGAGATAAGGCGTGAGCGCGCGGTTGACGGCAAACCCAGGACAATCCCCGACAACAATCGGCGTCTTACCCATTGCGGCCGCATAGCCAGTGACCGCCGCGATGGCGTGGGCAGACGTTTTGGCGCCGCGAGCCACTTCGACCAGCGGCATTTTTGGAACGGGATTGAAAAAATGCAGGCCTAAAAAATTTTCCGGGCGGCGCAGAACCTCCGCCAAAGCGCCGATTCGCAAGGACGACGTATTCGAGGCAAGGATCGCGTTGGGCCTGACAAAACCCTCGATCTCCCGCAACACCGCTTGCTTCGTCGCGAGGTTTTCGACGACGGCTTCGATCACCACATCGGCGGCGTCGAAACCTTCATAGGTGAGGCTTGGCGTGATCGAACCTAAGATCGCATCGGCCTTGTCTTGCGTAAGCCTTCCGGTCTCCACCGCCTTGGCGAGCAATTTGCGCGCTTCCGACATGCCAAGGTCGAGCGCCGTGGCGGAAATGTCCTTCATGACGATTGGCACGCCACGCAAGGCACTTTGATAGGCGATGCCGCCGCCCATGATTCCGGCTCCCGCGACGGCCGCCGTGCGCACCGGGGGCGCGTCCTTGGCATAACGGCGGATGGTCTTCTTCACGGCTTGCTCGTTGACGAAAATCGTAACAAGCGAGGAGGCCGCCTGCGTCTTCGCCACCTTGGCGAAAGTTTCCGCTTCGAGCGCCAAGGCCGCGTCGCGGCCAAGTCCCAAGGCACTTTCCAGTAACTCCACCGCGAAATGCGCCGCGGGCATATGCGGCGAGGCCTTGGCGGCCTGCGCCTTGGCATTGGCAAGGAGGGACCCGGCCTCTTCCTTGGCAAGCCCGAGGCTTTGCTTCATGCGCCGGCGTCGGCCTTGCCAATCGGCCTCGCCCGCGATCGCCCTATTTAGCACTGCGAGGGCGGCCGCGCGCAATTCCTCCGGCGCGGCGACGGCATCGACAGCGCCCGCGCACAGCGCTTGCTCGGCGCTCTGCTGCGCGCCTGAAATGATCCATTCGGCGCTCGCGGCGAGACCAATTAGGCGCGGCAGACGGACGGAGCCTCCATAGCCGGGGAACAGACCCAGAGAAATCTCCGGAAAGCCGATTTTCGCGGCGCTTGACATCACCCGGTAGTCGGCGCCAAGAGCGACCTCGAGCCCGCCGCCGAGCGCAAGACCGTTGATCGCCGCGACCGTTGGCACCGGGAGATCGGAAAGCGCGGTGATGATCTCGCCGTTCGCGCCGACAAAAGCCGCAATGTCTTTTTCCGGCCGCTTGAAGACGCTGGTGAATTCAAAAATATCGGCGCCCACGATGAAAGTATCCTTGGCGCTGGTGATCAAGACGCCTTTTATCGCGGGCGTGGCCTTGATCGCGTCGAACCCGCGGCGGAGTTCGCCGAATGTTAGAGCGTCGAGCTTGTTGACGGCCTCAACGCCGCGCTCGAAACGCAGCTCGGCTACTCCCCCCTCTTGTGTATCGACCTTGATCGTTTGACCTTCGAAAAGCATGGGGCTGACCTCGCCGCTCTTATTGGCCCCCGGGGTCCGCGCAGTTTGCCGGATAGGGACGCACGTCAAATGATCTAAAGCGATCTCAAGGCACGCTGCCACTTTGTCGCAACCGATAGGGGAAATCAGCGGCCTTCCGCGTTAATGCCTCATGCCGACCGTATCGGTGTCTCCGCCACAATCGCCAACGGTCCCGATATACGCCAACATCGGCGATGAAGAAAGGCGCGACTCGAGGAAGATCCATCGTGTGAAGAAGGTGGCGCGCGTTGGCCGACAGGGACAGTTCACCTGCAGGGCGCGATGGCCGCGTCGCGAAGATGGATGGTCGCGTTGAGCGCCGCGCGATCGAGGTGCTGGCAAGGGCCGCTCACGCGTGGCCGACGGTCCGCCAAATCTGCCGCATCCGGCGTTGGCGTTTGCAAGAAGCGAACGGGATATAGCAAGCGTCTCAAGAAGAAACTGTCCATTTGATCACCGGCCTGGCCGCCGCCGTATCACCGCAGGCCTTGGCGAGCGTCAACCGCAATCACTCGGGCATTCATGTCCTGGAACAAGGACGTCCTCCGGCGCGGACACCGCCGCGAACCACAGTGACAATGCACCCCGCAATGTCTTCTCCCTCCCAGGCCGCGTGCGCAAAATCCTGGACAAAATCCTGAGGTCGGTCTCGCCCTCGCCAACCCGAGCCATCGAACCCGTTCACGGCGAACCAATACCGAGCCATCCTCCTGATCTCGGATTTTCCCTGGGTCAGACTGGTGAGATGTGGGAGGGTAGGTTTCCTTGACAATTTTTGCATGACGTTTCATGATATTCAAAACCGGCATGGAACTTTTTCCCGGGTTCACCGTTATGCGTTGGAAATGAGTCCGCCGGCAACCGGTCGGCAACGTCGCGCGGGCAATATTTTGGCCGGATTCCGGCACCGAGTGGTGCCTCCGGCACGCCCGTGGAGTTAAGTAGGCAGCCGTCGCTTGGCTTTACTCAAGCTTCGGAAACCAAACGGAAATGGACAGGCTCTTTTTAGAGTCGAAATTGTTTCCTTGGATTTTCACAGCACGAAGTACTTTATATCTGGTTTTGCTGTCTGCTTCAACATTATTGTCATGCCGGAGCGAGATGTATTGTGTTGTTTAAAATGCCTTTCATAGCAAATTTTTGGAGAGATTGAGCATCTGCAAAACTTAAATTATGCGAAATTTTGCAAAGCAACATGAGATATTTTTGTTGACGTCATCACAGCGTTAGAAATATGATCTAGGTTAGCGGGTGTCGTGACGTCGCGCTTTAGATGGCATTTCCACCAAGGAACGTCCCGGCGCTCACGCGGGTGGCGGCATGAGTATTGCTTAGTAGTTTAACGTTGCCGCTTTTCGACCGTTTCCAACGCCGTTCGGCCTGCTAAGCGAGGGTGTTATGTGTTTGATCGCTGAAATCATTCATACGTGTTCGCACGAAAAGGTCGCCCAGGCCGCCGTCGTATCGATGGGGTCCGGTTTCGCGGGCAAGGTCGGGGCCACCGCCGGCGCAAATGGGTTGTCAATCGGCGCGTTCACGGCTCGCGCGGTTCGTGAATTCGAGAAGATCGGCGGGGAACAAGAAAGGCAGGCTCTCCGGCAGGCCATGAACGGTTCGGACCAGCCGATCTTAACCGGTCTTCAGCATATTCTTCGGCCAGTGATCGAAGTTGAGGTCATAGCCCAGGAATAGCTCAGGAATCGTCGCCCCCCGTGCCTTCGACGAACGCACATCGCCCGGATCAAAGTCCCCCGTTACCAAAGACCTCGTGGAAAAGTCCGAGGACCGCGAGTTCTTCGCCCAACTGAGCGACATTTTCGGCCAGTTTCCGACGCGAAGCGCAACACTTGCTCGCATTGAGCCTTAACGATTTTCCGTTCCCCGGCGCCGCCCCCACATCTCCAAACTCCGGCAAAAGACGGCGACGTGGGAAGGAAAATCATGCCTTTCCCGGACGAGCCCGAACATTTGCGGGTGTTGCCCTTCGCGCCGGGCTCCCCAAAAGGCTAGCGAATGGCCCAGAGCGCGCGCTGGGCTTCAGGATACAGCGCGGCGCGCCCAAGGTCTTGTCCGCTCCGGGATTTCGGACCCGAGACTCGGCTGATAGAAAATCCCGAGGCTAGGCCTCCGGCCTGCCTCGAGCAGCCTTATTGTGACGGCATCCTTTATGTCGAAACTGTCGAAGCCGCAGCGCGCAAGGAATTGCAGCTGGTCGAACAGAACCTCGCCGGTCGCCCGTAATTCACCCGCAAAACCAAAATGGCCGCGAAGCTGGTGCGCGAGCGAGTAGCCGCGCCCGTCGGTGAACTTTGGAAAGGCGACCGCGACGAGCGCGAAGCGGGCAAGGTCCGGCGCGATTGTTCTTATGTCCTGCCCCGGTTCAATGAGCAGGCCAAGCAGAATATCGCTGCGCACGTCCCCGCTTCGCGCCTGCCATTGCGGCAGCGTCAGAATGACCTTACCGCCAGGCGGCGGAATTTCTTCTTGCGCCAAATTGCGCCAGTCATCCAGGACGAAATCATCGCCTTTGAATACCGGCATTCTCAAATGTCCAAGCCGGCATAGAGCGGCAGCGCATGAAGCCCGCATTCGACTTTGCCGCTCCCACGCCAGCGCCCCGCGCGCTGGTCTTCGCCAGGGTTTACGGGCGAGGTGCAAGGAATGCACCCAATCGAAAAATAATTTTTAGCGACGAGCGGGTGGCGCGGCAAGTCGAAGACCTCGAGATAGTCTCGAATCTTCACAGCCGGCCATTGCGCGAGCGGATTGACCTTTATGCGGCCGCCTTCCGATTCGAACAAGGCGAGGCCGTTGCGGGTGTGCGCCTGAAACCTTTTGCGGCCGCTGATCCAGGCGTCAAAACCTTCGAGCGCTTCCGCCAGCGGCAAGACCTTGCGGATTTCGCAACAGCGGCCGGGATTGCTTGCCCAAAGGAAGTTCTCCGGATCTTCCACCGCAAGCAGCAAGGGCTTTGGCTCGAGGGCGATAACATTTGAAAGGCCAAGATGGGTCACGAGCTCGTCACGGTAGGCGAGGGTCTCCGCGAACAAAACCCGCGTGTCGATGAACAACACCGGCGTGGCCTTGTCGATTTGTCCCACCATATGGAGCAGTACGGCGGAATCCGCGCCGAAACTCGAGACAAGCGCGATCCGGCGAGGGAACAGATCCTCAATCACGACGCGCATCAATTCGCGCGTGTCCATGGCGGCGAATTTGGCGCCGAACCGCGCAGCGCTATCCGCATCGGCGAAGATGGCAGCCTCATGCGCGGCCATAAAGAGCCTCCTTGAACGGCTCCATTCCGATCCGCCGGTAGGCCGCGAGAAAATCCTCCGCCGCGCCGGCACGGAACTTCAAATATGTATCGACGACCGTCTCGATCGCGTCGACAATCTCGTCTGATGAGAAGCTCCGCCCGGTGATCGCGCCAACGTTGCAAGTCTCGTCGGCGGAACCGCCAAGCGTGATCTGATAGGCCTCGGAGCCGGACTTCTCTAGGCCGAGAATACCGATATGGCCGACATGGTGATGCCCGCAGGCATTGATGCAGCCCGAAATATTGATCTTGATCTCGCCAATTTCCCGTGCCCGAGCACCATTGCCAAACCGTTCGGAAATCCGCTGCGCGACGGGGATCGCGCGGGCGGTCGCCAGGCCGCAATAATCTAGCCCGGGGCAGGAAATAATGTCGCTCACGAGGCCGGTATTCGCGGTGGCGAGGCCTTGCCTGGCAAGCCGGTCGAACACCTCGGGCAAATCATCGAGCGCGACATGCGGCAGGACGAGGTTCTGTTCATGCGCGACGCGGACCTCGTCTTGCGAAAATGCTTCGGCGAGATCGGCGATCGTTTCCATGGATTCGGCGCTGGCGTCGCCCGGAATGCCGCCGATGGGTTTTAGGGAGACCGTGACGATCCCATATCCGGGCGTCTTATGAGCCACTACGTTTTGCGCGGCGAAACGGGCGAATGCGAAATCGTTCGCTTTTCGTTTTTCGAACGCAATGGAAGCTGTTGCACGTGCTGGCAACTCCGGAGGGGCGAAATAGGCACGGATGCGATCGATTTCTTCTTGCGGCAGAGCTAGCGCGTCGTCGCGATGATTGGCGAACTCGGCCTCGACTTCGGCGGCAATAACGTCCGCGCCTTTCTCGTGGACGAGGATTTTTATGCGCGCCTTGAATTTATTGTCGCGCCTCCCTTCAAGATTATAGATGCGGAGAATTGCGTTGGTGTAGGTGAGGAGATCGGCCTTCGGCAAGAAGTCGCGGATCTTGTGCCCGACGAAAGGGGTGCGGCCCAAGCCGCCGCCGACGTAGACGGCAAAGCCCACCTCGCCCGCTGTATTCTTGACAATCTGATAGCCGATGTCGTGCACCCTAATCGCGGCGCGATCCTTGGCGGCGCCATTGACCGCGATCTTGAATTTTCGCGGCAGGAACGAGTATTCGGGATGCAGCGAAGACCATTGCCGCAGAATTTCGGCATAGGGGCGGGGATCCTCGATTTCGTCGGCGCAAGCGCCGGCGAATTGATCCGCCGTGACATTGCGGATGCAATTGCCCGAGGTTTGGATCGCGTGCATCTCGACTTTGGCGAGCTCGTTGAGAATATCGGGGCAATCCTTAAGCGCCGGCCAGTTGAACTGAATGTTCTGCCGCGTCGTGAAATGGCCGTAGCCCTTATCGTAGCGCCGCGCGATGAACGCGAGCTTGCGCAATTGCCGCGACGACAAGGTGCCATAGGGGATGGCGATGCGCAGCATATAGGCATGCAATTGCAGATAGACGCCATTCATCAGGCGAAGCGGCCGGAACTGCTCCTCGTCCAATGCCCCGGAGAGGCGGCGCGCCACCTGGTCGCGAAATTGCGCCACGCGCGCGGCGACAAAGTCTTTGTCGAATTCATCGTAACGATACATGTCAGCCGTGCTCCGCCCGGGCGAACCGCCCCCGATACCCTGAGCATTTCAAATCGAAACGCTCATGCTGTCCGTGGGTTGCTTCATCGCGCGATCTCGTCTGGAAAGTCCGCCACGCTTACAAGCTCACGCTCCCGCGCGTCGTCCAATCGGCGCGTTCGCAAACCCGCATTCGTTGCTAGCTTGCCGGCATTTTCTTGCGGCGCGCCCGCGTCCCGTGCGAAGGCACGCGAGCGCGGCAAGAAATCGATCGTCGGACCGAGCGCGCGAATTGTCTCGCGCAATGTCACCGCCCGCAGCTCGCTCGCATCTCCGATGACTTCGACCGCAACAGGTTCGACGACGAGATTGCGCTTGGCGTCATTCTGGGCGAGGAGGAGTCCGGCCTCCGCTGCCGCCTTGTCGGCAAAAATTTTCGCCTGGCTTAACCGCGTGGCCCAGGCGCCGTCGCGGCCGGCATAGACCACGATTCCATCGGCGAGGCGATTTGCAGTAACGACTTCCGGCATGCCTTAAGGCTCGCAGTTTAGCAGGTCCGATCCGTATATAATCCATTTAACAGCGTTTGGCGAGTATTTAATGTAATATACAGAATGTAGTTGTATAATCTCCAGTTTAAAAAATGCGGCACAATGATGCCGGGAGCGAACGGCCTCCATCAACTCATTGATTTTTAGGTATTTTTCTGGTTCCATCTAATGGAGAATTAGATAACGCCTCAGTTTGAGCTTTCTTTCATGACCGGAGGCGGATATGAATGCGCTAAACGTTCGTTTTGATGAGCGCCGCGGGTTTTCCGCGGAACAGGCGGAAGTGCTGGCAGGGTTAAGTTCTGCGCTTTGCCCGTCGGCCAAAAAAAGAGCCCCTTGCGGGGCTCTGAGATTGGTGGGCGTTAAAATTCAGTCGCCGCGTTGCTCCTTGGTTACGAGCTTGGTCCAGGCCTCGACCTCGGGGCTCAGCTTGCCCGTCCCCACGAGCTTGAGGGTGGGGGCGAGCGTGCCTGGGTCGGCGAGCGGGAGGGGCAGGACGCCTTGCCCGCCCATGCCGTTGTTGGCCGTGATCTGGCCATCCTTTGGATCGTCTAGGAGAATGCGGCCCACGAGGTCGAGCTTGTCCATGTCGACCACATCGAAGACATTCGCGAACTTGCTCGCCACATAGGCGTAGTAGCCGCCGCCTTTCTTAAGCCCGAAGTTGACTCCGTGGCAGCCGGGCTCACACGGCAGGCTCTTCACGACCTTGTCGGTCTTGGTGTCGAGGATGGTGATGGTCGAGCTCAGGAAGTTGGCGGTGACCACATACTTGCCGTCGGGGCTCACCGGGGTCTGGATTGGCCCTAGCCCGTAGGCCTCGCCCTTATGCTCGCCGCTGATGGGGTCGTAGTCCTCGGCGAGATTGATGTCCTTGATTTTCTTCTTGGCGTCGATGTCGATGACCGTCATCGAGGACAGCATTGCCGGCGGCGTGCCAAGCAGGTTGGCGACATAGGCTTTGTGGTTTGGGCCGCTCCAGGCCGCGATGGGGATGACGCCGCCGGTCGGGATCTCGGTCATCTGTTCGGTCGCCAGGTCCACGACGGAGGCGCTCGAGGCCAGCGCGTTCGGGGTAATCATGTATTTCCCATCAGCGGTGATGTGATGACCGTGCGGTCCGGAGTGGGGCCCGACGTTGATGCTATGAAGTGCCGTGGGGTACTCGCCTGGCGCAAGCTTGAGCACCCGGTCCTCACCGTTCAGGGCGACGTAGAGCATGCCGTTCTGCGGATTGGAAATGACATGGGAGGGGTTCGCGCCGACGACCTGTGAGTTGTAGACCTTGCCGCTCGCGCGGTCGAAGGTCGTGAGCTTCTTGTCGAACCACTCGGTCTGGTAGATGTACTTATAGGTTGGTTCGCTCCACATATTGTGGGGGTGGTTCATGTTGGTTTCGATGCCCTTCACTTTCTGCTTGATGGTCCAGTTGGAAGCGTCGACCTCCGTGGCCGTACCGAACTTGGTCTTGCCGTTCACCACTTCGAACTGAGTATCGACCCAGACCTCGCCGACGCCCGGGGTCTGGGGTTGCAAAAGCGTGTTCGGCATCGAAAAGTTGAGGGCGCTCAGCTTGATCACGGTGCCGCCGAGGTTAATCGGCAGGTCCGGCAGCTTCACCTCCCACGTGGGCTTGCGGTAGTCGCGCCAGAGTGCGGGCGTGGTCGTGACGAAGAAGGTGCGGAGCAGCTTCTTCGCGATGTCGCTCGTGGTCGGGATCTTGGCCCCGGTGACCAGCTGCAGTTCTGCGCCGATGTCGAGGCCCTCGGTCTTCGGGTCGTCGACGATCACCGCCCCGAACATATAGGGATGAACCTTGCAGGTGAAGACGTAGAGCCCAGGTTTCTCGAAGGTATGGGTCACACTTGAGTTCGAGGGCTTCTCCTGATCGATCGGAAAACCCGCCGCCCCCGGCTGCCACATGAGGCTCGTGATCGTGTGATCGGTGTTGGTCTGGGCGCCCATCTTAATGAGCACCGCCTCTCCGGGCTTGATAACGACGAGGGAGCCGCCGGACTTCGGGTCCTTGAACCAATGGCCCGGCTCATCGGTCATCTCGAGGACGGCCGCGGGCAGAACGCCAGGACGGCTGATGATGACCTCCTGGGATTGGTCCGATTTGGGGGCTTGCGCGTATGCCGCGAGCGAAGCGAGCACGAGCGCAATGATCGCCAAGGCGATCGTGGGAAGGGACTTGTGATTCATCTCCAGTTTCCTTTGTTTCGTGTGGTTTTCGTGCCCGATTCATTCGACTCATTCAACGACCCGGAAGGTTCCCATCATCCCCGACTGCATGTGCTGGATGACGTGACAGTGGTAGTGCCAATCGCCCGGACCCACGCCTTCCCCTGCCCGCAACACGAAGGCCTGGCGGCTGATGGGGGTGACGTGGAACGTGTCGATCACGCTGGTCGTGCCGGGCTCGATCCAGCGGTGACCGTGCAGATGAAAGGAATGGATGGCGGTGCCGATCCCAATGACGTGAAACCGGACCTTCTCGCCGAGCCTCGCCCCTACCGTGGGATTGGTCCAGAGCGGGATCTCCTTGTCCCCCTTAACAATGTGGTTAAGCTCCTGGCCCCAAAAGGTGGTCTCGTGCATCCAGAGGATGAACTCGCGCTTAATGTCCGCGACGTCGACATCGACTATCTTGCCGTCGATGAGGGCGGGGACCTTGCCGTTCGCCGGGTTGACGATGAGCGTCCCGAACAGACCCCTGTCCTCGGCCCCGACCATGGGATTGCCCATTGTGTGATCGTGATACGGCCAGGTCCCAGCAGTGCCGGGCGCGGCCGTCCACTTGTAGGTGTATGGCTTGCCTGGAAAAGCGGCCTCGTCGGCCACCCCATTCAGAACCTTCATCGTCCCGTCGCTGTCGATCTTGTAATGGACCCCGTGGACATGGATGCTGATCGGCTGGGGCGAGTCGGCTACTCCATGCTCTAGCGTCACCTCGGCGGTGTCGCCCTCCTTCATGACCAGGGTCGGACCCGGGATAGTGGGGCCGGTGGCGTAGCGGCCGGTGACATCGCGCTCTTGCCCGTCGGACGACTTGATCTTGTGGCTGACCATTTCATAGGCCAACTGGCCGGACGGCAAGGCGCTCGCTTTGAGGGTTATAAAATGATGCTCGACGGCGGAGGCCGGGCTCGCCGTGGGCAAACTGCCGGCCGGCAGGAATGATAACGCGAAGGCAAGGAATGATAACGCGACGGCGAGCAACAGCCCCGTGTGGGTTTTTATCATCGCATCGTTCTCCCTCGGGCTGAGAGCCGTACGGCCCGCCCGCGATCACTGTGATCGCGCGCTCGCCAGTTCGTCCCGATGCAGCTTAGATGCGATAAGGAGTCGAGGTCTTACCTCGAAGCGTCTGAGGAATTTTCTTTGCCCACAAGTTTGCGAAGCGCCAGGTAAACCTCTTCGCACTCATGGCACTGATGCATATGATGCTTGACCTCGGGCAACAAAGCTGCGGCGTCTTGTCCCGCAACCTCGAGGTCCACGTAACGTGGAAGCTCATCGAAATACTCGGAGCACAGCATCTCATCTCCGCTCTTCGTGGCAAAGATGGTGTCAATCAAACGGATAAAGTCTTTTTGTTTCATCTCGGCTGCCAGCGCAATCAATTATAAAATGCTTTCAACGGAGAGATTCTTACCCTCTGAACAAAGATGGGGCCTGGATCCCGGCGCGTCAAACACGGCAATGAGGCCCGTGTGGGAGACGCCTTGAGCGATAAGAGCTTGCTTGAGCCGCTTACGGGCGTCGTGAATGAGCTTATAGAGACTGTTCCGATTAGATCTTTGTCTCATTTGTCCATAATGGCTCTATGCTGGCGGCAACAGCAGCGCGGTAAGCATTCAAGAGCGGAATGTGCCAACGGCTGGTGCTAAAGGCTGTACATTTCAGGCGTGCTCAAACTTCCGCTTGTGGCGCAAGGCCGCAGTGCCGGCTGTGCGTAGATTCAACAGGAGATGCGTTCGGGGCCACCCGACGGGGATTGTTCTTCCGCCATGTTTTCTCCCTCCGTGATGCCGCAGCGCCACATTTTCAGCGCGGTCATAGACCAGAAAGCAAACCGTGCTCCGCCCTCAGACCGCCATGCTGAGGAATTCCTGACGAGTCAGCGGATTGTCGCGGAAGCAGCCCAGCATGCAGCTGGTGACCAGATCTGAATCAGGTTTGTGCACGCCGCGCGTCGTCATGCAGTGATGCGAAGCTTTGATGATGACCGCAACACCCTGAGGTCTTAGGACTTCGTTGATCGAGTTGGCGATTTGAGCGGTCATCTTTTCTTGGATCTGCAGGCGCTTGGCGTAGACCTCAACCACCCGGGCGAGCTTGCTGATGCCAACCACGTGGCCACTTGGAACGTAAGCCACCCAAGCCTGCCCGATGATGGGCGCCATATGATGTTCGCAGTGGCTCTCGAAGCGGATGCCGCGCAACACAATCATTTCATCATAACCTTCGATTTCCTCAAAAGTTTTTTGCAGGAATTTAACTGGGTCCTGGGCGTAGCCGATAAAAAACTCTTCAAACGAGCGTGCCATGCGAGCGGGAGTCTCGATCAAGCCTTCCCGTTCCGGATCATCGCCGGTCCATCGAATAATGGTTCGAAACGCAGCTTCGACATCTGCACGGCCGGGCCGGTCAACCTCGGTGCGTAAGGGTCTCCTTCCTTCCAGCGCATGCACATTTGAACTCATTGAGCTACTCTCCTCTAACTTGACGCCGGAGCGGCATCAGGGGTAACTGACGTGCTGACGCTGCGTAGATGATCTATCCGGGAAGAACCAGCCGTTGCAGAACGGCTCTGGTCAGGCGCTCGCACCGCCTGCCGGCGAACGGAAACGCGTCCATCAGGACGGGGCCGATTTGCTTGTCCAATTCCTCGCGCGCAAGTTTCCGCGCGCGATGCAACCTTGTTTTCACCGTTTCGGGCTGAAGTCGCGCTCGCGCGCTCGCCTGTTCGTCCCGATGCGTCTTAGATGCGATGAGGAATCGAGATCTTACCCCGAAGGGGCAGAGGAATTTTCTTTGCGCACGAGTTTGAGGAGGGCCAGGTAAACCTCTTCGCACTCAGGGCATTGATGCATATGATGTTTGACGTCAGGCAACAGAGTCGCGGCGCTTTGTCCCGCAACCTCGAGGTCCACGTAACGTGGAAGCTCTTCGAAATATTCGGAGCACGGCATCTCCTCTCCGCTTTTCACGGCGAAGATGGTGTCTATCAGGCGGGTGAAGTCTTTTTGTTTCATCTCGGTTGCCAGCGCAATCAATTATAAGATACTTTCAACGGAGGAACCCTTACCCTCCGAGGAAAGATGGGACTCGGATACCGGTTTGTCAAACACGGCGATGAGGTCCTTGTGCGTGAGGCCTTGGGCGAGCAGGGCTTGTTTGAGCCGCTTACGCGCATCGTGGATGAGTTTGTAAAGACTATTCCGGTTGGTGCCCAACCACTCTGCAACAAGGTCCAAGGGCATTTCTTGAAAAGCATGGGCAACGAGCGCAGTCCGCTGCAGAGGCGTGAGCGCGGTGTCGATGAGCCGCGTCAGCAGAGTCCACGCTTGTTTCTGCTGAAGACTGCGCTCTGGCCCTGGTTCTTCGACAGGCCAGGCCGGCAAAGCTTGGCCTAGGTGAGCCTTCTCGACGGTCGCCTGGCGCCACCGGCGACGGCGCAGCTCCCCAAGCGCTACTCTGATAGCGATCGAAAAGGCCCAGGTCATGAACTGACTTTCGCCACGGAAACCATCAAGTTTCGCTCGAATGATAAGGATCGCTTCTTGCGTACAATCCTCGGCCAAATGTTGCGGTTCCTCGGTGCCTAAGGATCCTTGGATTGCGTAGTGTTTGCTGAGGTAAGCCCTGATTGCCCCGAGCAGCCTCAGCCTAAGCTCCGCCAGGGCCGCCTCCTGGGCTCTGCCCCCCTCCCGTAGCGCTGTCAGCCACTCTGAATTGGATCTTTGTCTCATTTGTCCATCATGGCTTTATATGCTGCCGCCAACATCAGCGCGGTGAAAGATCAACGACGGACGTAACACCAGCTCGGAAAAAAGGCTATTCAACTTCAGGTGCGCTCAAACGTGCGTTCCCCGCGCATCGCCGAAATTCAAACGGAGACACTACCGGGAAGCGCCTAAGTCTTCTTCGAATAGTCGTGCACCACCTCGCCGAGGCCAAGCGTCAGGTCGGTGATAGAGTGGCTGGCGGCAAGCACGCCGCGCACGGGCAGACGGGCAACGTCGCACATCGCATGCTCCGCTAGCCACGCGTTTCGTTGGATTTTCCGCGTGCCTCCGCCTTCCGCCCCCCTTCTTTTTGCTCCTCACGCGCCGCCGCGTGATACTTTCGTCTTATATCGGTGAGATCAACCGTTGGCTTGGGATACGCCATGCCAAGCTCATCCATCGTATCCGCGACAATTCGCGATACCGCAAAATTGCGAAACCATTTGTGATCAGCGGGGATCACATACCAGGGCGCCTCGCGCGTGCTGGTTGCGGAAAGCGCATCCTCGAATGCCTCCACATAATCGTCCCAAAGCGCGCGCTCGGCATAATCCGATTCGCTAATTTTCCAATTGCGCGCGGGATCATCAAGCCGCTGCGCGAATCGCGCGAGCTGCTCCTCCTTGCTGATATGCAGAAAAAATTTCAGAATCGTGGTTCCGTTTTCCTTGAGCCCCGACTCGAAGCTGCGGATCCGGTCGAAGCGCGCGGTCCATTTGGGCTTGTCCACCAGTTTGTGGACCCTGGCAATCAATACGTCCTCGTAGTGGGAGCGGTTGAAGATTGTCACCCAGCCTTTTGCCGGCGCATGCGGGTGGACACGCCAGAGAAAATCGTGATCGCGTTCGATCGGCGTTGGCTGTTTGAAGCCCGCCACCGATGCGCCTTGCGGATTAAGCGCGCCGAAAACGTGCTTGATCGTGCCGTCCTTGCCGCCGGCGTCCAGGGCCTGGAGGACAATCAGAACGGAGTGCTCTTTCTCCGCATATAACACGGCTTGCATTTGGCCGAGCTTTTGCCGGTATCTTTCCAGTTCCTGTGCGGCCGACTCATGTGTCTCGTGGCCGCCTTTGAAGGCGGGATCGATGTCCTTCAGGCGGAGCTTTTCTCCAGGTTTAACGATCAGCTTTTTGCGATAGTCCACGGAAGTTATCTCCTTTCGGGCCTCGATAGCGCTTTTTTTCAAGAGCGGGCCGAGCCGCAGTGAACAAACAACCAAAGTCCCCACGAATCATGCGCGGCGGCCGGGACCTGCGCCAGGTCAATGGCGCATTTAGATCCCCCAGGGCGATTTGCGGAATGGCTCGAACGGGTTGAAGAAGCAAGAATATTCTGATTCGAATGAGGCTTCCTGATTCGGGGAGGCCTTATCCGATGCAATTGAGGACAATTTTGCAGCAGGTTCCGAACCCGCGCGGCAAGCAGGGGCAAGATGACATGCTGTGTTCGATCCTCGGCCTGATCGTCGTATCGCCGTTGTGCGGACGACGTGGCATGAAGCCGGCGTTTCTTGTTGGACGCGGCTTGACCCGAAGCCAGAAGTCGCAACTCGGCTTGGTTCGGGCAACGACACCTTGTCATTCCAGACCGCGCTCTGCAATCCGCGCAATAGTTCCTAAAATATGCTCTATTTGTCGCGCAGCGCTGTCTGTTACTTGCCGCAAATGGAATCCCGAAAATCCCAGCCGGGGCAAAACGCGCGCCACTATCGTTCAGACTGCAAAGCCGTAGTGTGTTAAAGGGCGCGAAGACGGGTGGGCCGGGCAGGATTCGAACCTGCAACCAGACCGTTATGAGCGGCCGGCTCTAACCGTTGAGCTACCGGCCCCGGCAGGCCTCGAACGAGGCCGCATCGCAAGCTTCGGCCGCGGGCCCGTGGAGCCCCATTCGAAGACCCGCCATGCAAGCCAAAGAGAAAAATTCGAGGCCGACCCCACGGTCATTTCGCATGGCCCTTGGCATAACACCGGGAAGCGCGCATTAAACTTATTTTGCGGCACGAAGCAATGGCCGCGAGGCAGATGCGCCCGCAAGGAATAGACTTCCGCGATTCCCGCTCGCAGGGAATCCTGCGATCCAACAGGAATCGCTCAGTATCAATAAGCTGGAACAAGTCCTTTTCGAAAAAGTCCGGCCCCCGATAAGTAATGGCCTGTTTTAACGTGGCGCCTTTTTCGCCAAAATGCGCTGCAGCGTGCGCCGGTGCATGTTGAGACGGCGCGCCGTTTCCGAGACATTGCGGCCGCAAAGCTCGTAAATCCTTTGGATATGCTCCCACCGCACCCGGTCGGCCGACATGGGATTTTCCGGGAGTTCGGCCTTGTCGTGGCGGGTGGCCATGAGTGCCTTGAAAATTTCGTCGGCATCGACGGGCTTGGCCAGATAATCGAAAGCCCCGAGCTTTACGGCGGTAACGGCGGTAACGATATTGCCATAGCCGGTCAGGATGATGCCCCGCGCGTCCGGGCGCTTCGCCTTCAATTCGCGGATCACATCGAGCCCGTTGCCGTCGGCAAGGCGCATGTCGATGACCGCGAAGGCGGGAGCGCCGTCGCGGATTGCCGCGAGACCTTCGGCGACCGAGTGCGCGGCGGTTACGGTGAAGCCGCGAGTCTCCATGCTGCGGCAAAGGCGGGTCAGGAAGGTATTATCGTCGTCGACGATCAAGAGTGAGCGATCTGGGCCGAAACCGCCCTGCACACCTTGATCCTCGCTCGGGTTTCCCGCAATTACGGGCTCGGATGGGGCGTATTTCATTGTCAATCGCCTCGCTTGAACCATTTCCAGGACAAAACACGACAAAGCAAGTGCGAATCGACAAATCTTTCGCGCGTTCCTTGGCGGTGAAAGTGCCCAGCTTTGTCTTAACAGCGCAACCGGCGTTCGGCCCCGGGTTTGGCTGCGGTACCACTGGCAGGTAATAGCTTGGCGCCGCGCTCGAATGCCGCCCTTTCCCACAAAATCGTAACCAATGCACCGGTCGCCGGGGGCACACGATTCTCGGTCTTAACTGTCGCGCCGGAGCGTTCCAGCAGGGTCTTGGCAATGAATAAGCCAAGGCCCAACCCTGCACCTTCTTCCGTTTTCGCGCGCCGGTCGCTCTTGGTTGTTACGTAGGGCTCACCCACCCGGCCAACGACATCGGGAGAAAAACCGGGGCCGTCATCTTCGATGACTATCGTAACCCACGCCACGCTCCATTTCGTCCTGATCCGGACTTCCGCGGCGGCGAAGTCTATCGCGTTTTCGATCAGACTGCCAAGCCCGTACAATATCCCCGGGTTCCGCAGGCAGGCCGGTTCTGGCCCTTGCCCATCCTCGAAAATCGCAATGGGCACTCCAAAATCGCGGCGCGGACCGGCAACCTCCTCGATGAGCAAACTCAAACTCATTTCATCGAGAATATTGCCGGAATCATTGCCAAGCGAGGCGAGCTTGCCGAGGATGGCGCGGCAGCGGGCGGTCTCCTGCGCGAGCAGGGCGAGATCGTCCTCGAGGGGATCGCTGGCGGGAAGTTGCTTTTGGAGATCCTTGACGATGAGCGTGATCGTGGCCAGGGGCGTGCCGAGTTCATGAGCCGCCGCCGCCGCCAACCCGTCGAGTTGGGTTAAATGCTGCTCGCGCGCGATCACCAGTTCGGTCGCGGCCAAGGCGTCGGCGAGTTTGCGCGCCTCGACGGCAACCCGCGACGCATAGATCGCGATGAAGGCTGCGCCAAGGGCAATTGCGCCGCAAATCCCTTCGTCGTAGATGATGGGGAGCTGCAGCTGCGCTCCCGGAAACCAAGGCAGCGGGTAGTGCCGGAAGGTCAGGGCCGATGCCGCGGCGATCATGAGCAGGGTCAGGATCAAAGTGATACGGCCCGACAGCGACACCGCGGAGATCATGATCGGCGCAAGGTAAAGCATCGAAAAAGGATTTTCGATCCCTCCGGTCAGATAGAGAAGAACCGTCAACTGAAGGATGTCGTATGCCAGTATCAATGCGGCCGGCACATCTGCCAGCCGTTCGATGCGGCCGAAGCGCAGCCGCAGGCCGATGTTGAGCCCGGCCGAAGCCGCGATGACAAGAAGACAAGGACCAAGCGGAAGCGAAAAACCGAGCCCGAAATAGGTAACGACAAGCGCGATAGCCTGTCCGAACAGAGCCAGCCAGCGCAATGTGACAAGCGTATCGACGCGCAGGCGCCGCGAGCGCCCGCCGAGGTCGACGTTGATTAATTCGGCCATGATACCCGCTTACACTGGTCACTCATTGTTCGCTATTGAAGTTTTCCATGCGCTGCCAACGAGCCTGGCGCCGAATAACCACATCAAGCGTCTTTCCTTTCAGCCCTTGGTTGGAACCGTTGACTCTTGCCGGCCCGGCGGGCCACGGACTGGCGCAAGCACGGCAGGCAGAGGAATCAATGTCCAGCTACGCGATCAACGGTGTCGTTCAGGTTTGCCCGGTCCTTGCCTTTCGTGGCCGACTCGCACGGCGATTGGTGCTCGGAGCTTTCGCCATGCTTTCCTTTGCCGTGGACAGCAATGTCGTTAATCCGAGGGCGGAGGAGCGTTCCATCGCGCCGGATGGCGTCCAGCACATTCTGCTACTTGCCGCCCGAGTGTTTGATGGCAACGAACTTCGCAACGATGCCGGAGTCCTCGTGGCTGGGCACGAGATCGAAGCCGTTGGCGCCCCGGCCGAGCTGCGCGGCCACTCGGATCGCGAGATAGACCTCGGCGACTCGACCATCCTTCCAGGTTTCATCGAGCTCCATGCCCATGTCGCTGTAAGCAGAGTTCCGCGCGATGCGGTGCTCCGCCACGGCATCACCACCGTTCGCGACGTAGGCGGACCGCTGCTGCCGCCTTCCGGCGGCGACGGTCACCTCCGGCTGCTGACCGCCGGGCCAATCATCACGCTGCCTGGAGGTTATCCCATTTCGGTTTTTGGAAAGGGCTGGATAGCCGCGCCGGTTCAGTCGGCTGAAGAGGCAAGGCACCTCGTCCGTAAATTGATCGAAGGTGGGGCGGTGGTAATCAAAATCGCCCTTGAGCCCGGCGGGGAGCCTGGCGCCCCCTGGACAAACTGGGCGATGAACCATGAACCGAAGGCGCCGCCGCCGTGGCCAATGGCCTCTCTCGAGATTGTCAATGCGATCGTTGCCGAGGCGCACCGGCTTGGCAAACGGGTCACGGCGCATCTCGCCGAAACCCAAGGGGTGACGCTTGCCCTGGCGGCCGGTGTAGACGAATGGGCGCACGTCCCGTGTTTGGAGATCGGGGAAGATCTGCTTCGCGAGGCGGTGCGGCAAGGGGTTAAAGTGGTCACGACGCTCGACACCTTGTCGCATTGTCCTGGCACGGACGCCAATGCCAGAAACCTCGCCCGATTTGGCGCGAATTTCCTCTACGGAGCGGAGATCGCCCACATGGAGATCCCCTGGGGCATAGATGCGCAAGAGCTGCATTTGATGGGGCAGCTCACCGGAATGTCCGCGCTCGAACTGTTTCGAACCGCGACCGCCACGGCCGGTGCATATCTCGGGTTGGCGCCGCTCGGAACTTTAAGCCCGGGCGCTCCGGCGGATATCATCGCGGTGCGCGGCGATCCATTTAAAAACTTCAAGCTGCTGGAATATCCCGATCTGGTCATCTCTGGCGGCCACTTCGTCGTGAATGCATACGGAAATTAGGAAAGCAAGGCCGGGGCTTCAAAGCAGTGGCGCGCGACAGTGGTCTGTTGCGGATTTATCGCACGACTTGCGATAATGGCGATCCCTCATCTGGCCAGCTCGACCGCGCCCGGTCCGGCTGTTACTTTTGCGTTATCGATGGAGGGAATTTTGCGGCAACGGCGTAAACTGGTGTTTCCAGTTTTCCTGCTGGCTCTCCTGGCGCAGATCTTCGCGCCGGGCGCGGGCGGCCTTGCCATGCGGGCCGATGCCGTCGCCGGGACGCCGGGCTGTACGGTCATCGCGGGCGGCGCGGCCGGCGAGCAGCAGACGCCGCCCGGCCAGCATCGTCACTCCGATCAATGCTGCCTCCTCTGTCAACTCCCGCAAGCCGTCGATCCCGCGCCGATGGCGGCGGCATATGCTGCGCTCGCGCCCGCCGCGCGGGATGTTGCGTGGACTTTTGGGCCCGCTCGCGTCTCGCTGGCACGCGCCGTAAAGCACACGCGAGCGCGCGCGCCACCGTCTTTCTCCTGACCAAAGCCTCGTTTCCTTTCGGCTAACCGGCCGCAACGCCGGTATCAGGAGCACTTCCCATGTCGCGATCCCACTCACAGGGCGCCAGCGCGCTCGTACTTGCCGTTGCGCTTTTTTCCCTCGACTCTCA
The DNA here is from genome assembly GCA_050728655.1 of Methylocella sp. Lineage (GTDB taxonomy): Bacteria > Pseudomonadota > Alphaproteobacteria > Rhizobiales > Beijerinckiaceae > Methylocapsa. The sequence continues at coordinate 48,704 of JBOHJQ010000002.1, forward strand.
GCCTGGAAACGCGCAAGCGGCTCCGGTCCAGGAACTTCCCGCCGTCGAAGTCACCGCCACACAGGAGGGCGGCGAACAAGGCGGCTCTCTCACCGTGCCGCCGGTCGCCGAGCAGCGCCAGCAAATCGAACAGACGGTTGGATCGATCGGTTTCGTCGATGCCAATACGCCGGAGATCCAAACCCGCCACTTGGCGGATCTGCCCGACGCCTTGAAGGATGTGCCAGGCGTGTTCGTCGAGAGCCGCTACGGCCAGGAGGTCCGCCTGTCGATTCGAGGATCGGGTCTCACCCGCTTTTTTCATCTTCGCGGCATCGAACTGCTGCAGGACGGCATTCCCGTCAATCTCGCCAGCGGAGACGGCGACTTCTATGAAATCGATCCGCTCTATTTCCGCTCGATCGAGGTTTTCAAGGGCGGCAATGCCCTCGTCTTCGGAACATCGACGCTGGGCGGGGCGATCAATTTCGTGTCGCCCACGGCCTACACGGCGCTCGCGCCCGACCTCATCCTCATCGACGGCGGCAGCTTCGGATCGATTCGCAACCAAACGCAGGTCTCTCGAGTTCTTGGCGATTTCGACTTTCTAATTAATGGCACCTTCACTCATTCGGACGGCTATCAGCAGCATTCGACCACGAACTACGACCTGATCAACGGCAATTTCGGCTATCGCTTCGCGCCCTGGGCCGAAACGCGGTTTTACTTTGGCGCCTATGATGCGCAGCAGAAGATTCCCGGCCAACTGACACTTTCCGAAGCTTTAAACAATCCCAGGATGGCGAGTTTCGCCGCGAGCAATCCGGGCTTTGGCGGCAACCAGTCGCGCAACATCTTCGACGAGCGCGTCGCCAACAAGACGACGGTGCTGACCGATTGGGGTCGCCTCGACCTCGATTCATGGTTCATTCACAATACGCTTTACCACCCGATCTTTCTGGTCCTCGACCAAGATGGCTACACCTTGGGCATCGAGCCGCACTTCACGAGTAAATTTAACCTCGGCGCTTTTCGTGACGATCTCATTGTCGGCGCGCGAGTCTTTGGTGGCCGTCAAGCCGACCACCGCTTCGTCAATTTCGATGGTCACGAAACCACGCAAGTCTTGAATGCGCATCAGGACGCCCTCAATCTCGAAGCCTTCGGCGAAAATCGCTTTTTCGTCGCGCCCGAGGTGGCGCTGATGGCAGGCGCAAAGATTTTCAGCGACAAGCGGCCGTATACCGACCTCGGAGGCTTGGTCGCCAATCCAACGTTCAAGTTCGACGAAAAGACCTACAACGGGATCAATCCCAAAGCCGGGGTAATCTGGTTTCCGCGTCCCAATATCCAGGTCTTCGCGGATTTCACCGGCAGCCGCGACGTGCCGGATTTCACCGATCTCGTGCAATTTCAAGTTTTCGGTCCGACCAACAAATTCGTACCACTCGCCGCGCAAAAAGCCTGGACGGGGGAAATCGGCACGCGCGGGCGCTGGGACAGATTCACATGGGATTTCACGGCCTACCGCGCAGATTTGCACGATGAGCTTCTACAATTTAATACCGCCCCCGGCGCGTTTCTTGGCGCTCCGCCCCTCACCTTCAATGCGCCGCACACAATTCATCAAGGCATAGAATTTGCGGCCGGTGTCGATCTTCTGCGCGATATTTCGGGGCCAGGCTCGGGAGATGTCTTGACACTGTCGCAGGTCTGGACCTTGAACAACTTCTTCTTCGCCGGTGACCCGTCCTTCGGGAATAACCAGATCGCCGGCGCCCCGCCAAACGTCTTGCGCACGGTACTTTCCTATCGGCGGCCGGACGGGCTCTACATAGCGCCGTCGTTGGATTGGGTGCCAGTCGGAGCCTATGCCGACTATGCCAATACGGTGCGAACACCGGGGTATGCCCTTCTGGGCGTGCAGGCAGGCTTCGCCGTGCCTCATGCGGTCCTGCCGCAAGGCGCCTTACCCTACGCCATCTCATTCTACCTCGACGCACGCAATCTTACCAACCAGCACTACATCAGCGACCTTCAACCCCTCGTCAACGCCAGCGCACCAGACCCCAATCCATCAATTTACTTTCCCGGCACGGGGCGCGCCGTCTATGCGGGAGTGCGCCTTACATTCTGACAGTGTCGTCGTTTCCTGATACCGTCCTTTGCGGGCGACCGCGAGCGCGTGGAGCATCTTTTCGGCTTGTACGAAAAGCTCACCGCGCCGATGCTCGCCGCCGCCAAAACCACGCGCGGCCGGAAAAAGTGAAGGCCCGGCGGCGCCGTCGCAGGCTGTAACGTTGGCCGCGACTATTTCCAATGAATTAATATCTTTCCACGCAAAGCTCATTGAGTGAATGCTCGCGTTAATACTTGCAATAAATTAATTAATAGTGTAACGTAATGTTAACAAACTCAATTCGTAAAAATTGTCTTTACTTCATATTTGATTTAATCAATCATATAAAGCCTGGATTCAGTGTGTTACTTAAACTGGTTTTCATTTGTGGCGCGTATTTGGGTTACATGGACGCGCCGGCGGGCATGCCGCCACAACGCTAAAGATGAGGACAATCCTATGACGAGTGCCCTGAAAAACGAGGCCGCGCAGCCTCGCGCCGACCGGTTCGCAGGGGTCCGGCCCGCCTATCTCGAGGCCTTGACGCTGGTCGAGAGGCTGCATCGCCGCCTTCTCGATGTGCTCAAGGACGAATTCGATCGGCGCGGCCGCAGCGATGTCAATCCGGTGCAAGCCTTGCTGTTATATAATATCAGCGACAAGGAATTGACCGCCGGCGAATTGCGCACGCGCGGCTACTACCTTGGTTCGAACGTCTCTTACAATGTCAAGAAATTGGTCGAAACGGGCTATTTGCACCATTCCCGCTCGCGCATTGACCGCCGCGCCGTGCGAATCAGCCTGACCGATAAGGGCAGGGACATCCACACCATCGTCGCCGGGGTGCATGACAAGCATGTCGCCACGGTGGAGCAAATCGGCGGGATCAGCGCCAGCGAGTTTACGAGGCTTAACCAATCACTGGTCCGGCTCGAACGTTTCTGGACAGACCAGATAAGGTACAGGCTGTGACGCGCGGGACGCGATATAAAGCCGAAGTTTAAGCTTGACCGCGCGAGTCCTTGCCCAGGGTTATTTTGACCGCGGCAAGGTTTCGAGCCTCAATGCCACAAATTCGCCGTCCTGTTTGTGCCTTTGTCTCCCTTGCGGCGCCAGCTCAAAAGAAGAGTTAAGTCATACGCCTTTGTCTTGCGATTTTCTGCTCGATAGGCCTTCAACAAGCTCTTCCAAGCCAATGACGCCCCTGGCCACGACGCCCGGCTGCGCCGAATCGTTCCAGGTCGAGATGCGGTCGGCGGGAGCGCCGGATCGCACCCGCGCCCTCGGCTAAGCATTGGAAGTCCGTGGTATTGGAGGTTTAAGCATTGGGATTCGGGACGAAAAAAGATTTGTTGCGGCTGCCGTATCGTCATTTTTACCGTATTGGGCGCGCGGTGGTGGTCGTGGCCAGCGCCGTCGGGTTAACCCGTGCCGCGGCCGCGGCGCCGGGCGACCCACCGTTCGGCGAGCAGGCCGAGTGGGCACAACATTACGATGCGGATCCGCACCTCTCGGTGCGCCGCTCGAACACCCCGGTTCTCTCGGTGGAAACTTTCGCGGCGACCGGACAGGCGATCGAAACCTACCGCCAGATCGTCGCCACCGGCGGCTGGGTCACGGTTCCCGCGGGGCAGACGCTGAAACTTGGGGTAAGCAGCCAGGCCGTGGTCGCCCTGCGAAAACGGCTCGCCGCATCGGGCGATCTCGATCCCTCGGCCGGGGCTTCGCCGATCTTCGATTCCTACGTCGATGCCGCGGTGAAACATTTTCAGGCCCGCCACGGGCTGCTCCAAACCGGCGTGGTTTCAAAGGAAACCTTTATCGCGCTCAATGTTCCGGCCGATGTCCGGCTGCATCAGCTCGAGGTGAACGTCGTCCGGTTGCGCTCCTATTCCGGCAATCTTGGCGAACGCTTCGTGATGGCGAATATCCCGGCGATGGCGGTCGAGACGGTGGAGAACGGTGTTGTCGTGACGCATCACGCGGCGGGCGTCGGCAAGATCGACCGCCAATCGCCAGTCATGATGACGAAGGCGATCGACATTAATTTCAATCCGTATTGGACCGTACCCGCCTCGATCATCCGCAAGGATTTGATCCCGCGCATGCAGAAGGATCCGAGCTATCTGGCCGACCATAAGATCCGGATATTCGACAAGGACGGTCAGGAGCTTCAATCCGATAAGATTAATTGGAACTCGCTCGATGCGGTCAATTACACGTTCCGCCAGGATCCAGGCGGTGATCTCAATTCACTTGGAGTCGTTCGCATCAACATCAACAATCCCTACGGTGTCTATATGCATGACACCCCCGAAAAAGGCATTTTTGGCGACGATGACCGGTTTGTGTCGTCCGGTTGCATCCGCGTCCAAAACGTTCGCGACTATGTGACCTGGCTGCTCAAGGACACGCCGGGTTGGGATCGCGAACATATTGATGAGGCGATCCGCTCCGGCGAGCGCGTGGATGTCAAGCTCGCGACCCCGGTTCCGGTGTATTGGGTCTACATCACGGCGTGGGCCACGCCCGAGGGTCTCGCCGAGTTCCGCGAGGATATTTATCAGCGCGACGGCTTTGGGCCGGATACGGCCGACGCCGCACCGGCCTCGCTCCCGCAAGTGCGACCATGGCCAGAACCCCACCCCGTCAGTGCGCGAAGCCCCGCGCTCGAACCCATGAACGACGACGAATAATCCGCGTCGATTGGCAACCGGCGCAAGCCGCCGGGGCGATGAACCACGATTCCTTTCGCCTCCGGCGCTAGCGTTGAACTATGCTGAATTCGACGCGCCGGTCGTTGCTTCGGCGGTCTTCCATCGTGCTGTCGCTGCGGCGTTCCATCGTAGCGTTTTTGCTGGCCAGCGAATCGGAGCTGCCGTAACCTTCCGCGATCAGCATGGCGGGGTTGACCCCGGCGTCAACAAGGACTCTACGCACGGCATCGGCACGCCGTTGCGAGAGCTTCGTATTGGTGGTTGAATTACCGGCGCCGTGCGTGTAGCCGCTGATCCGAACCACCGTACCAGCAGGCAATTGCTTCATTACACGGGCCGCCTGCCGCAACAGAGCCTTGCCGCTCGACGGAAGCTTGGTGCTATTGGGAGCGAAATAAATGGCCGGCAGATTGAGGGCTGGCTGATTTGGAGCACCGACAAGATTTTGGTCGCTGACACCAGAATTGCGCATCTCGGATGCCGCCGCCGTTTTCTTGGTCGCGCCGCTGCCTGCAAGCGAAGCAACCGCGAATTGGGGCCCGAGAACGGATTTCACCGAGCTTATGATCTCGTCGCGATTCGCATCAGAGATCGTTCCCCCGACACTCACCGCATTTCCTTCAAACAGCGCCTGCGACCCTGGAATCTTGAAATTGTCGAGCGCTGCCTTGAGATCCTTCGTCCAGCCCGCCGGGCCAGCATGCGGGTCGACGGCGAGCTCGCCCGTGATCTTATCGGCTCCGAACATCGTCTTGAGCAAGTCAGTGATTGCGGTGCGAGTAGCGGCGTTTCCGACCGCGCCGGAGTAAACAATGCGGCCATTCTCATTGCTAAGCGCCAATCGCGCCGGTATCGACGGTGCGGGCGGGGGCACCACCGGCTTGCTAAGCGGCAAAGGCGCTAGTGGGGTCGAAGGTGCGGCCGGGGGCACGACCGGCACATTTTGTGCCAGGACGGGCTCGGCTGTTCCGGCCGCATGCGTGCCCGACCTACCCGATGCAATCGCGTATCCCAAGACTCCGAGCGTAATTACCAGACAGGCGCCCGGAACGAGCAACCGGCCGAGCCCCGGAGCACCGCCGCCATCTCCCATCCTGCTCGGCGGAATTTGCTCTGCTCCAGGCAGCGCAATTTCATCGGCGTGGGAGGATGAAAGCGCGATGGCCAGGTCTTGGAAACGCGCTGCCGCGGCGGGAATTGCCGGCGGGATAGCTCCGCCCTGGGCCAGCTGGCCGATGATTTTGGGTATTGCATAGGCCATAATCGTTCGCGCGAAGCGCTGGCTTACACCGGTTTCATCGGCGATTTCGCTAATAACCTCGGAGCCTAGCGTCTCCTCGACCTCTTGCCCCGAAAGCGGCACGGCATCGGTTCCTCCTACCCAGGAAGCAACCTCAGCGGCGAAACCCGCGGTCTTGAACCTATCCAGGAAGCCGCCAATACCACCCGGCTGTCGAGCGATCAGGTCCAGGGTCTCTTCAACTAGCGAGCTGCTCTTGGGTCCGAGATGGTAGCGCGCGCCGATTTCTTGAATGAGCTTGTCAAAAGTAATGAGCTTGTCAGAAGTCGCCATCTTACCTCGTCTCCTTCTCGAAAAATGCCGGCTGCCCCGCGCGTCTCGCGAAAGGACTCGTGGTCCCTCTCGTGACTACCGGATAACCGCGGCTGGCGGCGAAAGTTGCCCCACTTGCCCGCCATTAATATAGGCGCTTGCGCCTAAGCATAGAACCAGAGGATTTGATTTTGCCATCGGCGGGCGGTTCAATCTCGAGTTTTCCCCCGCGACTTTCAACACTCGGTGCGGCTTGCGGCACAAACCACCGCCTTTCGAAAGCCGCAGCCAGCGCCATCCCGTGGCTACTGCCTCTATCCGTGTATCATCCTTCGTGCTGGGCCGTTTCGTGGGCGTCCCTAATCGCCACGCTCCAGCCGAGCCACCCTAGCGGGAACCCGCAACAAGTGGCGCCAAAGCCGCACAAGTTGTTTTTCTGAATGTCATCCACAATTTCCTGCAGGACCGGGCTTTTGCACCGGCGTCCGAATGCTATCCTAGCAACGATTCGAACGTTGTGTGTTTGCGGTTGGTCTGCGTGCCGCGGGGAGGCTTGTTGCGGCCACGCGCGCGATTGGAGGGTGATCCTTGGACGGCAATACTCCCGCTTCGCTGCGGATCGATTTTGATGGCAACCCCGAGCTGGCGGCGATCGAAGCGGTTGACCTTGTTGAAATTTCCGGGCGGGTCAAGTGGTTCGATGTCGCGAAAGGGTACGGCTTTATCGTGCCGGACGATGGCGCCGCCGACGTTCTTTTGCACATCACCACTTTGCGCAAGGACGGCTTTAGCGTCGCTTATGGGGGAACCCGCGTCGTCTGCGAGGCGGTGCGCCGGGTGAAGGGATTGCAGGTTCTGAAAATTATCTCGATGGATGAATCGAGCGTCGTGCATCGATCCGAATGGCGGCCGCCACGCACCCGTGTCGAGGTGGCGCCGGCGGCCGGGTTTCAAATCGCCATCGTCAAATGGTTCAACCGCCCGCGCGGATTTGGCTTTCTGACCCAGGGTGAGGGTACGCAAGATATTTTTGTCCATATGGAAACCCTGCGCCGTTACGGGATTGCGGAGTTGCGGCCGGGAGAAAGCCTCCTTGTGCGTTTTGGCGACGGCCCGAAGGGACTTATGGCGGCCGAAGTGCGGCCGCTCGACGCGGCCTTGCCCATGCCGCATTGAGGTGGCACCCGTTCATCCGGCCGTTTGCGGGTCAGCCGCGGCCAAATTCCATGCGGCCGCCAGCCGATGAGCGTTGCGAGCGAGCGCCTTTGGCGAAGGGCCGGCGCGAAGCGGCCGGGCGAGACCCTGGCCGCTTCGAGTTGAATCGCGCGGGGTCATTATCAAATTGTTTTCTTGTACGATCCCGGCCAAAAAATCCGCAGCTTTTTGCGATCAATTGCTAACTCCCGGTCCTGCCAGTTTGGCGGGCGGGGTTGTGACCTTCCTCCGCCTGTGCGCAACCTTGGTTTTTCTTGCCGCAAGTCCGGCGGCGCGCGCCATCGACGCGCCGCCACCGCAAGGCAACCTCGAAAGGCTGCAAATCGTCACCGCCAGCGGAACGCATGAATTTTCCGTGGAAGTCATGCGCGGCGGGCCGCAACGCGAACGCGGCCTCATGTTCCGCCGGTTTCTGCCGCAGGAGCGTGGCATGTTGTTCGACTTCGCGACCGAGCGGCCGGTGGCGATGTGGATGAAAAACACCTATCTGCCTCTCGACATGATCTTCATCGGCCGCACCGGCAAGGTGGTTGGACTGGCCGAAAATACCGAGCCCTTGTCGGAAAAAATTATTCCCTCGGGCGCTCCGGCCTATGGCGTTCTCGAGGTCAATGCCGGGACGGCGGCCCGTATCGGCTTGAAAATCGGCGACAGCGTCCGCCATCCGCTGTTCGACAAGTAACGGAACCCGGTCATTCATGATTGGGTTGCCGCGCTTGTTCGCGACAGGGCCGCATGATAGCGAATGCACGGCAATAGGGCAGGGGTTTCCATGCGGGGCATAGCGCAGTCTGGTAGCGCGGAAGTTTTGGGTACTTCAGGTCGCAGGTTCGAATCCTGCTGCCCCGACCAATGTCACCCGGCCGGGCTTTCGACAGCCGACCAAAGTGGCATAACGCCTCCTAAGTCCCAGTAAACGCTAGCCTGCATCGAGACGAGAGCGATTGAAATGACCGCACGGATTTACCGCCCCTCCCGGACCGCGACCCAAGCGGGCGTTGCCCGGGCCAAGCTTTGGGTTTTGGAATTCGAACCCGCGGCGCCACGCCAAATCGACCCGTTGATGGGCTGGACGAGTTCGGGCGATATGAGGAGCCAGGTGCGGTTGAATTTCGCAACCAAGGAGGAAGCGATCGCTTACGCCGGGAAAAATGGCCTGAGCTACCGGGTTGAGGACGCTAAGCCAGCGCCCCGGAAAATCCTAAGCTATTCCGACAATTTCAAATCGACCCGTCTCGACCAATGGACCCATTAACCCCCGGTTTTCTACTATAGTTAACCTGAGGGAACGCCTGTAAGTACCTATTTTAGTAGTTGATTTTACAATTCAGTTGGTTGTGCGCAAGGCGCGGTCGGCCCCGTAGCTCAGCTGGATAGAGCAGCCGCCTTCTAAGCGGCAGGTCGCAGGTTCGAGCCCTGCCGGGGTCGCCAAAAGCACTTAATCACGCCGGGCCTCGAGATGGCGGGCTGGAGACAGGTTCTGATGAGGCCGATCACTAACCCGGCCGCGGACCGGCTATTGTTTCGATTGAGCGCTTTCACGCGCGCGCTCCCGCCTGTCCTTTATGGCGGGCGGATCGCTGTATCGGCGTCGATCGCGCTCTACATCGCGTTCTTCTTGCAGTTGGATCAGCCCAGCTGGGCTGGAACAACGGCGGTGATTGTTGCTCAGCCTGTCCTCGGCGCCGCGCTTCGTAAGGGGATGTTTCGCCTCATCGGCACGCTCGCTGGCGCGATCGTGGCTGTTGCGCTTGCCGTCCTCTTTCCGCAGTCGCGCGTTGGGTTCTTTCTTGGCTTGGCGGTTTGGGGAGGGCTATGCGGTTACGCCGCAACCGCTTTGCGCAACTTTGCCGCCTATGGCGCAGTCATTGCCGGATTTACGGCCGCGATCGTTGCCTTGGATGCGATCCATGCACCGGATCAGGTGTTAACTATCGCGATCAGCCGCGCCAGCACAATCACCATCGGGATTATCGCCACGACGCTCATATTTTCACTGACGGATTTCGGCGGCGCGCGCGAAGATTTGGCGCGCCGGATGCTTCACGTCAGCCAGGAGATCGTGTCGGCGCTCATCGGAGCTCTTCGCTATCGAGCAGGCACCGTGGAGTCGAGCCGCGCAGTTCGCCGTGCACTCCTTGCCGAAGTTGCCGGACTCGACGCGATAATCGATCAGGCGATTGGCGAATCTTCGGCAGTGCGGGCGCACGCCGCCGCGTTGCAGGCAGCCCTGTCCGGGTTGTTTTCCGCCATGTCGTGCTGGCGTGTGATTGAATCGCATTTAGACCAGCGGCCAAGGCTCAGCACCGAAGCGGGCGCTGAAGCGTCACTGGCGGCACTGCCTGGTGTTGCCTTTCCCGATGCGCTGCTTGTCGAAGCCGCAAAGGATCCCGCTTTGGTGCGCGACAAATTGCGACGCGGCGGCCGCTTGCTTTTGGACCTTCCGGCTGTCGATACCTCGGCGCGTTTGCTGGTGGACCAGACCGGCAAGGCTCTGCTCGGACTTGCCCAATCGATAAATGGCATCGCTTTGCTGCGCGCGCCGTCGAGCGCGGAAACCGTTGCGCCGCGACCCATTGGGCGCACCTTCGATTCCCTCGTGGCATCACTAAACGGATTGCGGGTCGCGCTGGCCATTGCCGCATCGGCTTTATTTTGGATTTTTTCACATTGGCCCAATGGTCCAATTTTCATTATATTCGCGATGCTCATGTCGCTGTTCTACACCATGCAGAAAGAACAGGCTTTTGACTTAGGGGTTTCGATGGCGCTCGGCTGTGTCATTGCCGCAACCGGTGCTGGAGTGCTCAAATTTTTTTTCCTCCCCTCCCAAGAGAGCTATGTGGCGTTCAGCCTTCTGACCGGGGCATTTTTGGTCCCCGGCGGAGCGCTGGCAACACTGCCAGGCAGCATCGGCCCCATCGCCTTCCTGAGCGAGGCAAACTTGATCCCGATGCTCAGCCCAACGAACCACATGGTTTACGATCTATCGGCCTTTCTCAACAATGCCCTGGCAATTGTCGCGGGCTCACTCGCTGGCGTGGCCGGGTACCGGTTGATCCCGCCACTTTCCCCTGCGCTTCGCGCGCGCCGCCAGGTGGCCGCGGCCTTGCGGGACCTCCGCCGGCTTGCGGCCGGCCAATGGTGCCCTACGGCGGAATTATGGGAAGGCCGCCTCTACGACCGGTTGATTGCCATGCCGAAAGTAGCAACCCCTCTGCAGCGGGGCCAGCTGGTAACCGCCCTCGGCGCTGGCCTTGCGATTCGGCAGCTGCGAGAGATGGCTGACGCAGTTGGAGAACAGGAAGGGGTGCATCGCGTCCTCTCGGCGCTTGCCGCGGGAGACTCGGAGCAAGCGCGCGCGGGCGCGACCGTTCTTGCCGATCGCCTCGCATCGCAGGCGAGTGCGAGTGATCCAGTTATCATGCAGCGGCTTTGCGCCTATTTGCGGGAAATCGAGGAAGCTCTGGCGTCCCACCCTGCATTCTTCGCTGGGCGAGGTTAGAGGTTAGAAGTGCCATTTCGCGAGGTCGATCTGTTCGGCATTTATGTGGCGCCAATCGCCGTGCTCATGTTGCTCGCATGGCTATTGCTCGTGCTCGTCCGCCGCGTAGCGGACCGGCTCGGTTTGACCTATGAAGTTTGGCATCCGGCACTATTCAACGCCGCGCTTTACCTCATCTTGCTTTCTGTCCTCGTGCTGGCGCTTGCTGGACGCAGTTCGTCATGACCCTCGCCGGCGCCGTTCGTTCTGCGCTGCGGCCTGCTCTGACCCTAATCGTGGCCGCGGTTGCGCTTGCGGCGGGGTGGTCTGCGTGGCAGACCTATATGCTTTCCCCGTGGACACGCGACGGCACTGTCCGGGTCTATGTCGTCACCATAGCGCCTGAGGTCGCCGGGCGTGTTGTCACCCTTAATGCCGCCGACAACCAATATGTCCATAAGGGCGATCTCTTGTTCGTTGTCGACCCATCCGACTACCGGATCGCGGTTGACGACGCGCAAGCCATTATTGTGCAGGCCAAGGAACAATTGACCTTGGCAAGTGCGGAGTCTGAGCGGCGGGCGCAATTGAGCCAGCTCGCTGTAACGCGGGAACAGCAGCAGATTTACGCCACCGGCGCTGCGACAGCTGCAGCAAATTACCGGCAGGCGCAGACCCGCCTCGCCAAGGCTGAACTCGACCTTAGCCGAACGGAAGTCCGTTCGCCGGTCGATGGCTGGATCACCAATCTTTCGCTGCGCCAGGGCGACTATGCCATCATCGGACAACGCGCTCTATCGGTGGTCGACGCGCACTCATTCTGGGTGGAAGGATACTTCGAGGAAACGACGATCGGTCCGATCGCGGATGGCGACCCCGCTAGTGTTTGGCTAATGGGCTTTCCGCAGGAGATCAAGGGGCACGTTGACAGTCTTACGCGCGCGATCAACGTGCCGAACGCGCAGCCCAACGCCTCTGGCATCGCCGACGTGAATCCGGTCTTTACGTGGGTGCGGCTCGCCCAGCGGGTTCCCGTGCGGATCCATCTTGATGTAATCCCCGAGAATGTAAGGCTGGTGCAAGGCATGACCGCCACGGTGCTGGTCCGTCCGCGCGGTTTGTCAAGCGAGCGCAAGGGATGACGATCGCCACCCCAACCCGGTTGGGTGGGCGTGGGCGCCAGGTCCGTACGGTGATTCGAACGGTTTCACGCTAGGGCCAGAATCGGCCGGTCACGCTAACCGCAGGCTGAATTGTTTGCCCGGCCAATCATGGCGTTTTGCACCTAGCAGCCGTGGGCGATGCTGCGTGGCGTTTTTCCGTGGACTGTTGCAAAAATATCCAACCCCATGATGGTAAACGTGAATTAACCAATTTGGGCGCTCTTTGCGGCACTTCTTAGCGGGAGCGGCGCCGCATTTCGGTCGCATTCGCCGGGCGAAGCTCCACCGGGCTTTGGCATGGCTTTAAGCCTTCGGAAACCGAAGGCTGCGAGACTACTGGTTTGCCCGTTTCTAGAACCGGCAAAGGCCCGCGCCGCGGTCCGCGCCGCAAGCCAAGGGGACGCGCATGCGGGCGAAGCAAATTCTCTGTGTTTCAGCGCGTTCCTTCGCCGTTTTTTCGCGGTTTCCCCGCAAGTCTGAAGGGCTGGTCCGTTGCATCGTTGCGGGGCTTGCCGGCAGCGCGGCACTCAGCCTTGGCGGATGCGCGCAGCCGCCGCAGCGTCTCGCCTATGCCAATTCGAAGGAGTATTTCCCATCCTCAATCTATGGTCCCGCGAGCCCGCGCGTCGTCGCCGACGGTGAACCGGTGCCGCGTGGGGGCGGGAGGTATATGCTCGGCGAGCCGTATACGGTCGCCGGGCTAACCTATTACCCCAGCGAAAAACATTATGCCGCGATTGGCCTTGCTTCCTGGTATGGCGATGCCTTTCACGGCCGGCGCACGGCCAATGGCGAGGTGTTCGATCGCGATTCGATTTCCGCCGCGCATCCGACTCTGCCTTTGCCAAGCTATGCGCGCGTCACCAATTTGCGCAACCATTATTCGATGATCGTGCGTATCAACGACCGTGGGCCTTTTGCCGGCAATCGGATCATGGACGTTTCCCGCAAGACCGCCGAGGTCCTGGATTTCCGCCAGAGGGGAACGACGCCGGTTAAGATCGAATATATCGGCGGCGCGAGCCTTGCCGGGTCGAACGACCAAAAGCTGCTCGCAACCTTGCGTACGGATGGACCGGCATCGCTCGCCGACTCTGAGCACCGCGACCGTGGCATGGTCGCCGCGAACGCGCCATCCCTTGTCGCCCCCGCCTACGCGGGCGGCGACGCAAGCGCGCCCGATTCAGCTCCCGCCGGCGATTTTGCGGGCCACGCCGCGCCATTGCCGCCAGCGCGGCCATTCGGCCTCGGGACGATCCCTGGCGCCCGTGTGCCGATAGCCCTGCGCTGAGCGCGCTTTTTTAAAGAATCCGCAAGCCTCTTTGGATCTGCCTCAAAAGCCAAGGTCTGGTAATCCGGCTTGATTGGGCGAATGGATCACCGTATTTTGTCAAAGCCGCATGCCGCTTGCTCTCGCCGAACGCCATTTGGGCATTGATCGTCCCCGCGCCACCGGGTACGACAAGCACATGCAAAAAAGCATGACCGGACGAACCTGCCGCGCCAACCCGGCGGGTTCGCGATTGATTTTAGGGATTTCCTCTCGGGCCGTGCCGGGATGTGGAAGTCCTGCCCGGCGGCGGTGCGCAATGCAAACAGTTGGATTGATCGCCAGCTTGTTTCGTCTCTGGTTCCCTTATCCGGTCGCGGCGGTCTTGCTGGCGGTTCTCCTCCCGGGACCGGCCGCGGGCGTCGCCGCGGGCTTCGCCCAGACGTTTCAGACCACCGCTCCGCATGCGATTTTGATCGATTCGGCCAGTCAAAGCGTGCTGTTTGAGAAGGATGCGGACACTCTCGTCGTCCCCGCATCCACGGTCAAGATCATGACCGCCGAAATCGTGTTCCACGAGATCGCCTTGGGGCATCTGAAGCTCGACGATCAATTTTTGGTCAGCGAGACGGCTTGGCGCTATGGCGGCGCGCCGTCCAGGGGGTCCAGCATGTTCATTGCCCCTAACAGCCAAGTCAGGATCGAGGATTTGATTCGCGGCCTTGTGATTGTCTCGGGCAATGACGCAGCTATCGCACTCGCCGAAGGGATCGCCGGATCGGAAGGAGCTTTTGCCACGCTCATGACAAAACGCGCGCGCGAACTTGGGCTAGAGCATTCGACCTTTACCAACCCATGGGGCAGGGGCGATCCCGATCAAAAAGTGAGCCCCAGGGAAATGGCGTTTCTCGCCAATCACGTCATCTTGACGTACCCGGATCTTTATAAATATTTCGGCGAGAAGGACTTCACCTGGAACAAAATCAAACAGGCGAATCGCAATCCCTTGTTGACCATGGATCTCGGCGCGGATGGGCTGAAAACCGGCAACATCGATGACAGCGGCTATGGCCTTGTCGCCTCCGCCGTCCAAAACGGCCAGCGTCTGATCCTGGCGCTCTACGGCTGCCGGACCGCCAAGGAGCGCGCCGAGGAAGCGCGCAAGATTTTCCTTTGGGGGTTTCGTTCATTTGACTCGAAAACGATTTTTCAGGCTGGCGAGACAATCGGCAGCGCCAAGGTCTACGGGGGCAACGCCTCAGATGTGCCTCTTATCGCTGACAAGGAAGTGAGGATTCTCGTGCCCCGGTCCGCGACCGGAAAATTCAGCGGGCGCATTGTCTACACGGGGCCGCTGATCGCGCCGGTCGAGGCTGGGCGGGAGGTTGCGCGTCTCAAGATATTTCTTCGCGGAACGGAGCAAATCCTCGACCTGCCTTTGAAGACGGCGGCGGCCGTCGAACAGGGCGCGTTGCCGCGCCGGGCGATGGACGCCGGGATCGAATACGCGACCGGGCTCTTCCGGAAATATGTCGTCAAGCGATGAGCGGGGTGCGGGCGCAAATTTATGCCGCGCGAGAGCGCGGTTCCTTCATCACGCTCGAAGGGGGCGAGGGCGTTGGCAAATCGACGCAGATCGGCCATCTCCTGCGCAATCTCAAGAAAGCGGGAATGGAGGCCATCGGCACCCGCGAGCCGGGCGGAACGCCGGGCGCCGAAATCTTGCGCAAAGTGCTTCTATCGGGCGGCGTGGCGCGCCTTGGCCCGGCCGCCGAAGCACTCCTCTTCGCGGCGGCTAGGGTCGACCATATCGACAACAAGATCGAACCCGCCCTGGCGGCGGGAACGTTCGTCATCTGCGACAGGTTCGCAGACTCGACAAGGGCTTATCAAGGCGCGCGCGGACAACTCGATCCGCGGTTCCTGCGCGCGCTCGAACGCGTCACCTTGGGCGATGTTCGGCCCGACCTGACCTTGATTCTCGACCTTCCGGTGGCCGAGGGTCTCGCCCGCGCGGCGGCGCGCCGCGGCGCGGAAGATGCACCCGATCGTTTCGACCGCGAGGACTTAGAATTTCACGAGAGCCTGCGCGCCGCTTTCCTGGCGATAGCGGCGGCGGAACCCGGACGCTGCGCCATCATCGACGCGGCGCGCGCCGAGGAGGACGTCGCGCAAAAGATTTTCGAGGTAGTATCAAGCAGGATCATCGCTCCGGTGCAAGCGATTGAGGCTAGGGGTAGTGGGTCATTCTGAATTTTGCGACATCACGTCCGGTACTGGTCGTCGCTGACCTGTTCCATCCAATCGACAACCTTCCCGTCGAGCTTTTCCTGAATGGCGATATGAGTCATCGCCGTAGTAGCCGTGGCTCCGTGCCAATGTTTCTCACCCGGTGAAAACCAGACCACATCACCCGGCCGAATTTCCTCGACCGGTCCGCCCTCGCGCTGCACCCAGCCGAAGCCGGCCGTGACGATCAGAGTCTGGCCGAGTGGATGGTTGTGCCACGCCGTGCGCGCACCGGGCTCAAAAGTGACGCTGGCACCCCTTGCGCGGGCCGGATCAGGCGGGCTGAACAGCGGATCGATTCGGACAGTGCCCGTAAACCAGTCTGCCGGTCCCTTGCCGGAAGGCTGTGAGCCGCTGCGTTTGATTTCCACCGTCGTACTCCTTCGCTCCTTGGGCCTATCGATGTCCGGCCTACAGCATACGGTAACACCAGCGGCCATTGCCGGGGTTGTCAACAACGAAGATGTTGTGCAACTATGTTAAAATATGTTAAAATAAAAAAGTGAAGTGGCCGACATCAATAATTGGACTGACGTTCTCGATCCTCTACATTCTGTGGAGTACATGCACGATATTAGCAGGGGGAGGACTTGTGGGAGAAGGTTTTGGTTCTATTGTAGTCGGAATGCCGTGGAGTTTCCTCCTCGTTGAGTACGGTATAAGACCAAGCGGAGACAGTCATTTCTTTCTTTTCTTTTTCTACGTGCAGATTTTTCTACCAATTGTATTGAATGTAATTTTATTTTACTGGTTTGGTGTGGTCCTGCAAAAAACATTTAAATTTATCTCAAGTAAATTTATCTCAAGTTAAACGGCGGCGCGCCTTCCGTATGGACCACGCTTGTTCGTATGCGCCTCGGCACTCTCAACCAGCCTGGCAATTCGGCTCGTGTTCCTCGGCCTGACCCGTTAGGATATCTACCATGCGCTTTGCAAGCTGGTTCGTGTCGTGCGGGCGTTTTGGGATACTTTGCCATGCCGCGAATACGGCACAGCCGCTGATCGGTGTCCGCAAGTGTCAAGAGCGGCTAATTTCAGACTGACCCACTACCGGGCCAGGAGCGGCGAGAACGATGGCGCCCAATAGCTTGGAAACCAGTCCCGAGTCCGACCGTTTTGAAAATACCCCGCATCCGCGCGAGAGCTATTATTGCTTCGGTCATGCCGCGACGGAAAGCGAATTCATTCGGTCCTATTTGTCGGGACATTTGCCGCAGGCTTTCACGGTTGGCGGACCGCCCGGCGTCGGCAAAGCCACCCTCGCCTGGCGCCTAGCGCGGTTTCTTCTGGCGAACCCCGATCCGGCGGCTGCCGCGGGGGAAGCGAGGGCGAATCTTTTTGTCGCCCCCGATCATCCGGTCGCTTGTCAAATCGCCGCGATGGCGCACCCCGATCTCGTTCACCTGCGTCGCGAGTGGAACGAAAAGGACAAAAGGTTCTTTACCGAAATCCGGGTCGAGGATGTCCGCCGCGCCATCCACATGTTCCAGCAGGCGGCGGGGCGGGGTGGCTACCGGATCTGCATGCTCGATTGCGCCGAGGACCTCAACCCGTCCAGCGCGAATGCGCTTTTGAAACTCATCGAGGAACCGCCGCCGCGCTCGCTGTTTCTGATCGTGGCGCACCGGCCCGGCCGTATGCTGGCGACGCTGCGTTCACGCTGCCGGAAAGTCCTTCTCAAACCCCTCGCCGCGGCGGACATCGGCCAAGTCGTGGCGGCGCTTGGACCGCCATGGTCCGCCGCCGGCGAAACCAAGCTTGAGGTCGCGATCGCGCGCGCGGATGGCTCGATCCATAACGTCTTGCGGCTCCTCGACGATCGCGGAATCGAGCTCGACACAAATCTCGGACGCATGCTGGACGATCTGCCGCGGATAGATTGGAGCAAGGTCCATGCGTTGGCCGACCGGGTCACGGTGCGCACCAACGGCAAGGATTACGAGACTATGCTCGCTGCGATCGATGCCTGGCTCGATGCCAGAGTGCGGCGCGGCGCGCTGAGACCGGAAGCCAATTGCGCGCGGCTTGCGCCCTACGCCCTTGTATGGGAAAAACTCAATGAGGCAGCGCGCGAGACCGAAACCTTCAATCTGGACAAGAGGCCGTTTGTCTTGTCCCTGTTCGCCGATTTGGCGGCTGCGGCGCGGGCGTCTTCATTTTGAATCCTGACGACGCAGGGGCTCTGGCGGCGTCGCGCGATGGTTTAAGATTGGCGAAGCTTAAAGATTGCAAGCTCATGAGTGCCCGCTCCCCCTTCTATGTCACGACCGCGATACCCTACGCCAATGGCGCGCCGCATATCGGCCATGCCTATGAGCGGATCGCGGCCGATGCGATTGCCCGCTTCAAGCGGCTCGACGGCTTCGATGTCTTGTTCGTCACCGGGATGGATGAACACGGCCAGAAGATGCAGCGGACCGCGGCCCGAGAAGACCTAACCCCGCAACGGCTCGCCGACCGAACCGCGGCGCAATTCGCCGCGATGGGCACCGCCCTTTTTGCTGGTGCAGACGACGTGGTGCGCACCACGCAATCCCGCCACCATGCGGCCGCGCGCGAGCTTTGGGCCAGGATGGCGGCGGCGGGCGACATTTATCTCGCCAAATATCCCGGCTGGTATTCGGTTCGCGACGAAGCTTTTTTTGACGCCGCGGATCTGACCGAAGGGCCGGGCGGCACCCGTCTCGCCCCGACCGGCGCGCCGGTCGAATGGGTCGAGGAGGAGAGTTACTACTTCAAGCTTTCGGCCTATCAGGACCGGCTCCTCAAGGTTTACCGCGATAACCCGGATTTCGTGACGCCGGAAAAATACCGCAACGAGATCATTGCGTTCGTCGAACGCGGCCTGACCGATCTTTCGATCAGCCGTTCGACCTTCGACTGGGGCATTCCGGTGCCGGGAGATGCGCGGCATGTGATGTATGTGTGGGTCGATGCGCTGGCGAACTACATCACCGGCACCGGTTTCCCGGACCCCTCAGCCGGCCGGGCGAAATTTTGGCCTGTGGCCACGCATGTGATCGGCAAGGACATTACCAGGTTTCACGCCGTCTATTGGCCGGCCTTCCTGATGTCGGCCAAACTTGCGCTGCCTCGCCAAATCGTCGTTCACGGCTTTCTCTTCAACCGGGGCGAGAAAATGTCAAAGTCGGTCGGCAATGTGATCGATCCGCTTGCGCTCGCAAGACATTATGGCGCCGACCAGCTGCGCTATTTTCTGCTGCGCGACGTGCCGTTTGGCCAGGACGGCACTTATTCGCATGAGGCCATCGTCAACAGGATCAATGCCGATCTTGCCAACGATCTCGGCAATCTCGCGCAACGCTCCTTGGCGATGATCGCGAAGAATTGCGGTGGGATATTGCCGGCGCCGGCCGCGCTGAGTGAAGCGGACCAGGCGCTCTTGGCACAAGCGGTGGCGCTTCCGGCAAAATCCCGCGCCGCGATGCAAGACTATGCCATGCACACAATTTTGATCGAGATCTGGAGAGTCGTGAGCGAAGCGAACCGGTATTTCGCCAGCGAAGAACCTTGGGTAAAGCACAAGTCAGACCCCGCGCGGATGCAAACGGTTCTTTACGTGACCGCCGAGGTTTTGCGTATAATCGCGATCATGACGCAACCCTTCATCCCGGTTTCGATGGAAAAGCTTCTCGGCCTTTTGAGCGTTCCGGCCGATAGGCGAACCTTCGCCCATGCCGAGATCGCCCAAGGTCTTGTGGCGGGATCGTCGTTAGTGGCCCCGACCGCGATTTTTCCGCGTTACATCGAAGTGGAAGAAGCAGTGGGGGTCCGGGATCACTTGGAGGCAACTTTTGTTCCCGCAGCCTCCAGGGAGGGCTAGCGTGCTGATCGACTCGCATTGCCATTTGGACTTCGACGATTTCGCCGCCGAGCGCGACGCGGTGGTCGGCCGCGCGCGCGCCGCCGGGCTTACGCGGATGATCACGATCTCGACGCTTGTTCGAAAGTTCGCGACGATCCGCCGCCTCGTTGAGGCCTACGACGACGTCTATTGCACGGTCGGGACGCATCCGCATAACGCGCATGAGGAAGAGGTCACGGCCGCCGAGCTTGTCGATCTCGCCCGCCACCAAAAATGCGTCGGGATTGGTGAGGCGGGACTCGATTATCATTACGACACAACCCCGCGCGCCGTCGCGGCGAGGGTTTTCCGCAGCCATATCGCGGCCGCCCGGCAAAGCGGGCTGCCGCTTGTCGTTCATGCCCGCGACGCGGACGCCGATATCGCCGCTATTCTACGTGACGAGATGGAAAAGGGCGCTTTCGGAGGCGTTCTCCACTGTTTTACCGGCTCCGCCATGCTTGCCGAGACCACGCTTTCACTTGGGCTCTATATTTCGTTTTCCGGCGTCTTGACGTTTAAGAATTCGCGGGCGCTGCGGGAAATCGCCGGCGCGGTGCCAATGGACAGGATGTTGGTCGAGACCGACGCGCCCTATCTGGCGCCGGTTCCTTATCGCGGCAAGCGCAACGAACCGGCATTTGTCGCAGCCACCGCCCACGCACTGGCCGAAGTGAAGGGCGTTTCGCCGCAAACAATCGCCGCGGCAACAAGCGCCAATGCGCTGCGCCTGTTTTCCAAGATGCCTGCACTTGCTATCGGGCCAGAAGCGGCGTGAGCCTCACCTTCACCATCCTCGGTTGCGGATCCTCCGGCGGGGTTCCGCGTGTCGGTCAAGGCTGGGGCGCCTGCGATCGCAATAATCCAAAAAACCGGCGCCGGCGCTGCTCGATTTTCGTCGAGCGCACCGGCGAGAACTGCGCCACGACGAACGTCCTCGTCGACATGTCGCCGGATCTTCGCGAACAATTGCTCGAACTCGGCATTGATCGGCTCGACGCCATCCTGCTGACCCATTCGCACGCCGACCATATTCACGGAATTGACGAAGTCCGACCTTTGGTCCTCATGGCACGGCGAAAAATCGATTTCTATATGGACGCCGAAACCTCGGCCCTCGTGCGCGCGAAATTCGGTTATATTTTCGAAACGCCAGCCGGCAGCTATTATCCTGCATTGCTAAATGAACATCGCCTAGTAACAGGCCAGCTTGTAACTATAAATGGTCCTGGTGGACCTCTTGATTGCGTTCCGTTCAAGCTTGGACATGGCGAGATTGACGCGTTCGGTTTTCGCTTTGGCAAGGCGGCCTATTCGCCCGATCTTAATGCCGTTCCCATCGAAAGCCTCGGTTTTCTGGAGGGGCTCGACCTGTGGATCGTCGATGCGTTGCGCTATACGTCGCACCCCAGTCATTTTTCCTTGCCGGAAACTCTCGACTGGATCGCCAAATTGCGGCCCAAGCGCGCGATTCTCACCAATCTTCATAGCGACCTTGATTTCGCGCGGCTCAAAAGCGAACTTCCGGCAAATGTCGAACCTGCTTTCGATGGCATGCGAATTTGCGCCTGAACTGCGCCGATCAGCTATAATCTTACTTTGTAACGTCGTAACATAACACACTTATATCAAATATTAATTTTAGACACGATCCCAAGGCGCGCTCGGCCGCGCCCGGGATTGGAAATTATGTTCCATAATATAGATTATGCGAATAGCTCCTTGGCGAGCGGTGTTTTCAGTCGCGCCGCTGCAACCCATGCCGATTGGAGTAGCCAAGCAGGCCGACAATTGCTATGCTTTGTGCGACACGGGATTTTCGGCCTTTGGAACAACGACGGTCGGCGCGATTTTGGGCTGGCACCCTTGCGGGGCCGGCCTTTCGGCGCGTGCGTTTTTCGGAAATTGCGGCCGATGAGCCGGTGTGCGCTAGCGGTGGGAACCGCGCTAGGTCAATGTTAGATATGTTTTTTGGTGGAAACGAGCAGGCAGATCATGAGCAAAGGTAGAGATTTCCGGGGTCCCAAGAGGCGCGGTTTCGATGACGATGGGCCAGCGCCCTATGATTCCCCGCGGCCGAGCCGGACCCCGCGGGCGAGCTTCGGAGCCGGAAGCGGCGGCCCCCAGGAAATGGCGCCGCCAAGCGGGCCGAGCATCGACGCGGTCGTCAAATGGTTCAAGGGCGAAAAGGGTTTCGGCTTCGTCGAGCTGAGCGATGGAACCGGCGACGCGTTCCTGCATATCGGCGCGCTTCAGGCAGCAGGATATGAGTCGGTTCCTCCCGGCGCGAAGTTGAAAGTAAATGTCAGCAATGGCATGAAAGGTGCTCAAGTCACACACGTTCTTGAGGTCGATACAGCCGGAGCGGCGGAAAGGGCGCCACATCCTCGCGGGGTTGGCGATTCACCCCGCCCGCAGCGCCGCGCCCCCGATCCTTCGACCGCGGTTTCGATCACGGGGACGGTCAAATGGTTCGACGACCACAAGGGCTTCGGCTTCGTCCAATCAAACGACGGCGGCAAGGACATTTTTGTCCATATTTCGATCCTCGGTCCGGCGGGAATCCAGAACCTTGCCGAAGGCCAGCCCGTGACGATGCAGGTCGTCGATACGCCAAAGGGCCGCGAGGCTTTGTCTATCTCGCTCGATTGAGCCGGCACGGCGGCGCCGCCTAACCAGCCTGAATGGCGCCGAGTCGTTGTCCAAGCCGCCTTACTTTCTGATTGAGGTCAAAGCCCTGGCCGCCGGACTCCGGGGCGGTGACTCAAACGTTGGAAGGCTCGTCCAGGGTTTGGCAAACGGCTAATATCTGCTCTCGCAGCCAGCGATGAGCGGGATCGTTTTCCCGTAACGGATGCCAAATCATGACCAGTTCGTAGACCGGAAGATCGATGGGCACGGGCAATATGCTGAGCGGCGCCAAGCCAACGAATTGCCTGGCGATTCTTTCGGGTAAGGACAGCAGCAAATCCGTCTTGGCGACGATCAACGGCGCGGAGAGGAAGTGCGGCACGATGAGGGCGATGCGGCGCTCAAGGCCCTTCTCGGCCAACCATTCATCGATCACGCCGATGCGGGTTCCCGTGCGCGATATCAGCATGTGCCGCATCGAGAGATATTCGTCGAGCGTCAAGAGAGCGCCTTCGTTGGCAGGATGACTCCGGCTGACCAGACAAGTCATTCGATCATCGAACAGCTTCTCGCTGATCAAATAGCCCGCCGGCTTCAGGATCGCCGCAAATCCCAGCACGACATCGAGATCATTGTGTTCGAGTTCGCCTTCGGGAAACGGAAGTTCGGTCCGTTTGACATGAATATCGATATTCGGCGCTTTCCGGGCAATCCGCTCGACAAGCGCCGGCAGCACTAAAAATTCCATATAATCGGTGGCCGCTATAACAAACCGCCGTTGACTCTTGGCCGGTTCGAATTCTTCCTGCGCGCGAAGCAGGCGCTCGAAGTCGCGCAGGACAACCCTGACGGGACCGATCAGGGCCAGCGCGCGATCAGTTGGTTTCATGCCGCCGGGAGTCTTGACCAGCAAAGGATCATCCAGTTGTTGCCGCAACCTCTGCAAAATATGACTCATGGCCGACTGGCTGACAAAAATGCGTTCCGCCGCGCGCGAGACGTTCTGTTCCTGCATGAGCAGGTCGAAAGCAACCAGCAGATTGAGATCGAAGTTGCGTAATTCCGGCATATTTCAAGCACAGCTGGGGTGACGTTTTTGTTCATGAGGACGGACCGGACACGCCGATCCGGGCGCGATTTTCCTGCCTGTGTTTTTCATTCATACCACCATTAAATCTCATCATTTCACGCGGCGTCTACGGGCGCCTAGATTGCCGTCATCGCCCCGCATGGCCACTCGTTCACACCAAGCCCTGAACGTGAAGCTTTGCGGGAGCGACGCGACATTCATTTGGCAACCCGGCAGACATCCACCTTCGTCAGGAGAATCCCATGGCGACCAAGGCTCTCGAAGTTCCGCCACAACCCTATACGGGGGAGAAAGCGAGGCTCACCCGAGCCTATGACTATCTCATTTTGGTGCTGGCCCTGTTCTTGTTCATTGGCATATTCCATCTGCATGTGATGCTGACGGTAGGAGACTGGGACTTCTGGGTGGACTGGAAGGACCGCCAATGGTGGCCGCTTCTCACCCCACTGATGATGATTACCTTCCCAGCGGCTGTCCAGGCGGTGCTTTGGACAAGCTTCCGCCTGCCAATGGGCGCGACGCTGTGCATCTCGTGTCTTCTGATTGGGACCTGGATCGCGCGATTCTTCTCCTATCACCTCTGGAATTATTTCCCGATCAACGAGGTGCTGCCGGCAACCATGTTGCCAAGCGCTCTGGTCCTCGATGCCATCCTGATGTTGAGCAACAGCGTGACCGTGACCAGCATCGTGGGCGGGATGTCCTTCGCGCTGTTGTTCTATCCCAGCAACTGGCCAATTTTCGGCATGTTCTACGTGCCCGTCGAATATGGTGGCACCCAACTGACCGTCGCCGATCTGTTCGGCTTCCAATACATCCGTGCGGGCATGCCCGAGTATCTGCGGATTATCGAAAGAGGCACCCTCAGGACATATGGCCAATACGCCACGCCGTTGTCGGCTTTCTGTTCGGCCCTCCTTTGTACTTTGATGTACCCGCTCTGGTGGTATCTGGGCAAGGCGTTTGCAACCACCAAGTTCGTGAAGAACATCTGAGCGGAGGATGCAGCCATGATGAAAACCGTGAAGAATTTGTTGGGCATCTTCTATTTGGGGTTGTGCGGCCTGACCTTTGCGCCGAACGCCGTTTATGCCCATGGCGAAAAGGCCCTGGAGCCGTTCATCCGCACGCGCACCATTCAGTGGTATGACGTGCAATGGTCGAAGGACCAACTGAAGATCAACGACGAAGCAATCATTACCGGCAAGTTCCATGTCGCCGAGGACTGGCCCCGCGGCGTGCCCAAACCGGATGCGACCTATCTCAATGTCTCGTCGCCGGGACCCGTGTTTATCCGTACCGAGCGTTATCTGGACGGACAAGCTTCGGTCAGTTCCGCCGCCTTGAAACTGGGGGGCGATTACGATTTCAAGATCGTGCTGAAGGCGCGGCTGCCCGGCCGCTACCATCTCCATCCCTTCTTCAATCTGCACGACGCGGGCGCCGTCATGGGTCCGGGACACTGGTTCGAAGTCACCGGCGATCCGGCGGCTTTCACCAATCCGGTAAAAACGCTCAATGGCGACGTAATCGATATGGAAACCTACGGCCTTGCCAACGGCGTTGCCTGGCATGCACTGTGGATAGCGCTTGGGGCGGCCTGGCTGCTCTGGTGGGTCCGGCGGCCGCTGTTCATTCCGCGCTACAAGATGCTTCAGTCCGGCCAAGAGAACGGGTTGATCACATCGCTCGACAGGAAAATCGCCGCGGCAATCCTGGTCGGCGTGCCGCTCGTTGTATTCGGGGCTCAAGCGATGACGGATTCTCAATATCTCAATACCATTCCGCTGCAAGCCGCGTTGGATCAAATCGAGCCGCTGGCACCAATCGTCAACACTGGAATCGTCCAGGTCAAAGTTCAACGAACCGAGTACCACGTCCCCGCTCGCTCGATGACCATAGCGGCACAAATTCACAATGCTTCGGATCAACCCGTCCAGATCCGGGAGTTTGCGACCGCCAATGTGCGGTTCATCAATCCTGCCGCAGGCCTGGCCAATTTGGACATTGGCGATGCCCTTGTCGCCCAGCAGGGACTGAGCATCGATTCCGCGGACCCGATAAAAGCAGGAGAAAACCGAACCGTCCGCATCACGGCGACAGACGCCCTGTGGGCGACGCAGAGGCTAGACGGACTCATTCGCGATGCGGACAGCAGGCTGGGAGGTCTACTGTTCCTCATCGATGCAACCGGCAAACGCCACATCGCCAGCATCTCGACCGCCGTCATCCCAAAGTTCGACTAACGCCTGTCGCAAATAGCCTCCTTGTCGCACAGCTCCATTCATGCACATGAAAGGTGATCACAATGTCCGTCGCGTCGCATGACATCTTGCCTGCCAAAGCAGCGCATAAAAAATCGGGCTTGCCCTGGTACATCAGGGACCTCTACAAATATCTGCTGACCTTTGCGGGGCTAACCGTCATTTACGTTGGGTTGCGCCTTTATCAAGGCGAATTCGGCATTGCGACGGGTCTTGATTCCACCGAACCGGAATTCAAAACTTATTGGATGCGATTGTTGTATATTGAATTGGGTGCACTGGCGCTGGTGTTCCCGGCCCTTTGGGGGTATCTCTGGTTCACCCGTGACCGCAATCTGGATGCGATTGCTCCGAAAGAAGAAATACGTCGTTACTTCACGCTCACCATGTGGATCAGCATATACACCTTCGCCGTATATTGGGCGGGCAGCTACTTCGCTGAACAGGACAATTCCTGGCACCAGGCCTCCATCCGGGACACGCCGTTCACCGCTAGTCACATCGTCGAGTTCTATTTCAACTTCCCCCTTTACATCCTCCTGGGTGGCTCTGCCTGGATCTACGCAAGGACCAGATTACCGCTCTATGCCAAGGGCATTTCGCTACCGTTGACCTTGGCTGTGGTCGGTCCCTTCATGCTTTTGGTCTGCATCGGGTTCAACGAATGGGGGCACACCTTTTGGTTTCGGGAGGAGTTTTTTGCAGCACCCATCCACTGGGGATTCGTCGTCGGCGTCTGGTTTGGCCTCGGTGTCGCAGGCATTCTGCTGCAACAAGTGAGCCGGCTTATCGAGTTGCTGGATCAAATTGAAGACGCGGCTTGACGCCCAAACGCAAGTCGAAGAGCGTTGAGCGGCCTAGGCCAGAGAGAGCAGTTGGCCGCTCAACACCGTTCAACGCCGCCGCCCCTACTGGTTCGCAGCATTTATAGTTGACCTATCAGTGGGAGCCCATCACCGAAGGACCGCATATGCCGCTCTGTCGAATCGACATGGTCCAAGGAAAGTCCGCCACATATCGTCGTACCGTAGGTGACGTCGTCTATGAAGTGATGGTCTGCATTCTGAATACACCTAAGGACGACCGTTTCCAAGTCATTGCCGAGTATCCAGTTGGCGATCTCATCGCCGACGAAAATTATCTGGGCATTCGGCGCACACAAGATTGCATTTTTATTCAGCTGACACTCAACGTCGGTCGAACCGTTGACCAAAAAAAGGCCTTTTACAGGGCCGTGGCTAACGCTCTTCATACGCGATTAGGGTTCCGTCGCGAAGACGTATTTATCAATCTCGTAGAGGTTCCAAAAGAAAACTGGTCGTTCGGGAACGGTATCGCCCAATATGCGGACTAACCGGACAATTGGCGGCGCCCACGATCTGGCCTTAAGCGCCGAAGCGGACTGCCTGTAATGCGACTTGAATCGTTGACGCTCCGATCGACCAAGGCGATGCGATATCTGATCCCTGCGCTTCACGATTTTGCCGACTTGCTCAAAGGCTGTCGCGTAGCGCCTGTCGAACTTCATGAACTTGCGCGAAAGTCTCTTCATTTCGTGGCAATCAGGGGCGCGCCATGATCGCAGTCTCGGGACTCGACATGGCGGCTTGGGACGCGCTTGCAAAGGCGGCTGGCCTCCCGCTCTGCGTACTCCTAGGGGGCACGGCGCCCCGGTTTACGCGCACTTTTGCGCGGCAGCGGGAAACCTCCGCCGGACCGGCTCGGCGCGTTCCGGTGCGACCCGGACCTGGACATGAACGGCGCCGTCCAGCGCCGTGCTCTTGCGCATGACTTCGGTATTCTCGTGCAGCCAGTGAAGCCCCGCCCCATTGGCCGGATCGAGCACGATATCGAAGACAATCCGGCCGCTTGCGAGGCGTGTTTCAATCGCGGCGCGAAGGTCGTCGAGACCCTGCCCCGTCAATGCCGAAACCATCACCGGGTTGCGCTGCGAAAACTGCCGGGCGGCGCGCAGCGCGGCAAGCGCGGCTTCGCCAAGCAGATCACATTTGTTCCAGACCTCCATGAGGCGGCGATCATTGGCGGGATCGATCCCGAGATCGGCGAGGATGGCTTCGACGTCGGCCTGCTGCGCGTCGGCTTCTTGATGCCTGATATCGCGGACATGCAAAATGGCGTCCGCTTCAAGGACTTCCTCAAGTGTTGCCCGGAAGGCCTTGATAAGCATGGTCGGTAAGTCAGAAATAAAGCCGACGGTATCGGAGAGAATGATTCGACCGCCATGCGGCAGCGTGACGCCGCGCAAGGTCGGATCAAGGGTCGCGAAAAGCATGTCCTCGGCGCTGACCCCTGCCTCCGTCAGCCTGTTGAACAGAGTGGATTTTCCGGCATTCGTATAGCCGACGAGCGCGACAATTGGATAAGGCACGGCGCGGCGGCTTTGGCGATGCAGGCCGCGCGTCCGCTTGACGCCTTCGAGCTCGCGTTCGATGCGGGTCATCCGCTCCTCGATGCGGCGGCGGTCGGCCTCGATCTGGGTTTCGCCGGGACCGCCGAGGAAGCCAAAACCGCCGCGCTGACGCTCGAGATGGGTCCAGGACCGCACCAGTCGCGATTTCTGATAGGCGAGATGAGCGTGCTCGACCTGGAGCGCGCCTTCCCGCGTCCGTGCCCGGCGGCCAAAAATTTCGAGGATCAGCCCGGTGCGATCGATGACCTTGGCCGCAAGCGCGGTTTCGAGATTGCGCTGCTGCACCGGCGACAAGGCGCAATCCATGACCACGAGAGCGATCGCTTCCGCGCTTACTAGCGCCGCGAGCTCCGCGACTTTGCCTTTACCGAGGTAGCTCGCCGGCCGGATTTGCGAAAGCGGAGCGATTTGCCCCGCGACAATTTCGACGCCGATCGCCTGGGCAAGCCCTATCGCCTCGGCAAGGCGTGCCTCGCGTGCGCGCCCATGCGCAGCTTTGACGAACGCCACCGGCTCCGCTTTGCGGCGCGCGCCGGCGTCGCGATAAGGACCGACCACCAAAGCCCGGATACCCGCCTCGGTAGCTTGTCCTGCGCCGCCTTTGGTTTCCGGACCGGCTTTTAGCGCCGATTTTGTACCGTTCGCAAGGACGCCGATGCCCAACTCCCCATCCTATGGCCCGGCGTGTCCCGCCTCGTCGCCGGGCTCGAACATCTGAATCGGCTGGCCGGGCATGATCGTCGATATGGCATGCTTATAAACCAGCTGGGAATGCCCGTCGCGGCGCAGCAATACGCAGAAATTGTCGAACCAGGTGACGACACCTTGCAGTTTGACGCCATTGACCAGGAAGATCGTAAGAGGAACCTTGTTCTTGCGGACAAAATTGAGAAAAGTGTCCTGCAGATTTTGTGGCCGCTCCGCTCCCATATCCCGGTATCCTATTTTGTTCTTGTCGCCGTGGCCAGCGTATATTGCTCATTAAAGCCACTGGTGCCGTTTGGCTACCGTTAGCGCCATAGACCGCTTAGCTTACGCGATCTCTTTCAACGTCTTCACTACGAAGCCGGGGGATGCCATGAGACACCATATCTTGGGAGGTTAGAAACAAGCTCGCTAAAAGCACCGTCTTCCTTCAGAACGGCGATTGGCATGACGATTACAAACACATGATCCGGCCGCTCCCGGCCCCCGATCATATTAGACCAATAGGTGGTGCCGCAAGCCCTACTTTGAGCATTGTCATCAGGGTTTAATATTAACTTGAAAAGCCAACCATAAGGCTAGGATCGCGCGGCGGTGCGATGAAAAATCGCTCGCAATTTTGATGCCACCGGTCCGGGAACCCCCCCGCCGATCTCGCGCCCGTCGATGCGCACCACCGGCATAATCAGGGTCGTCGCTCCGGTAATGAAGGCCTCCCGCGCGGCGAAAACCTCTTCGAGACTAAATTTTCGTTCCTCCAATTTCAGCCCTTCCGCCGCGATGATTTCGATCAGCGTGGTCCTAGTGATACCGCGCAGGATGGAATGATCGAGCTGACGCGTGATGACAACTCCAGCTTCGCTGATGATCCAAGCGTTTGATGCCGCCCCTTCGGTCACCATGCCCAGGGAATCGACAAGCCAGGCCTCGCAGGCGCCGCGCTCGCTCGCCTGCTGGCGCGCAAGAACGTTGGGCAGCAGAGAAATCGTCTTGATATCAACCCTTTGCCAACGCAGGTCGGGAGTGGTGATGACGCCTATGCCCGTGCGCGCTTTCATCTCGCTTTTCTCGAGATCGACGTGACGCGCCGTGATGACTAGGCTCGGACGCGCGGGCTTTTGCGGAAAGACGTGGTCGCGCGGCGCCACTCCGCGAGTCACCTGCACATAGACGAAGCCGTTCTCGAGCCTGTTCCTCGCCATGACTTCGCGGACCACCACGGCGAGCGCGCCGGCCTGAACAGGCGGGGCGATTTGCAATTCCGCGAGCGAATAGGCGAGCCGCTCGAAATGGCGCCTCTCGTCGATCAAGGCACCGCGAAAGACTTCGCACACTTCGTAGACGCCATCGGCGAATTGGTAGCCGCGGTCTTCGATATGAACCATGGCGCTGCGGTGCAAGACATACCGGCCATTGACATAAGCTACCCTGCTCATATGCGCTCTCGCGATTGCAACGAAGAAGAGTGAGCCACGGTTCAACGGCCCCGGGATCGTGGCGGCCGCCCCGAAGCATTGGGATAGTTCGGCCTCGCGAATTTATGGGAACGGCATGGATATGCGGGAGGGTCATGCCGGTTGGGACGGCGCACGTCAAGCCGCTTTCGCCCTTCGCCATTCACGACGGTGCCCTTCTCACCTCGCAGTCTTTGCGGCGCCCGCCTGCGCCGGGCTCCCAATGCGCGGTGCGCGAGGTGCGGCAGTTTTCAAATTTTAGTGGTTCACCTTCGGCATTTTTCTGGTTATGTTGGCGGGAAGATAATCGTTTGCGTTTGCGTCTTCACGCACGCTTGGCGAAAAAGAAGCCCGGGAGGATACGATGCTGACTTCGCGCGGGAAGTTGGGAGCTAGCCTTGCGGCTGTGATACTTGGAGGAGCCCTGCTCGCGGTGTTGGCGGTGGCGTTAAATTCCTCCAACAATCCGCCAATGACGCCGGCTCCTTCCGCGCCGACTAACCCCCCGCCGGCGAACCCCTCGCCGACTACGCTCGCTCTTGCTACTCCCGAGAAGCAAGCGCCGCTGAAACCCGACCTGCCCCTTGGCATTTCGCCGCAACTCTATGCCCTTGCCGTGCCGGCAGGGAGCGAGCCGACGGCGCATCTTGCCGCTCTCGGCGAAAAATTGTTCAAGGACAAGCGCCTTTCAATCGACGACTCGGTCGCCTGCGAGACCTGCCACGACCCCACCAAGGGATTCACCGATCACCGGGGCAACAGCGCGACCTCCGCGGGGGTCCAAGACCAGCATGGCCAGCGCAACGCGCCAACCGTGCTGAATGCGATGTTTCAAGCATCGCAATTCTGGGATGGCCGCGCGCATATGCTTGAGGATCAAGCCAAG
Source organism: Methylocella sp. (assembly GCA_050728655.1). Taxonomy (GTDB): domain Bacteria; phylum Pseudomonadota; class Alphaproteobacteria; order Rhizobiales; family Beijerinckiaceae; genus Methylocapsa. The sequence continues at coordinate 79,818 of JBOHJQ010000002.1, forward strand.
CTTCCGATCCTCAATCCGATCGAAATGGGCCAAAAGTCTCCCGGCGATGTCGTCGCAAAGATCGCTAGGATCCAGGAATATTCGGACGCGTTCAAATCGCTCCTGGGGCGCGATCCTACTTACCAAGATATTGCCGCCGCGATCGCCGCTTTCGAGCGGACGCAATATTCCGCCAATTCGCCGTTCGATCGATTCCTGGCCGGGGACCCTAAGGCCATCAGCGAGGCGGCGCAGCGCGGCTGGGCGTTGTTCCAAGGCAAGGGGCGCTGCAGCTCCTGCCACGCGTTCAACGCGGAGTCGCCGCTCTTCTCCGACCAAAAGTTTCACAATATCGGGATCGCCGCGCACAAGCAAAACTTTGCCGAGCTTGCCCGCAAGGCGTCCGCCATCATGAAGACTGGCGACCTACAGCAAATCGACGAACTCGCCTTGCAGACATCCTATTCCGAACTCGGCCGGTTCCTGGTGACCAAAAACCCGGCCGATATCGGCGCCTTCAAAAGCGAGACTCTCCGCAATATCGGAGTGACCGCGCCCTATATGCACGATGGCTCTCTCGCGACCCTTTGGGACGTGATGGACCATTACAACAAGGGCGGCATTCCCAATCCATTTCTCGACGGCGGGATGCAGCGTCTCGCGTTGAGCGAAGCCGAAATCGACAATCTCGTCGCTTTCCTCTTCACCCTCACCGACGACCGCTTCGCCGATTTCAACAAGGCGGAGATGGAGCGGCAAACATCGCTCAAAAATAACCGGCCGCAGCGTGAAACCGAAATCGCCGAAGGCAGAAAGGGAGATCTTGGCGATGCCGGGATCACCCCGGATCTGCGCAATCCGGCGTCGATCGGCGCCTATTGAGAGCATGATCTTGGAAATTCCGCGGCGTTTCCAGATAGGTCAAGCGGTGAAACGAAAAGAGAGACGGCGAGAACGGTTCACGTGAAACATTCTCGCTGAGGGAGAAAAGTCATGGCGCACAAGAGCATCGAGACCAAGTATTACGAGGAGCGCGCCTCATTTTTCGAGGACCTTGCGCGGATGGGCGCGCTCTCCCGGCGCGGCTTTCTCCATGTTGCGGGAGTTTCGGCCGGGATCGCCGCCGCGAAGGGGCTGATCGTTCCGCAAAGTTTCCAGCTGATCGAGATCGCGCGGGCGGCGGAGACCGCAACGCCGGCTTTCACCATCGCTTATATCTCGGATAGTCATCTTTACCCGCGCAGCGTGAACGACCGTTTCATACGCTCCGCCGTGAAAGCGGTGGAAGAGGTCAACGCGCTCGACCCGCAGCCCGATTTTGTTCTCTTCGGCGGCGATCTGGCCCAGCTCGGCCGCAGAGAGGAACTCGATCTCGGCGCCCAGATTTTGAAGGATCTCAAGGCTCCTCTAAAGATGATGGTCGGCGAGCACGACTGGTTCCTCGACATGGGCGAGCATTGGCAATCCTTGTTCGGGCCACCGCAATATTCTTTCGAACACAAGGGCGTTCATTTCGCGACCTTGATGAGCGTTAACGAAAAGGATTTTTGGACCGCGCGGGGCATGACTCCGGAGGAGCGGATGCACACCGTCGCCGGGCTCGACAACGGCGTCCAATCGCGCTTCGAGGTCGGACCGGACGGGCGCCAATGGCTGCAAAATGATCTGGAGAAAATCGACAAAAAGACGCCCGTCGTCATTTTCTCTCACTCACCGCTTTACAAATATTACCGCAACTGGAATTTCTGGACGGAGGATGCCGATGAAGTTCAGGCGATCCTCGCCAAATTCGATACGGTCTCCGTGATTCACGGCCACACCCATCAGCTTCTCCTGAACCACATCGGCAACATCGGCTTCTATGGCCTGCTCTCGACCGCGTGGCCCTGGCCCTACGCCCCCGAGGGACTGCCGAAGCTCACTGTCCAAATGAATCGCCCTGACCCCTTCGACGCGTTCGATGGCTGCGGCAATGGTCAACTCAATGTGCTGGCGTCGGGCATGATCGACAAGGTTTATAATCTTTGGAACCGCAACCCCGTCACCGTGCGGGCAAGTTATCTTTCGTCGAACGGCGCCAAGGATCGCCCGCCGGCGACAACGCTTTCCAGCTACTGAGGAAGACCATGCGCCCTCACCGTCTCGCACTCGCTCTTTTCCTCGCGGCAGGCCCCGCGCTCGCCGGAAACGATCCGCCGCGCCATCAGCTGCGATCTTCGGCGGAAGGCAATCTGGTAGTCGGTCTTTGCGATGGCGAAACCTCGATCGAGGTGCAGGGCGTCAAGCCCGGCGATCAAATGACCCGCGAGCAAGGACAGCAAATCGCCGCCGCGCTCATGAAGGAATGGCGGCAAAAGCATCCCGATGCCGAATGGGCCGTCGCCGCGGCCGAAAGTGCCGCCGAAGCGCCGACCCAGAAAGAAGGCGTCCCTGCGGATCAGTTCCAGACCTACGGCGCCTTTACCGAGCGTGACCGCCGGATTTGGCGAGAGTCGACCGAGCGCTTGGTTGCGGAAGGCAAACGCATTTTTCACGACGCCAAGGCGCTTGGCGGCACCAATGCCATATCCTGCGACATGTGCCATCCGGACGCCTCCAACACCCATCCCGAAACCTATCCTAAGTTTCAGGTGCAATTGGGCCGCGTTGCGCTGCTCCGCGATATGATCAACTGGTGCATCGAAAATCCGGTGCGCGGCAAGCCCTTCGCGGACGACGATCCGCGGCTTAAGGCTCTCGAGGCCTACATTCTCGCGCAACGGAAGGGGGTCGCGCTCGAATTCGGCAAGCATTGATTTACTCCCAGCGTCCCTCCTGGCCGGGGTCGTGACTCGATCATTCAATGATATATTATGAACGCTCGGTCGATAATAATTACAGGAGAGATTATTATGATTGATAATCCAGACCAGCTGTTGAAGTTGATCAACATTGGCGTCTATGTAATCGGAGTCCGTGACGGCGAAAGTCAAAACGCTTTTACTGCTTCCTGGGTAACGCAGATTTCGTTCTATCCTATATTATTAGCGATTGCCGTCAATCCTAAGAATTATTCCTATGAATTGCTTAAAGCAGGTGCTATTTGCACGATAAACGTGCTTTCCGATAATCAAATCAAGATCGCGGACCATTTTGGCAATTCGTTCCGATCCCTTCCGCATAAGATGGCCGGCTATACTTGGCGCACCAACGCAACCAGGCCACCGATGTTAGCGGCAAGCTTGGCTTATTTCGATTGCAACGTGATCCATTGGGTTGCCGCCGATACCGGCAGTCACAAACTTGCAATCTGCGAGGTTGCCGCGGCGGCGCAGCTCAATAGCGGCACCCCTATGCTTTATACCCAGACCGGCGCTCTGGACGGCAGCGGCAAACTCTATTCTCCAGTTTTATAGTTGATCGGCAAGTTGCTGTCATCGGCGGATTCTGAAATCCGGTTCTTTTTCAGTGCTCTCGGCGGAGATCTCAAGATCGGCAATAAGACGATTCGGAGTTTATTTTTCGCCCGCGAGTGCGCGCTGTCAGCCGGCGCGAAAACGGAGCCGCAGCTTTGCCGCGAGGGCGCGGGCGCTCTGCTTGAGCTGCACAGAAAAAGTCCAGACCCGGGTTGCCCGCGCCCAGGCAAGAAGACGATCGCGAATGCCGATCAGCCAATCCATCAGCTTGGCGAACCAAGCGATCGATCTAAGCTTCGCGTGCCCCGCGTGATAAATCCGCTCCACGATGAGGAGGCTCACGAGATAAGCCATCGCAATGGTAATCAGTCCTGTCGAGAAATGTCCTTCGGTCATCAAATACAAGGCATAGATTTTGGCGGGTTCCGCGAAGGCAAAGGGAACGGCGAGCAAACCAAGGATCGCGTAGGGCGGCAGGGCGGCGACAATGACTTGCAGGCGAATGACAAGCCGGAGTCTTGCCACCCACCGGATGAGCGGCCGGAACACCGGCGTGACGATGCTGTCGAGAACGACATAGAGGACAACAACAGCTTTTGCCGGGAGCAGGAACAAACGGCGCAAACTGGAATTTTCGTCTGTTTTGGCCAAGAATATCTTTCCTCTGTGCCCGGAAATCGAGCGCGGCGTCCACTCCGGTTGCGGATAGTCCCGCACGATCGTTACGCATCCTCATCTTCGGCATTTATGAGGCGGCGGCCTTCGCTATAAAAACGCCCGAGAAGGGCGCTTTCGGCCATGTCACGAAAAGCGGCGATCCGGGCATGACCGGCAAGGCCCTGGCGGGACCAGTGCATCGACATCGGCCGGGCAAGTCCCGCATATGCCAATTGCGAACCGGCGACCGATCCACCGCGCGGCGGCGGCGAAATTTGTTCTAGCGGCGAAGCAGGAGTCGGTTTCTAGCTGAACAGCAAGCGGTGACATCAATTTTCGCGCAGGGGTTCTGCTATCGCACTCTAAAATCGCGGTGCGTTTTGCTCCGTGACGCCGCTTGTGCCGGCCCCAAGACTATTGAGATCGCCAATTCCGCCGCTTCCCACGCCAGTTCGGGCGCTGCCATTGGTGCCGCCCGTATTCGCGCCAAGGCTAAAGGCGTCACGGATGCCTCCGAGTGGAACGCTCTGACCGCGGCCTACACCATTGAGGCCACCCGTAGCAGTACCCCAAGCCGCGGTATCCTGGATGCCGCCGGTTCCGGCCCTTGGGGTGTCAGCGATGCCGCCGGTCGCATTACCAACTCCCGAGCCGGTGCCGCCGGTTCCAGCACCGAAATGGCCCCTCCCTAGGCCCACTGCTTGTTGCCGCAGCGGAATGCCACCGATTCCCGTACCTGGGACGCCGCCAGCCCTAACTCCGTTGACGTTGCCGGGCGGCGGAGCAGCGCCGGCGCGGCTAACGGGCGCTTGGGCAAAGGCAAGCCCCACAGAACCGCCAACACATGCCGCCACCACGGCCAGGGTCAATCGACACCGCATCTACCTCTCCGCAATCTTGGCCGCTCCCGCAGCTTTGGCATGGGTCTTTGCAAAAATCACCGTAGCATGAGAGCATGATTATCGAAAGTGGAAACCGCTGCCGCTTTTGCGTGGAGCCACGGCCGCGAATCTGGGTTAACGGCCGTTGCCGCTGGGGCGGCCCAGCGCTGGGCGCCCACCCGCGAGGCTCTCACTCCAGCCGGAAATGCTTCGACAGCTTCAGCCCCTGGCCCTGATAATTCGAGACGAGGCTTGTGCCATAAAGGACTCGCGGAGCCGCAGCCATTTTCTCGTAGACGAGACGGCCGATGACTTGCCCGTCCTCCAGAAAGAACGGAACCTCGTAACTGCGGACTTCAAGAACCGCGCGGGCGGAGGGACGATTGTTTGCGCCCGCGCCAAAGCCGGGATCGAAAAAGCCTGCGTAATGCACCCGGAACTCGCCCATCGCCGGGTCGATCGGGGCCATTTCGGCGGCAAGATCAGGAGGGATTTGGAGCCGTTCCCTGGAGGCGAGAATATAGAACTCGTTTGGGTCGAGGATAAGCCTTTTGTCCGGCCGTGCGCGCACAGGGTCCCAATAATCGGCCACCCGATATGCGCTGGCCCGGTCCACATCGAGGATATCGGCGTGTTTCTGCGCTTTGTACCCGATCACGCCATCAACCGCTTCGGCGCTCAAGCCAACCCGCAACACGAGCCCATTGCTCCTCAGTTCCAAATCGCCATCGACGAGCGGCATAGTCTTGTGAAGCTCGCGGAGTTCTTTTTCCTTGACGCGGAAATCGGTTTGTTCGAGCTGTTGCGAATTCAGCCACCTGAACCGGATCTGATTGAGTTTCGAGCCCTTGTGCACCCGCACGCTGAAGCTGCGCGGCGATACTTCGGCATAGAGCGGCCCTTTATAGCCGCGTGCCACACGGTCAAACACGTCGCTTTTGTTGGTGATAAGGCGTGTGAAAATATCGAGGCGCCCAGTTGAGCTTTTGGGGTTCGCAACCGCTGAAATGTCTTTCGGCAACTTCAAATATTCGAGCAGCGGGATCACGTAGACGCGACCCTGCTCGAGCACCGCGCCATTGCCATCGAGGCTGATTGCTTCGTCATCGCTTTGAAGGGCGCGCAGTCGTTCTTCCACTCCATGGCCGTGGCCCGGCAAAAAACTCGCCCGGACGCGGTAGGCGCGCGCGCCCAACCGCAGGTCGAGGCTCGCCGGCTGAAACTGTGCATCTTCGATCTGCGGGCTCGAAATCATCCCTCGCCGGACCATCAGCTCGATTTTTTCGCGCGGAAGCAAGGCGAACTTATTCCCGAAGTCATTCGCACTAAATAGCGGCGCGGCACCGCCGTCGTGCTCCGACTCGGCGAAAAGGGATAGCAATCCGATAGTCATGCCAGCCTTCAGACTCCTTGTTCGAAGGAGGACTTCAACAGAGCCGCAGGATGAGATGAAACGGCCGCAGTGCTGTATCCCACACAATCCCCACTATCCCTCCACCGAGTTGAAATATTTTTCACCGAGGGGTAAACAATCCGGCGCCCTCGTAGGGCCAAATGACCGCACGGAAGGCGGGGAGGTTGCCGCTTTGCCGCGCGGCCCCGCCGCGACAAGGAGACCTTGATGAATGCTCGCGAGCAAAAGCGCGATATGAAAACCCTGCATCCGGCAACCCAGCTCGTCCACGGCGGCACCAATCGCTCGCAGTTTGGCGAAACCTCCGAAGCCCTGTTCCTAACCCAGGGCTACGCCTACCCGGACATGGAAACGGCGGAGGCGCGGATGAAGGGCGCCGAGCCCGGCTATGTCTATTCGCGCTATTCCAATCCGACCGTCGATATGTTCCAGCAGCGGATGGCCCTGCTCGAAGGGGCGGAAGCGGCGCGCGCGACGGCAAGCGGCATGGCCGCCGTCACGACGGCGCTGATGGCGCAGCTCAAGGCCGGCAATCATGTGGTCGCCGCCCACGCCATGTTTGGAGCCTGTCTTTACGTGGTCGAGGATATGCTGCCGCGCTTCGGCGTTCCCTCGACCCTTGTCGATGGCGGCGATCTCGCCCAATGGCGCGCGGCGATGCGGCCGGAGACAAAGCTCCTTTTTCTCGAAACGCCAACCAATCCGTGCCTCGAAGTCTACGATATCGCGGCGATCGCCGCCATCGCGCACGAACATGGCGCGCGCCTAGTCGTCGACAATGTTTTTGCGACGCCGGTTTTACAAAAGCCGCTTGAACTTGGTGCCGATTGCGTCGTCTATTCGGCGACCAAGCATATCGACGGGCATGGCCGCTGTCTCGGCGGCGTTATTCTCGGCGGCCGCGATCTCATTGAAAACGAGATTCATCCCTTTTATAAGCAGACCGGCCCGTGCATGTCGCCGTTCAACGCCTGGGTTTTTTTGAAATCGCTCGAGACGCTTGCCTTGCGCGTCCGCGAGCAGGCGCAAAGCGCCGAGCGGATCGCGGAATTTTTGAGCGGCCACCGCCATGTCTTCAACGTCCGCTACCCCGGGCGGCCGGATCATCCCCAGGCCGACGTCGTCAAGCGGCAGATGTCCGGCGGCGGCACCCTCGTCTCCTTCGAAGTCCGCGGCGGCAAGCCGGCGGCCTTCGCATTCGGCAATCGGCTTTCCCTCATCACCATTGCAAATAATCTGGGCGATGCGAAAAGCCTCATCACCCATCCGGCGACAACGACGCATCAAAGGCTGACGCCAGAGGCGAGGGCCGCGTTGGGGGTGACTGATGGGCTTTTGCGCCTCTCGGCCGGGCTCGAGGACGCGCGCGATCTCATCGCGGATTTGGACGCGGCGCTAGAGGTGCTCGACCGCGAGGATCTCGCCGCCGAGTGAGGCGCATTTCGCCGGGGTGCCCAGCATCGCTTGACGCAGGCCTCCCGCGTTCTTACTTTGGCAAAAGCAACGCGCTGGGTACCACCCGCGCCGGAGTTCGCGAGAGAAACTCATGTCCACCGTCAAAGTCACGGATGCCAATTTCAAATCCGAGGTCGTTGGGGCCAGCGGGCCGGTTGTTGTCGATTTTTGGGCCGAATGGTGCGGTCCGTGCAAGATGATCGGTCCGGCGCTCGAGGAAATCGCCAAGGAAATGCAGGGCAAGGTGACCATCGCCAAGCTCAACGTCGATGAAAACCCCGGCGTGGCTGGAACTTACGGCATCCGCAGTATACCAACGCTCATGCTGTTCAAGGATGGCAAAATGGCCTCCTCGAAGGTCGGCGCCGCGCCGAAAAGCGAGTTGAAACGATGGATCACCGAGGCCGTCTAAGCGCTGCAATCGAACTGCGATAAAATTGGCTGAGTTGCTTGCGGCGACAGGTCTTGATGCGAACGAGACCCTGGCGGCCGTATACGGGATCCCGGTGGCCGCGCAAATTCTGTCTCCTGAACGGCGCTAGTGACGGTTTGACTTGCGACCCTCTTGGAGGGTGTCTTCGAGGCAGCAGCTCGGTGGGGCGGAGCTATTCTCAAGCCAGTAAGAGAGCCGGCAAACATATCGAGGAGTCACCATGGTCAAGGCACTTTGGAATGGGAAAGTGATCGCCGAGGCCGATCGCACGGAGATCGTGGAAGGCAACCATTATTTTCCTTCCGAATCGCTGCGCCGGGAGTTTTTCCAGGCAAGTGATACTCACACGACTTGCCCGTGGAAGGGCAAGGCTCACTATTACACGCTGCTCGTCGACGGGAAAGAAAACGCCGACGCCGCTTGGTACTACCCCGAACCAAAGCCGGCGGCGCAAAAAATCGCCGGCAATGTTGCCTTCTGGAGAGGCGTTCGGATCGAGACCTGATCAACGCCCATTGATTATCGCGCCGGTTCGAGCTTGAGGGCCTCGCGCGAGGCCCTTTTTGCGTGCGATCCACAGGTTCAATTCTTTGAAAAAGGGCATTATCGGCTTGGCGGCATCGGGTGCAGTGAGGGCGGGCCAATGCGCAAATACGCGGTGAAGGAGATTTTTCTCACTTTGCAGGGCGAAGGCGCCAACGCCGGGCGCGCCGCCGTATTTTGCCGCTTTTCTGGTTGCAACCTCTGGTCCGGACAGGAAAAAGATCGCGCGGACGCCATTTGCGGCTTCTGCGATACGGATTTCACCGGAATAGATGGGTCGGGCGGTGGCAGCTTTGCTGACGCGGACGCGCTAGCCGCGGCGATTGAAACAGTTTGGACGAGCGGGGAAGAGAACCGTTTCGTGGTTTTCACCGGCGGAGAACCCTTGCTGCAGCTCGATCTGGCGCTGATCGGCGCGGTCCATGCGCGGGGCTTCGAAATCGCCGTCGAAACCAATGGCACGCTGCCGCCGCCGCTAGGCCTCGACTGGATTTGCATCAGCCCGAAGGCAGGCGCGCCGCTCGTTGCGAACTCGGGGTCCGAGCTAAAACTCGTTTTCCCGCAACAAGGCCTTGGGCCGGAAGGATTATCCGGCCTCGCCTTCTCGCATTTCTGGTTGCAGCCGATGGACGGCTGCGACCTTGCCGCGAATACGGCTGCGGCAATTGCCTATTGTCTCGATCACCCGCGCTGGCGGCTTAGCCTACAAACCCATAAGTTCATCGGCATGCCATGAAGGTCCGTTTGTGAAAATTTCGCAGGCCTTCCGCTTCGAGGCGGCGCACGTTCTGCCGAATGTTGCGGAAGAACACCGCTGCCGCCGGTTGCACGGGCATTCCTATCGCGTGGAATTAAGGTTCGAGGGCCCTGTCGATCCCGTCACGGGCTTTGTCGCCGATTTTCTCGCGATCGAGGCCGCCTTCAAGCCATTGCAGGAGCGCCTAGACCATCATTATTTGAACGATATCGAGGGGCTCGAAAACCCCACGGCGGAAAATATCGCGATCTGGATCTGGGATCGGACAAGAACCGCCCTGCCCCAACTTGCGAGCGTCATTGTGTTCGAGACCCAGGATTGTTTCGCAGAATACGACGGAATTTGAGTCGGGCGCGCCTGCCTCCGAGCGGCCCGTGTCGTCATTTTGACATTTCTATCGTCGTAGGGATACGCTCACCAAGCAACAAGGGGAACGAAGGCCCATGGCAACGACGCAGCGCCCGCGACACCATCAAGCTACCACCGTCGGGCGGCGTCGTCCGCAGCTGGACCCGCCCCGTTTTACCCAAGCGCCAACCCACCCCGGACGGGCCTATCAAGAGTTTCCGCTTGGACCAGGCGCTTCCCCCTACCGCGCGAAGCTGGAGGATCTCGTCAGCCATCTGCCGGATGGGCTCGACACAAGAATGGTCTTTCATATCTGCGGCGACACCGGCGGGGTGAAAAATCCCGCGCCGCAACAGCTGGTGGCCTCGGCGATGGAAGCCGACGCCACGGGTAATACGGCGGATGGCGCGGCGGCCTTCTTCTACCATCTCGGCGACGTCGATTATTACAACGGCGAGACGAGCGAATATTTTCCGCAGTTTTATTTGCCCTACGAACATTATCCTCTGCCGATCATGGGCATCCCAGGCAATCACGACGGCGACCCCCTAACGACGCCCGACACACCGCAGCCTTTCGAGCCGAGTTTGTCGGCCTGGAAACGGAATTTCTGCTCGGACACAGGCGGCATCACCAATGAGGCGGGCGACACTCCCCGCCATGCCATGAAACAGCCAAATCCATTCTGGACGCTGCAGACCCCGAAAGCGAACTTCATCGGGCTCTACACCAATGTGCCGGAAGGTGGCGACGTCAAGGACGATCAAAAGTCGTGGCTCATTAACGAGCTCAAAACTGCCGCGCGCGACCGCGCGAAGGCCTTGTTCGTTTGCTTGCATCATCCAATCTTTTCCGCCGATGCGCATCATAGCGGCAGCCCGGCAATGAAGGATCTGCTCGACGCGGCGGTGCAGGAGAGCGGCGCGCATCCGGATATTGTTTTTGGCGCCCATGTCCACAATTATCAGCGGTTTACCCGCACGATCGACAATCAGGAATACACTTACATTGTCGCCGGAGCCGGCGGCTACTGGCACTTGCACAGCATGGCCAAATTCAAGGGCGCGAAAGTTACTCCGCCATTCCGGCAGGCGGACGATCCCGATGTCATTTTAGAAAATTACGTGGACGACACGCATGGATTCATGCGGGTCGAGATCGCGGATGATTTGATCACCGCCCGCTATTTCGCGGTTGCGCGTCCGCACGAGCCTCCGGATACTCCGGCGCGGGTCGCAGATTTGTTTCAGTTGCAGTTTAAGTCCAACAAGCTCGTGCGCTGAGCGTCGCGCGCGGGACAGGCTGGCTTGGCTTGCCCCAAACGACGACGCTAAGGCGGCAACGCCCCGGATTGAATTTCGGTTTCCGGCCCGAAACGGCTGTCGCAGCCGGCAAAGCGGAGATTGCGGAGCTATGAGTCCTCGATGAGCTATCAGAATACATTCATTCAGGTGGCGGAAGATTGCCGGGCGTTGACTGGCGTAGTGCCTAGCCTCAAGACTGGCATGCCCACGGTCGCCCGGCTTGAGTACGAATTGCTTTCTAAGCTTCCTTACACATTCACCCAGAACGAGTTGATCGTCGCGATTTACGCGCGGCGAAACAATCTCTCTGCGAAAGAGCTTAACGAGCGCGGCACAGAGATTAGAGCCGAATTGTTTAAAAAACCGCATCCATGCATGCGCGCGTCTCCCTTGCCAAAGATATATGGTTGGGGTGTGCACCATAACGAAAATGGGCGGATCGCTATCTTCGCAGTTGATTCCGGCGAGTACGCAAGGTTGTCGAAGAGCACGGACACCACAGTATTGAAGGCAATGCGAAGCAAGCGCGCCTGAGGCGTAAATCTCTGATCGGTCATTCAAAGACATTCGATCTGAGACACATTCCTTACGCCGCGAGACTGTTTTTCAAGGCCAAGTCTCGCTATGCCCTGCCCTGCGCGGCGGTCGTCGCCGGTCGCCCCTGCCCTCTCGCCGGTATCCAGTTCATTCCGTTTCGAGCCCCACATCAACGCGGCAAATTCGCCAGTGTAAGCTTCTGTCGAGCAAATGAGGGTGCCGTTTAGCGACAACTGTCACGCACTCAACAAGAAACCGTGATGATCATGTCACGTGCGGCAGCTAATTTCCTCCGCTGCATTCAATACAAGGGAGGAAAGCATGTCGCCAGGAATCTTGAATCGAAATCGCTGGCCGCGCCGGGCGGCCGCAGGTACCGTATTTGGTGCCGTGATGGCCTGCGGTTTGGCTGGCGCGGGCGAAAGGGCTGATAAGGATGCCGCAGCACATCGCGTGAAGACAGACACTCCGATCAAACACCTGATTGTGTTAATCGGCGAGAACCGAACCTTCGATCACGTCTATGCCACTTACCAACCCAAGCACGGCCAATCGGTCGCCAACCTTCTGTCAGAAGGCATCATATTGAAATCGGGTCAGCCTGGACTGCATTTCATAAAGTCGCAGCAATACCAAATAAACCAGCCTTACCCGTCCACATATTTCATCGACGCCTTAGTTACGGCAGGCAAGACGGTCTACCAGCAATCTCCGCTCACGCCCACATTCCCTGTACCGAATACCGCCTATGTGCCGCCCGTGCCGGGCGGACTCGGCGATCCATTTCAAGCGCCGTTCGACCCATTTCTGGTGCCGGACGAGGAGTTGCCGAGAATCGAGCCGTCACTTGAAACGTCGGATCTCGATTTCCTACGCACCGGAGCCTCAGGGCTTCTGAAGTTCTCGAACGACACACGCGTTACCAACGCCACAACGCTTCCCAACGGCGTATTCGAGATCACCGGTTCGACTCTGCCCTATGATAGCTATACAGGCGACATGGTGCATCGCCTTTTTCACATGTGGCAGCAGTCCGATTGCGACGTGCTAAACGCCACACCAAGTAATCCTTCCGGCTGTCTCAGCGATCTTTATCCTTTCGTCGGTGTCGCGCGCAACGACGGTTCCGGCAGCAACTCGATGGGTTTCTACAACATGCTGAACGGCGACGCGCCGATTTTCAAGCAGATCGCCGACGCATACACCATCAATGACAATTACCATCAGCCGGTCATGGGTGGAACGGCTGTCCAGCACACCATGCTTGGCACCGCTGACGCAATTCCCTGGGATACGTTCCAGGGAGTTACCCAGCCGCCAACACCCAGCGTCGCCGATCCAGACCCGCAGTCATCGACAGATGTGTCTTTCCAGCGCGACAAAGCATGGACCAACTGTTCTGATCTCGCTCAGCCCGGCATTCCTCCGATCGTGAACTATTTGAAAAGCCTGCCGTGGCATCCCTCGCCCAACTGCGAGTCCGGTCGTTTCTACATGATCAACAATCTTAGCCCGGGCTTCCTGCCAAACGGCGATATCGATGCGGCCAGCATCTTAACCGGCAGCAAAGTGCCGCCCTCGGGCCTTCGCACCATCGGCGACGCACTCAATGAGAAAAAAATTTCCTGGGCCTACTATGGAGGCGGCTACAATGCAGCTGTGCGGGTCGCCAGCGGCTCGACCGATCCGGTGGACCAGCTGATCGCGAATAACTACTGCGACATCTGTAATCCGTTTTCGTACGCGAGCTCGATCATGGGCGATCCGAAGCAGCGCAAGGAGCACATCAAGGACGCGATCGATTTTTTCAGTGAGCTCGACCACGGCCATCTGCCATCGATCGCGTATGTCAAACCCGACAGCCTTGTCGACGGGCACCCGGCGAGCTCGAAGCTCGATCTCTTTGAGGCCATGCTCGAGAACATCCTTGACAAGCTCAAGGCCCACCCGGAGCTGTTTGAGGAGACCGCCTTCCTGGTTACCTTTGACGAGGGCGGCGGCTACTGGGACTCGGGCTTCATTCAGCCGCTCGACTTCTTCGGCGACGGCCCCCGAATTCCGCTGATTGTAATCTCGCCGTTCTCTCGCGGTGGCAAAGTCGTGCACAGTTACAACGACCATGCTTCCATCGTTAAGTTCATCGAGCGTAACTGGGACCTGAAGCCGCTGACTCACCGTAGTCGCGACAACCTGCACAATCCCAAGATGAACAGCTCCAACCCTTACGTGCCCGTGAATATGCCCGCCATCGGCGATTTGTTCGACATGTTCGACTTCGACAATTAGTCGCTCGAGACGGACTTGCCGCGCGAGCTCGTGCGACAAGACCAAACTGGACGCCGGTTGCGGGACCGAGACCGGCGTCTTTTTTGGCTTGAAGCATAGAATAACACTGAAACTCGCAGCAATTTTGGAAAGCCGGTGCATTGTTTTGCAGTAATAGCCGGATCCACTAAGAGGACCTGCGACGGCTCATGCGGCTCGCATCGATCGCAAGAATTATAGACCATAACCTTGCGCATGAAATCCGAAACCTGGCCGAAAACTTGTTAGTTTTGTCATTCGCGCGTCATTAGCCGAACCTAAACAGCTCTAACAAGCTAGGGAGGCGCCCATGACATCTCTTTCATCGACCGGCATTGCGTCCGCGCCAAGCGAAATCTCTCGGCCAAAGCTCAATCAGCCGATGGGGATCAGGACGATCCTGATTTTCCTTGCCATCATTGCTCTCGGGCTCTTCTTTGCCGCTTATAACATTTACAGAGACATTTCGGCGGCGGGGACCCCGGTCGTCAGCATATTGCCATTCCTTCTGCTCGGCGTCGCTCTGCTGATCGCGCTTGGCTTTGAATTCGTGAACGGGTTTCACGATACAGCCAACGCGGTCGCGACCGTCATCTACACGCACTCGCTCGCGCCTCCTGTCGCTGTGGTCTGGTCGGGCTGCTTCAATTTCCTCGGGGTTCTCCTCTCGTCCGGCGCGGTCGCCTTCGGGATTATTTCGCTATTGCCGGTCGAATTGATTCTTCAAGTCGGTTCCGAAGCCGGATTCGCGATGGTCTTCGCGATGCTGATCGCCGCGATCATCTGGAATCTCGGCACGTGGTGGCTGGGTCTCCCGGCATCGAGCTCACATACATTGATCGGCTCCATCATTGGCGTCGGCATCGCCAACGCGCTGATGCGCGGGCGCGACGGAACGTCTGGCGTCGATTGGAGCAAGGCGATCGAGATCGGCTATGCGCTGTTGTTCTCCCCGCTCGTCGGTTTTATCTGCGCGGCAATCCTGCTAATCCTCATGAAATTCGTTATCCGCAAGCATGAACTCTATGCCGAGCCAAAGGGCAAGGCTGCCCCGCCCTTATGGGTTCGCGGACTGCTCGTTTTCACCTCGGCCGGAGTGTCCTTCGCGCATGGGTCGAACGACGGGCAAAAAGGCATGGGCCTCATCATGTTGATATTGATCGGCACGGTGCCAACCGCCTATGCCTTGAACCGGACGCTGCCGGCGGCTTACGTACCAAGTTTCGTTCAAGACTCGGTGGCCGCCTCGAAGGTCGTCGAAGCCAAGGCGGCGGGCTATAGCGTCTTCGGCGATCCGCGCCCAGCCGTCACCAATTATGTGACCTCGCATCAAATCAATGAGGGCACTTTTCCCTCGCTCGCCGCGCTCATCCGCGACATCGCGAATCAAGTCCAATCCTATGGTACGCTCGCGCAAATCCCGGCGGCGCAAGTCGGCAATACCCGTAACGACATGTATCTCGCATCCGAGGCTATCCGCTTCTTACAAAAGGACAAGGCAGCTGAGCTTTCGAAGCAGGATATCGCCACACTCGCCGCCTACAAAAAGAATCTCGACAACGCGACCAAATTCATTCCGGACTGGGTGAAAGTATCGGTCGCCCTTGCGCTCGGGCTTGGCACCATGATTGGCTGGAAGCGCATCGTCGTCACCGTGGGCGAGAAAATCGGCAAGCAGCATCTGACCTATGGCCAAGGCGCGGCGGCCGAAATCGTGGCGATGGGGACGATCGCGGCGGCGGACAGTTTTGGCTTGCCGGTCTCGACCACCCATGTGCTGTCTTCCGGCGTCGCGGGCACGATGGCGGCCAATGGCTCCGGCGTGCAGATCTCGACGATCCGCAGCATCGGTCTCGCCTGGGTGTTGACCCTGCCCTGCGCGATGGCTCTGTCGGCTTTCCTCTTCTTTATCTTCCGCCATTTGTTTTAAAGAAGGTGCAGCCTGAGAAAGCCTCGCGGCAACCCCCCCAAAACACAGTGCAACCTTATATGGATCAGGTCAAGGCTTCCTCTGGATCATGAAAGGTGCCGGTTCAGGAGCCGCGCTCGCGCGATCCGGCCGCGGCCGAGGCCGTCGCCTTTATTTGCAACAATAAGCATCTTCTCAACGCCCGATATGGTGCTAAATTCTGTGTAAGGGCGAGTATCCTGGCGAAGCCGGATGTGGGCCGCGTATTCCGCGCAGGGTGCGCCGGAAACCGGCGATGCCTCGAGAAATCTAAGGAGTCAGAGATGGACGCAATTGCGTTGGACAGCCGGCTGAGCAAGCCAACTGCGACATTCTTGTCGCATCACCGCAAGCTGCTGGTCGATGGCGAATGGGTGGCGGCGGCATCCGGCAAGACGTTCTCCGTCTACAACCCGGCAACGGGCACCGTGCTGGCGCAGGTTGCCGAGGCCGACAAGGAGGACGTTGATCGGGCGGTGCGAGCGGCACGGCGCGCCTTCGACGAAGGTCCCTGGCGCAAGATGACGGGATCGCAGCGCGGCCGGCTGATGTGGAAGCTGGCCGACTTAATTGAGCAGCATCTGGAAGAGCTCGCGGAGATCGAGGCGGTCGGCAACGGCAAGCCGCTGGCGGTCGCGCGCGTCGCCGACGTTCCACTCACCGTCGACATGTTCCGCTACATGGGCGGATGGGCGACGAAGGTCACGGGCTCGACCATCCCGTGGTCGGTGCCGAACGAGTTCCTTTCCTACACGGTGCGCGAGCCCGTCGGCGTCGTCGGCCAAATCATTCCCTGGAACTTCCCTCTGCTGATGGCGGCGTGGAAGCTCGCCCCTGCGCTCGCCGCCGGTTGCACGATCGTGCTGAAAGTCGCGGAGCAGACGCCGCTGAGCGCGCTCCGCCTCGGCGAGCTGATCCAGGAAGCCGGGTTTCCGAACGGCGTCGTCAACATCCTCGCCGGTTACGGCGAGACGGCTGGTGCCGCGCTGGCGGCCCACGACGAGGTCGACAAGGTCGCGTTCACCGGATCGACCGAAGTCGGCAAGCTCATCGTCAAGGCCGCGGCCGGCAACTTGAAGAAGGTATCGCTCGAGCTCGGCGGCAAGTCGCCGACTATCGTTCTTGATGATGCGGACCTCGAGGCGGCGATTCCCGGCGCCGCCAGCGCGACCTTCTTCAATCACGGCCAGTGCTGCTGCGCCGGATCGCGGCTCTATGCACATAAGAAGATATTCGAACAGGTCGTCGAAGGCGTGTCAGCCGAAGCAAAGAAGATGAAGGTGGGGCCCGGGCTCGATCCAAGCACCGACATGGGTCCGCTGGTTTCCGAAGAGCAGTTCCAGCGTGTTACCAGCTATATCGAGTCTGGAGTGAAGGAGGGCGCCAAAATTGTGACCGGCGGGAAAGCGGCCGGCGGCAACGGTGGCTACTTCGTCGAGCCGACCGTCCTGACCAACACCACGCCGTCGATGAAGGTCGTCCGCGAGGAGATTTTCGGGCCGGTGGTCTGCGCTGAACCGTTCGACGATGCAGACTTGGAGAGGGTCGCCAAGAAAGCGAATGACACGATCTATGGCCTGGCTGCCAGCGTCTGGACAAAGGACATCGGCAAGGCGCACAGGCTGGCGAATCTCATCCGCTCCGGCACGGTGTGGATCAACTGCCACAACGTCTTCGACGCATCCTTGCCCTTCGGCGGCTACAAGCAGTCCGGATGGGGCCGGGAGATGGGCGGCGAAGTGCTGGCGAATTATACCGAGATCAAGGCGATAACGGCCAAGCTCTGAGCTCCTGTCGTTCGTCGGGGTGCGGGCAGTTCGCTCGCATCCCGAACGGACGTAATACATTATCATATCATTGAGCCTGTCGCTGACGCTCAGCGCGGCGCAAGCTGTTCGCGCCCGCCGATATGGGGCCCAAGCGGAGTTTCGCACCGGGCCGAGCGCCGTGTTTTTAGGCGAAATCGCGGGCTGCCCGGTTTATATCGGCGCCGCCCAATTCGAACTATGGCGGCATAAGCTCATCATCGATGTCGTTCCCGGACGCGGCGCGGGCTTTTCGATCGAGGCCCCCGAAGGTGTGCGGTTTTTGACCCGCGGGCGGGTGTTCAGCGAGGCGCAGCTGGCCACTCTGCGCGGCGCGCCTTTCGCGGCCTGAATCCTAGCCAATCGTACCAAAATGATTCAGGTGAAGTATTTTGGTACGATTCGGGCCAAAAAAAATGACAAGGCCTCATACATCTGGCAGCCCTTGAGAGGAGGAGGATCGCGCGGAAATTTGGTACTTTGCGCGGTTGGGGCGTGCGGCCATGCGGGCGGGCTTGCCCTCGTGCTCAACGTCGCTAGGAGACATCTAAAATGGCGGACGCCTTCGGCGCCATTAGCGTGGCGCTCGACGTTACGAAAAGAAATGCCGGTGCCTTCGCTGGCGCGCTTTCGGAAAAGACCTTCGTCGTAAAGGAGAACATCGACGTCGCCGGATATGTCTCGCGTAACGGCAATCCATCTTGGGCGGCAAGCCACTCGCCCGCCGCGCTCGACGCCCCCGCCGTCGATCGGCTGCTCGCGGCCGGCGCGCGGCTCGTCGGCAAGACCCAAATGGACGAGATGGCCTATAGCCTCCTGGGCGCCAATCATCATTATGGAACGCCGGTCAACCCGGCGGCGAAAGACCGGCATCCGGGCGGATCGTCGTCCGGCTCGGCGGTCGCCGTCGCCGCTGGACTCGCCGATTTCGCGCTCGGCACCGACGCTGCCGGCTCTTGCCGGGCGCCGGCGGCCTTCTGCGGCGTATATGGCTTTCGGCCGTCGTATGGCGCCGTGTCGTCGGACGGCGTCATCGTGCTCGCGCCGACGCACGACGTCATCGGCTGGCTCGCGCGCGACATCGAAATGCTGACGTCGGTCGCCGACATCTTGTTGCCGGCGGATATTGAGCGCTCATCCGTCGCGGGCGCGATCTGCCTGACCGAAGCTTTCGCGTACGCCGAGCCGGCCTTGGCCGACGCCGCCGGGCCGGCGCTCGCGGCTCTGCGCCGAAACTTTGCCATGCGGCAAGAGAGGTTCGGCGAAGACTTCTGGTCCGCCGCACTGACCCATTTTCGCAATTTGCACGCCTTCGAAGCCTGGGAAACGCATGGCGACTGGATCAGGGCAACGGACCCAGAGTTCGGGCCAGGGATAAGAGAGCGATTTCAATTCGCCGCCACCGTCAGCCTCGAATCGAAACGAGAGGCGGTCGCGTTCAGACGAGAGGCGTGCGAGAAGATCGACGATCTCCTTGGCGGCTCGGCGTGCTTCGTCGTCCCGACGACGCCTTTCGCGGCGCCTCTTCTGAACGCGGATGCAGCCGAATTAGAAACCAAACGCCAGCAAATGATGCGAATATTCCTGCTCGCGAGCTTCTTCGGTCTGCCACAGATCAGCATTCCCCTGAAGACCTCGGGCGCCCCCTTGGCCTTATCGCTCGTCGGGCGGCGCTGGTCGGATAGAAGTTTGCTCAAAATCGCCCGGCGGATCGCAACCGCACCGAAGCGTGGCTTTGGCCGCAGAGCGCCGCTGGCAGCGGGAAAAGACCGAGCCGACCAAGTCACTACAGAGGAGCCGAATCCTACCGGGGACGCCGATAAGTCGCCATTGGAGTAACGCATAACGACGTGGCACTGCTCCGCGCTCGTTTCCGAACATTCTGGTACGATCAGCCGGACTACCGGCGCATGGCCTCTTACAGAGGATCGCGCGAGATGAGTGGGATTGCGCCCAAAAGGCGTCTTTTGGCCATTGGCGGCGCGCATCACGAAGGCAGCCGCAAGCGGCAGCGCAAACCGATCGGAAACCGTCATCGCATCGTCACTTATTGGTGGCACGAGTCACGCCATTCCAGCTGCATGCCGATGGCGGAACTCTCGATCGGCTTGAAACCGAGGCGGAGGTAGAAGCGCAGCGCGTCCGGGTTGCTGGCGAAGACCGAGAGCCGCACCGGCAAGCCCGCCGCCCGCGCCTCATCGAGGACGCCGTTCACGAGGCTGGCGCCGATGCCGCGCCGGCGCTGGGAGGCGATGAGCGCGATGTCGACGATGAGCATGGCGTCCGGCGCGCGCGCGGTGACGATCCGGCCGATCGGCGCGCCATCGCGTTCGACGATCTCGAAGCGGGCATTTGGATAGTTCGCGCGGTAGCTCGCCGATTGTCCGGCGAACTGTTGCCGCATCAGCCGCTCTCGAAGCGGCGCGTCGAGAAAGGATAAATCGTCGCCCGGCGGGCGCGAGCCGCGGAAAAGGTCGAAGCGGAACTCGCCGTCGGCCTCGCGCTCGGGCCGGCGGCGGACGCCGCCGGCGGAAAAGTTGGGCGCGTCGTCGCCCGGCATGGCCGCGTCAGAGCAGACCGCTTCGCAGATTAGTTCCGCGACGGGAAGATGCCCTGGAGCGCGATGATGTAGTTCATGGCCAGCACCGGCTGGATGTTTGGATGCGGCTGCGAGCCGCCGTTCGGCTGGATGGTCGCGGGGTCGAGCGTGACCAGCGCGGTCATTGGCGGCGTGGAATAGGTGTTAACGGCTGTTCGCGTGGTGGTCTCACTTTGGGCAAGGTCGGCCCCGCGCGGCGATGCGACAGTTGCGGTGGCGGCGTTGGCGGCGACCAGATGGTTATGCGCGGGCATCTGGCCGACTGTAAGAGTTACCGTCTCCGAGCCCGTTTGCTCGCCGATAACGTAGGGCGAAAGACCAGGTCCCTGCCCCATGCCGACAGGCACGCGGCTTTGCAAATTCGGCAGGCCGAAGGTTTGTATGCCATCTCCGCCGTACTGCGTCCCGAGGAGCGAAAAGAGCGCCGTATTCTGCGCGATGCTCAGAAGCTGGCCGTTGCATAACGCCCAGCCTACTGGCGCGAAGTTGAAGCCAACGAGGAATATCTGCCCGAGAAATGGTTGAGCCATTGGATTACCTCCGTAGGTGCGCCGGTGGCCGGCGCGATGCTCTCACGCGGGTGCGCGATATCTGCATAGTCTATTGATTATATAACCTTGTCTCCGCCTCCATCTAATTTCCGGCAGCGAGTTGGCCAACATATTGGAAAATGCCGGCGCTGTTCGCTTCATAAAAGGCCCTGGTCGAGCCGTTTGCAATCACGACGCTGAATGGAGTGCCGGTAGGCGTTAGCGGCGCGGAACGAATTGTTGACGAGCACACGGGAGAAACGCAAGTAAAGTTTCCTGTCGTCACGTTATCTCCAGTTGCAATCACAATTGCGTCCGCCCCCAACCCCGTGGCGGTGTACTGATAGATGTGGGAGGTGCCGATAAGCGTAGGGGGGTTGACTACTTGATAGTAGAGCGTGCCTTGCGCGGCCGGCAATGTCGGCGGCGCTGCGTCCCCTGAGTAGATCCCGATTTGGGCGCCGGCTGCTGGGCCTTGCGGCCCGGTTGGCCCTGTTGCCCCTACTGGCCCCTGTGCCCCTGCGGGGCCGGTCGCCCCGGCCGGTCCCGCCGGGCCAGTGGCCCCGGTTGCCCCTTGCGGACCCGTGAGCCCTATCGGCCCTTGCAGCCCGGTGATCCCTTGCGGCCCTTGCGCCCCCTGCGGCCCAGGCGGCCCCTGCTGCCCGACTG
>JBOHJQ010000003.1:0-101292 GCA_050728655.1 Methylocella sp.
ATCGGCTCTGCGGGCCGGCCCGGAGCAAGCGAAAGCTTACGCTGAAAAGCGTAGCTTTTGAAGTAGGTGCGTGTTAAAGTGAAACGACGGAAGGCGTTGTGGTTAGACCGTCTCGTCCATGTGTTCTGGATCAAACGCCTGATTGCGTAGAGTAATTATAACTTCCGATTACTATCAAACCTCCTGAGAAAAGTGCTTACGATGAAAAAGTTGGCTCTATTGGCGATACTGTTTGCCACTCCGGTGTCAGCGAACGGTTTCCACGGCGGCGGTTTCCACGGTGGTGGTTTTCATGGTGGTGGTTTTCATGGCGGAGGCTTCCACGCCGGCGGTTTCCACGGCGGAGGAATTCACTATGGCGGTTTCCATGGCGCCCATGGCTACGGCGGCTTCCGCGGCTATCAGGGCCGTTCGGTGGCTTCCGGGTGGCACCATGGCCGTGGCTACTACGGTTACCATAATGGTTACCGGGGTTGGAGCGGCGGCTACTATGACGGCGGTTACTATGATGGGGGCGGCGATGATGGAGCTGCGGCGGCCGGCGTGGCATTAGGGATTCTCGGGGGCGTTCTCGGCAGTATCCCAGGATACTGAGATTCGCGCAGGTGTCATCGAACCACAAGGTCTGACCGGGAGATCATCGTTATTTTGCATCCAAGATGTCTCCCGGCTCCCTTCCCGAACCGAAAAGTAAGATCCCGGCTTCGGAATATTCACGCAATCCGAATCAGGCGGAACAACCGGGCAATCAGGCAAGTTGGTGCGAGGGCATTGTCATATTCGCCAAGTATAGGTGATTTTTGGCCCGATATGGCTCGCCCACGACGGTCTTAAGTAAGGAATTGAAATATAGATATGCAGGCAGCGTGCGCCACGCCCCATTTGACAAGTAAAACACCCATTTTGGATGAGGCAGAAAATGAGTCGCTGGCGCTATGTTTGGAAAGCGAGGAGGAATAGCGATGAAGATTTTAAAAATCGCAGCCGCGACGATAATCGCGGCAACGTCCGCACATGCCGATACATATTGGTATTGCAAAGGCGATGAATGCGTAGGCAGATCGGTCGGATCGTCCAACCCGCTAGGTGCATACAACAATCCGATACAGGATGAGTTGGAGGGCGATTTGTCGGTCCCAGTCCATCGCGGGATGTATTGTGCGGCTGGCGCATGGCATCACGGATGGCTGCGGCCATGGGAACGGAGCCCAGTGATTAAGGCTAGCTGTGGCAGTGCTGTTTACCAGATGCCGCACTGACCGCCCATTACGCCTGCGCGACGCGGCGGCGGCAATCTGGGGAATGTCAGTCAAAATGATGGCGGTTTCAATTTATGCCGGCGATCCACCTCAACCCCACCAGATACGCGAGGCGATCAAGCGCCGCGACCGCGACGGTGAGACGCTTGAGGAAATCGGGCGATCCTACAACGTCAGCCACAGCACGATTTCGAGGCTTCGGGCATAAGCGCCATCGTCCTGCACCGCACCGACCCCACGAAGAACATGCGCGGGTTTTACCGGCTTGACGTGCAGCCCGACCTATTCGGGCAATGGTGCTTTATCCGTGAGTGGGGACGCATCGGCCGCGCCGGACAGGTGCGGATGATATTCCCTATCCCATGGCAACGGCGGCGCACGAGGCCCTTGCCTTGCAACAGCGCAGCAAGGAGCGGCGGGGCTATTGCGTCCGATAAGAATGCCTACTCAGGCTCTAGCGCGTCGCGCTTTGCGACGTGCTGGACCTTTCGGCCCCTTCTGGGGGAGAAAGTCCAAATACGGGGGAAGCTTAAAACAACATACTAGGCGAAAGCATAGTATGATCGAGAAGCTTTGACATATAAAGCGGTGCAGAAGGCGATGGATTTATGTTGAAACAATTGTTTTTCACATTGGCATTGATAGGATCATTGGCGGCTCTTTGCCCCTCCACGCAGGCGCAGAAAATGGCGCGAGATGGTGACACGGGGCTGTCGCAGCATGCCGCTGATACCATCGTGAAGAACTTCCTAGCCGCTCAACGCAGCCATGAAGAGAGTGCGCAGGCACAAGGCAGCGCGATCGCCGATCTGAACGGCGATGGTAAGCCGGAAATTGTGCTGGTGTGGACGACCCTCGGACCGTCATATTGGTAGAATACCCTGACTGTTTTCTCTCAAACTTCGGGCAGATACAAACCTGTTTCCTCATTACAGCTCAATGGTGAAGCACAGTTATCGTCAGCGAAAGATGGCGTGATCGTTGTCAAACAGACCATGTATGCCAAAGGCGACCCGGTATGCTGTCCAACTGTTAAGAAACGTATTAATTACCGATGGAGTGCAAATAAACTTTCTCAACTGCCGAATTGAACAGTTCCCGCCGCGACGATGTGATGATGACCATTGCGGAAAACCGCCTACGCCACGCTCAAGGGCTTCGAGGTCATGCACATGTTCAGGAAGGGGCAATTCGATTGGTGGTTCCCCGCCATGGGGTTGGCCGAGTCACAGGAGAAATCCGTCTCATCAACAGGCAGTTCGGTATGCGCATCAGATGGTCTTTTCATTAGTTGAGGCCCTTTTTATTTTCTGACCGTGCGACGTTCACACCATTGGCGAATGAGGATTCATGCGAGCGCTTCCTCCTGTCCTGGTCGTTCTTCTGGCGACTGCCCCGGCGCTCGCGGACGTCGATTGGTTCAAGACCCCATCGGGAAACATCGACTGCACCGTCGGGATCGGCGACGGGCTGCCGTCCGACATCGAATGCACGATCTTCGAGCGCTCCGGCCCGCCAGCCATGCCGCGCCTAGCCAGGTGCAACGACGCCTTGGGCCACCAGTTCTCGATGCGCGAGCGCGGTACGGTGACGGTCAAATGCGGTCAGCCAGGGTCGCGTCCCGCGTCACCCTTACCCGGCGACAACGTCATGCGGTACGGTGACACCGGGAAGTTCGGCGGCATAGTGTGCCGTTCCACGAAGAGCGGACTCGAGTGCCGCAACGCCAACGGGCACGGCTTCTCCCTGTCACGCCGGCGCCAGTCGGTCTACTGAGCGCGGCGGCGCGCACAGGCACGCGACGGCAAGACCGTTCTGCGACGGCAGATCGGTCTTGCCGTCGCGGGCAAAGCCAGCAAGATGATAGATAGGATAATCAGCGAAAAAATGCGTTGCACGATATAGCCCCATTCCTGTTACGCGCGACGACCGATCACATGTGGCATACGCGGTGCACAGCCTCGCGCGTCTTCCCGGCACCATTTAAATCGAAATCAACTACCTTGTTTCCCCGACCATTGCGAATCGTAAGCACGTCGCCGCGACCGAATTCATCGATGAAGGCCGGGGGCAGCAGGCTACTCGGATTCAAGACCCATTCGTTATCCGGTCCATAATAGTGCATTGTCGCCGGGAATTTTTGGGCAGCACCATCATGATTTTTGACGACAAAAACGACCGACCTGCTTACGTCATCAATATTATCGAGTGCATTCCCTCGATAAGGCCCAAAAGAAACAGAGAGTTCTGGCGTGGATTCTGTGTTGCAAGTGATATGGAATATCACCCGGCTGTTCACAGCCTTGCCGTGAACATGCACGCCTTTCTGATTGGTGAAAACAGTTGCGCTCCATTCCCCGAACGCCTCGTTTGAACCCGCCGCCAATCCAAGGAGCGCGAAGGCGGCGACAAATCCCTTGCGGCATAAAATCGTCATAACCATAGACCCTTGGCTAAGCGGAGTCGGCGGGAATCCGTTGCGCTCCTGACGCTTTCAGCGGACATAGCGAGGACCGGTGAACTCCTTGCCATTCCAATAGGCCGTTATCTTGCACAGGGCTGTAGGGTCTTGGTGACACGAAGTGTAATCGCCGGTGAAGCCCAGCACCACAGCTGGGCGGCCATTAATTCTCCGGAAGTATAACCGCGCACAGTATCGGACAATGCTTTCGTGTAAGTTCCGTTCGGGAGCGACGCATACACGGTGACCGCACATCTCAGCGATCCGCAGGATGGACGCGTTCCGTCCTTGCACCGAACGTTTGTCCAGTCGACTATAAAATCTGGAACGCCGTCTGCGTTGACATCCTTGCGGGTGACGAAATCCTTTGGCAGCTCAATCTTCTCCGGCTTGCAGGAGTCCGTCGCCTCGCGGATTTCCGCCTGCACCACAGAAGGGTAAGTCTGCGCATGGGCTGGGAGGCCTGGCTGCAACGCGATGAGGCTGACGCCGATTATGGAGAGGCGTCTGGATTGCGTCATGTGGCGATACTCCTACGGCTTGGGGAGACTTCAACATGATTTTTAGACTGTGTATGGCTGTCATGTTAACACTATCTGGGGAATGTCGGATGAGACGCTTTAGGACAATTGCATCGCTTGTTGCGGTCGTGGTGGCTTGGGGCTGTGCGGGAAGAGTGACGGCGCAAGCGCAGGCGGGGGATGCGTCTTACGTCGGACGGTGGGCGGAAAACCCGGATTTGTGCCGCAACCAAGCAGGAAGTCCAGATGATACGACCCGGGTTTCGACGCGGGGGATGGAAGCACCTGAGACCTCTTGTCGGTTTGATCGAATTCGTGGCGGCGGAGGCCGGTGGCGCATCGCGATGACCTGTCAGGGAGAAGGGATGACAAGCCGAGAGCAGGCGGAATTCCGCGTCAGCGGGAGCGCTATGCAGATCAAGTATCTCGATCGGCACAACGCCACGGCAAAATTGACGCGCTGCCCTTAGTGAAGCGCAGCAGGCTGACCGCTTGATTGGCTTTTGCCTGTTCCGAGCGCTGAACGGGGTTGAGACGGCGGCGCAGGTGAGCTCAAGAAAATCTGCGGCGGTTGCTCATGCGAATTTTGACGGCTGGAAACGCGTCTCAAGTTGTCCGGTCGTGTCGAAAGCTTTCCACTTCCCCGCAAGAGTGTCCTTGCCTTAAGCTCTTTTTTGGCCGGGCTCTTGCCTTTCCGGATCAGCTGTTCGAGCCGTTTCCGTTCGTCCGGGCTCAATTCTACAACATAGCGCTTCTTGCTCACCTTCACCTCCGTCGCTTCGAATCGCGACAAAAGCGAATCATTCATTCAATACAATTCAGTTAACGCAAGTCACTAGCTTTCCAGTTCCTCGGCCGCTGAAGATCGCTCGGTGAAAGGAATGCCGAGGGAAATCATGTGGTCCATGCAGCGACTACGTAGGAAGCATTCAGTGCGGATCGTCCGCGTTGCCAGGAACGACCTCCGCTCGCAGGCTGGGGTTCCATCGCGCCCAAAGCTAGCGGCAGAGTCTTGCCATTGAAAGTCTCTGTCGACGGGCACGACATTGCAGTTACCGCAGTTTTCGTCTCCTTAGTTTTGGATGGCATTTGACATCCATGATGTTCATTCCTGCGTCGCGCTCGTGAGTGACACTTCTGACCCGAGAGGTCGCAGGGAACATTGTTTTCATAATTACCTCATAGGCATTATGACCCCCGGAACTTTCACAGCGTGCGCCTTCAAACGTATGAATGGAGAACCCGCCGTCGACCGAAGTGATGTCAATGGTGCAATGATCCTCGGGATTTTCCTTTGACAACACCTGGTAGCGCCACCCGCCGTTGTGCGGCTTAGCTACGCCCTGCTCACTGAAGATGTTGGACTGGTCGTTGACACCTGAAACGCCGAAAATCATCTTCCCGGATGAATCAACGCGCTCTGCGAAGATCATTGTGCCCTTGCAGAATATCCCGTCGGCAGCATGGGCTGGCAAAAGAACAATGACAAAGGTGGCGGCTAGGAGGCGAAAGGGAACATCCATCGCAGAAACTCTGCTAAAAGGGCGACTGTTAGCTCGCAAACGGTTCTTTGTGTCCGACCGAACGAGGCACAGTTACGATTGATGAGATACGCCTCGATCACCATCGCCGGCATTGTTCCGGCATTGTTTAGGGCTGAATTCTACACATAGCGATAACCAAGGCCATGCGCACGTCCCCAGCGCCGCTGCGATTGCGGGCGCGCCGCCCCCCGGCCTCCTCAAAGAGCCAATGGATTCGTTCATCCTGTTCGGGAACGTTCCTTTTTTGCCGGAACGATGGTTCCAAGGGCCATTGATCATCCACTGAAAGTGAATGGAGCACCGCAGACCCATCTCAGCACGCCGATACATTTCCCAGTCGCAATGATTTCCTCGAACCGAACCAATTCTTCGAACTCATTCTAACGGCGCGTCGAAAGCCATTCCGGAGGCGAACAATAAAAAAATAATGGTGCTCCCAATCGCCGGTTTAGCACCGAACGCAGCGTCTTCTCTGTAAGCGCCGGGGCTGTTCTCTGCGCTGCAGCCGGATCAGATCAAACCTTAAGCAGAAAAGCACAGCTTTTCAAATGGCGACTGTCGGACGGGTCGGAGCAACGCACAAATATAGAGCGCCAATCGAAGATCGCTCTAGAGTTGCGGACATCTAATAATGGTCAGGACAAATTGCCTTTGGTTCGTGCGGCTCTTTAGATGGCTTGATTTGATTTATTTCAGGAGGGAGTTCTATGTTTCTCAGCGACGGTTCTTATTTGCAAGGCACCCGATCGGGGCTGATGCGTTTTATTGTCGGCTCCGCCGCAATTCTCGCCGCCGCCGGTTCCACTGGAGGCGCGTCGGCGGCTCCAGCGCTGACCGTGCTCCACAGCTTTACTGGTTACCCCGACGGCACCGCCCCGATAGGCAAGCTTGCCATGGACAGCAGCGGAGCACTCTATGGCACGACCTCCGGTGGGGGATTTTCTAACGGCGGCTACGGCACGGTGTTCAAGCTGACGCCCCCCGCCGCGGGCAAGACTCAATGGACCAAGACCATGCTCTTTGCCTTCAACGGCTACAGTGACGGCAGGAGTCCACTTGGCGGTGTAATCCTCGATAAAAGCGGCGCGCTCTACGGCACAACGAGAGATGGAGGCGCTTATTCACTTGGTACAGTGTTCAAGTTGACGCCGCCCGCCGCAGGGAAGACGCAATGGAGCTACGCCGTTTTGCATAGCTTTGGGTCTGGAAATGATGGCGGCAACCCATGGGCCGGCCTGATCATGGACAGCAATGGCGCGCTTTACGGTACCACGAGCAACAGGGGGGGATATTTAAAGTACGGCACAGTGTTCAAGCTGACGCCACCGGCCGCCGGGAAAACGCTATGGACCGAGAGCGTGCTGTACAGCTTCAGCGTTAGTTCGAGCGATGGCAAGGGACCACAAGCTGGCTTGCTCATGGACAGCAGCGGCGCGCTCTACGGCACCACGTATCTTGGCGGCCTTTCAAACCTCGGCACAATATTCAAACTGACCCCGCCCGGCGCCGGAAAGACGCAATGGACCGAGACTGTTCTCTACAGCTTTAACAATTTGACTACCGGTGCTTATCCCGTCGCCGATCTGTCCATGGACAGCAAGGAAGCGCTCTATGGCACGACAGGAGGCGGGCCGACCCTGGGCGGCTACGGCACGGTGTTCAAGCTGGCGCCGCCTGCCGCTGGAAAGACTCAATGGACCGAGACCGTGCTCTACAACTTTAACAATGGGGTCAATGGTGCTTTTCCCTTTGCTGGAGTGATCTTCGACAGCATGGGCGCACTTTATGGCACTACGAGCAGCGGAACTGGTACGGTGGGCAACGCCACGGGCACGGTGTTCAAACTGACTCCGCCGGCCGCTGGCAAGACGCTATGGACCGAGACCGTGCTCTATGGCTTTAAAAACGGGACCGACGGTTACGCACCCGAATCCGACCTCATCTTCGACAAGAACGGAGCGCTCTACGGCACAACGACTTTTGGTAGTTCGTATGCGGGCGCGGTGTTCGAGCTGCACTGAGGAACCGCCCAAAGCGGGCTAAAGAGCCGAATGACAAATCGCACACCTCGCGTGTTCGTCCCCAAATCGCTTATTGCAGGTCGGCGCGACCAGCGCCGATCTGCCCAAACAGGAAGCCAGGCATGACCGGCGCGGCACATCCCAATCGGATCATGCGGCGCATTGCCGAACCGGTTAATGCTATCTAAAATTGGCGAATTACTTTATTGTAAGAGCGGGTTTTCGGATCAACCGCCTGCGGCGTGCGAATTGATCGAGCATTCTGCTGCGGTTAAATTTAAAGAGTTGGTTTGGGCGCGCCTGAGCGCAGAATAGCGTAGGGGGAGATTATGGGGTACACGTCTGGCTCTTATATGCGTCGCTGGTTGTTAGCATCCGCAACCTGGGTGTTCGTATCGTGCACTGGACTAGCTGCGGAGCAGGCCGACGATGTCCGCCCACCCGCCGATCCTTTAGCGAAGGCTGCTTTCGACGTACTAGACCGCAGCTGCGCCCGCTGTCATCAGCAGGGCCGGCTCGTCAAGCGTGAAAGTCCAGCGAGCGGCTTTGGCAATATCCTGAAGCTCGACGAAATCGGCAAAAATCGCGCTCTCATCGTTCCGGGGAATCCTTATGGCTCATATCTCTTCAAGAGAATTGTCGATCGGGAAATGCCTTATGACGTGATGATGGAAGGAGCAAATGCCCCGAGCCCGAACGAAGCCGACATCAAGACGCTTGAAGCATGGATCAATTCGCTCGCCGTGCAGGCTGCCAGTTGCGAAACCCACAAATTCGTAAGCAACAAGGACATAGTGACATTTATTGCCGCCGACTTGGATAAACTGCCGCGCACGCGCGCTACCGGAACGCGGTATCTCACGCTCACGCACTTCACAAATATCTGCGCGGATCCAGAAGCGCTGAAAGTTTACACCCAAGGAGCGATCAAATTAGTCAATAGCTTGAGTCGCTCCTCCGATGTGGTCCGATTGGAGACAATCGATCCCGAACACTCGATCATGAGAATCAACCTCGATGACATGGGGTGGAAGCCGCGCGATTGGGATTTAATTCTCGCCAACGATCCCTATGCCGTGCAGACGGACTCCCAATTGGAGAATGTGCTTGAGGGCGTAACCGGGACCAAACTTCCCTATGCGCGAGCAGACTGGTTCGCCTTCACGGCCTCGAGGCCGCCTCTCTACAATCGTCTCCTCAGTTTGCCTTCCTCGTTTCAGGGGTTGGCCCAATTGGTGGGCGTCGACGTCGAAGATGACATTCGCCGGTCCGTGGTTAAACGCGCAGGCTTCCAAAAATCAGGAGTCAGTGCCAACAACCGTCTCATCGAGCGGCACACGGTGCAGAATGGCTATTTCTGGACCTCCTATGATTTTGGCGGCAATCGGGAAAGGCAGAGCCTGTACGAGTTTCCTCTTGGACCCGGCGGCCCTAATGGCTTCAACCACGACGGTGGTGAAACCATCTTCAGCCTGCCAAACGGGTTCCAGGCCTATTTCCTGAATAACAGCAAAGGCCAGCCGCTCGACAAGGGACCGACGAACATTGTCCGGGACCCATCCCGCAAGGATTTCGCGGTGACGAACGGCATCTCCTGCATGGGGTGCCATGACCAGGGCATGCGGAAGGGGAAAGATGACATTCGGGCGAACGTTCTCGCCGGCAAAGTCTTTTCGAAGGATGTCAAGGACGCCGTCGCGGCGCTTTATCCTCCGACCGAGATTATGGACGCGGTCATCGAAGACGATCTCAAACGCTTCGCCGGTGCCATGACACGCGCTGGCCTCGAACCAACATTGAAGTTCAACGGCATCGAGATGATCAACGCCTTGGCGAAACGCTACGAGGACGATGTCGATGGAACTCTCGCGGCGGCCGAACTTGGGCTGACAAAGGACGAATTAAATAAGGCTGCGAACGATTCCGACAAACGGCTGAAGCCACTGCTCCGCCGGCTCGAACAAGGCCTTGTGCCGCGCGACCAGTTTGAGACCGCCTTCAAGGCCTTGGTCAAGGATATCACCGACGATTCGCCCCTGGAATTGGTCGCCGTGAATGATAAAGACATCGCCGCCAAGCCTGCGCATCGGAGCGGCCTGTCGATCACGTCGGATAGAGACTCCTACCAGCGAGGCGATACGCCGATCTTCACCATTTTCTCCGACACAGATTGCTTCCTCACCCTCACCAACGTCGACGAAAAGGGTGAAGGCACGGTGCTCTTTCCAAACAAGTTCCAGCCGGACAATCGGATCCCGGCCAATGTGCAAGTCCAATTTCCTGCCGCGGATGCGCCATTCCAATATCGCATGAAAGACAAAGGTTTCGAGACCGTGATTGGCGTCTGCACCAAACAGCCTAGGGAGGTCGATGGCATCAAGCATGATTTCGGCAGGTCCGACTTTACGGTCGTCGAGAATTACACGCGCTCGGTTACACGGGTTATCGCGATCGAGGCGAAGAAAGCGTCGGGAGTTGCGGCATCCTCACCGAAGCTCGTCACCCAAAACGGAAAGTTTGACGTTTCACGCACCGCCATCAAGGTCGAGGTGCGCTGATCAAGAAGAGGGAGAGTGAGCATGGCACGGGAACACATAAACGCATGGGTGGTTTGTCTGGCCACAGCCAGCTGCCTGATATTGCTAACGCTCGGTATGGCGTCGGCACAAGAGCAGCCTTCGGCCTCTCAAATCATCGAGGCCTTGAAGCCGAAGGGCGGTTCGGGCGTCACCAAGCGATCGCTCACCGCGGATCCACGTCCTGCGGCGGATCGCAATTTTATCGACAGCTTGCGCAATCGGCAAACGCGGTTGATCTCGATCGAGGAGCGCTCGAAGGCCGCCGAAATCGCCAAAGCGAGGCCGAGCATCGATCTCGAAATTACCTTCGACTACAATTCCGATGTGATCGGGCCTCAGGCAGTTCCACCTCTCGTCAATCTCGGCACGGCACTCCGCTCCGGGGAATTGAAAGGCTCCGTCTTTCTTCTCGCCGGCCATACCGACGCCAAGGGCGACGCCACCTATAACCAGACTCTTTCCGAACGGCGCGCCGACGCGGTTCGACGCTTCCTGGTTGAGAAGTTCAGCCTGGCGCCCGAAAACCTCATCCCAATCGGCTACGGCAAGAGCCAGCTGAAGAACGCGGCCAATCCTTACGCGGGCGTAAACCGCCGGGTTCAGATCGTGAATACGGAAATAAAATAATCGAGCCGACGCAGCAATGGGGGGCGCTTTGATGAGGTTCTTGCATCGCTTGGCAAAGATTCTCGGTACTGTGCTCCTCCGCGCGGCCATAGCGTTCGTTTGGCCGCCGATTTTGGTTTTCAATCCCGCAAAGGCTCACGCTGCCGGCGAAATGGACAGATCGCTGCCAATCGTTTTCCTGATGACTTTGCTGCTGGCCAGCTGGCTCGGCCTCGCCGTATGCGCGGCGGATGCCGCATGGGAGTTCTGCGTGAGCGTCAATCCCGACAACAGAATCGCGGCGTGCACGCAAGTGCTCGCACGCGGTGCGACGCTGAGCGCGCATGATCGCGCAATGGCCTATGCATATCGTGGCGATGCTTATGCCACCAAAGCGAATCACGACCGCGCTATCCAAGACTGCAACGAGGCAATTCGGCTCGATCCGAAATATGCCTATGCCTATACCGTTCGTGGCGCTTCCTATGCTAATAAAGCGAATTACGATCATGCCATCCAAGATTACAATGAGGCAATTCGGCTCGATCCAAATTATGCCCATGCCTATACCGTTCGTGGCATAGCTTATGCCAACAAGGCGAATTACGATCGTGCCATCCAAGATTACAATGAGGCAATTCGGCTCGATCCGAAATATGCCCTGGCCTATACCCGTCGTGGCGATGCTTACTACAACAAGCACGCCTACGCCGAATCCCGCGCCGACTATGACCAGGCACTTGCTCTCGACCCAATTGACAGCAAAGCCGTGCAGGAACCCGATTTGCCTCGCGCCTATTTGTCCGCTCCGCCCAGCCAAGTCACAATGTATCCGGCCCCGGCGTGGGCACAAACACCCTATGGTCCAGGCGGCGTCAAGGTTAGCCGCTATCCCAACATGGACGCGCCTGGGAACGACGCAAAATGGGTGCGCGGCGTGGCGAGCGTCGAGCAATGCGAGAGGCTTTGCCTCGCGGCGCCCGGCTGCGCGGGATATACCTACAATATCAAACAGAGCGCCTGTTTTCAGAAGACCGCGATCGGTCCCCTTTCGCCGTCGCGTGATCCCACCGTCGCCGGCGTTGTTGAGCGGAGAGGCGGTGGGCAAGTTACGCAGAGTCGCGTAATAGGGGTGGAAGGCAAACCGAGCTTTGATTGCCGCAGGGCGCATGGCGAGGCCGAGCGGACAGTCTGCGCTTCGCCCGAACTAAGCCGGCTCGATGCGGAGCTGGCGAAGCTGTTTTGGGCCAAGATGGCGGAGTTGAAAGGTTCCAGTGCCGACGATGCGCGCCGCCGTCAATATGATTGGGGCGTCGCCCGCAACCAATGCGGCGCGGACATCGCCTGCGCGGAAGCGAGCTATCAGCGGCGGATCGCCGAACTTGGCGGACAAGTCCAGGTTGCAGCGGCCCAACCTGCACAAACTCAGGCGAAACAATTCCAGCCGCCTCCGGTTCAGCAGGCGCCGGAGCAGAGGCCGCTGCCAGGCGCCGAAGTGCGGCGTAATGGGCCGATCGGGACTGTCCAACAACTGCCCAACCCTATTCACCTCATCGGGCAGGCGGATCAGCCTTGCGATGTGGCGTCCGCCACCTTAACCCGGCTGCGCAAAACTCTGTCCGTCGCTGTTCCGGACGGGCTGACGGTGCAGGCCGAGAGCCTGCGCGCCCTTTCCTGGAAAGTGAGCGGCACGCCGCCGTTAGGGCCCGCCTATCTTGTTCTTGCCGCCGACGGACCGGTGCGTTTCCAAGGAACAGGATTTTACGCGTTGACGCCTAAAGCGAAGGCGCCGTTCCGTATCCAACAATTCGTCAAAGAGACCCGGGTCATTATTCCTCTGCATGTCAAGGATGCCCCACAGAGCGGTGAGGTGAAAATCCGGCCGCTGCTCGCCGGGCCGCTAAGACTCTCGGCGGCCATTATCGGCTATACCCAATGCGGCGAGAACCCCGATCCCGCGCCGATCGGGCTTGAATTCACGGTCGAGCCCGGCGCGCCGGAAATCGTCATCGCGGATCGTTTCGATCTGGCAAAACCCGATCCGATCATCGCCTCTCCGGATGGTAAGCGGCGGCTGGAGATTTATGGCCCGCGCTATCATT
Source organism: Methylocella sp. (assembly GCA_050728655.1). Lineage (GTDB taxonomy): Bacteria > Pseudomonadota > Alphaproteobacteria > Rhizobiales > Beijerinckiaceae > Methylocapsa. The sequence continues at coordinate 13,094 of JBOHJQ010000003.1, forward strand.
TGATCGATGTCGTGACCGGCGCGCTGCTTGCCGATGCGGTTGGCCAAGAGCCACGGTTTTCAACCTCGGGCAGATTCATCATCGCGCGAGAGCAAAATCAATACACCACGCGCGACGCAATCGACGGAAAAGTAATCTTAGATCGTGGCAAATGGTTTGTGCACGCAGAAAATGCCAATATATCCTGGGACGACCAAGATAGTTTTGTTATATACACAAGCTCATCTAGCGATGATATGCCAATAATTCAAAGCTTACTCAATGAAACAAGAATTGTATTTGAGCAGGTATGCCTTCATGGAGGATACATGTTGGGCGTTTTTGGATTTCGGATAGATTTGGAGAACAATGATGCGGTCTATGTATGTAAAGAGCCGGTCCGTTTAGCTGAAGCGTCGAGTCTTACTTCAGATCTATCGACTGCTTACCACGTTGATGGTTTAGGCAAAGAGCCAGATTTACTTGGTGCCTTGCTGGTTACGCCATTTACTACACCTCAGCGTTGGGAGATGATTGATGGCTTAAAACTCGTTCGAATGAGCGATTTCACAAAAGCACACGATAAGAGACTCGCAGCAGAGCTGATACCTTTTGTAATACAACCGATCCTCCTCAAGGAAGCGGAGGCGCGGACCTTTCTTGTCGACAAAGACCCTTTGCGTGTTGCTAGTCGCGGTTCTGAGCCGGTCCAGTTGCGAGAAACAGATCTCAATTTGCAAAGAGAAAAACGTCTTGGCGATTTCGGATTAGAGATCAATCGCGGCGTGCCAATGGGCACACTCGATCGATCTAGGGCGCTCAAGAGAATAGAGGGGCAGGTCGAACCGCCGTTTCCGGAACGAACGGTTATAGATATACCGAAGTCGATCGTCTTTCGTGAGTTTATCGACGATCCGTCGATCCATTTTGATATAGAAAGTCGCAAAATGTATTTTGAAAAAGAGGAGTGCGGTGAACTAAAGCCACGTGCTGGCGGCGGAATAGATGTCATCATTCCTGGTGAGGGCAACCTCGATGTCGAACAAGTCCAAGGTGAAGGATTTCGACTTACTGCGATTGGTGGATCATGCTTGAGGGGGCTTGAGGAGCCAACTATTGTTGCTTATGGATTCTTGCATGATAGCCGGTTGCCCGGCCAACTTTTAAATTTGAGAGCAGAGCTTGATCTTGGAAAAGGCGATTATAGACCAAATGGAATGTACTGCTTTTATAGTTTATATGCCTGTGGCTATAAAGGCGAGCTTTTCTTCAACCGCTATCTCGTCGTCTGGTCTCAGGAAAGCTTTGCCGTAGCGGTCTATGACATCGAGGAACGCAAGCTGATCTCTCAGATTGTCAACCTTCCTTCGCCCGATGTTATACAACGGGTCTCGCTATCACATGATCTCAAGACCCTCGCGAAGCTGGACAAAGATGGCGGCTTCCAGGTGATCGAGCTTCGACCTAGTCAGAAATATGAGGATAACGAAGACGAGTCCGAAAAAGTGCCGGTCCTTCTTTCCGGGCGCATCGTCGACGACGAAGTCGTGGTCTGGACCCGCTCCGGCCAGTTCGATTCAACCCCTGAAGGCGCGAGCCATGTCGCTTTGCGCTTTCCCGGCCGCGGCGGCGAATATACGCTTGAGCAATTTCATAAACAGTTTCATGCCGACAATCTTTTGAAACGCGCCATGGCGGGGGAAGAATTTAAGGCGCCACGCGTCACAGAGTTCCCGCCCGCGTTCGCGGTGACCCCTAACTTTACCGGCGACGCCATCGCCGCAAAGGTAAGAATCTCCGGCGGCGATCCGGTCGACGAAGTTCGCGTCTATCAGGACGGGTTGATGACCGACGCCATCAAGGTCGCGGGTGACGCCAAGACCGTCGACGTGAACGCCAAGCGTCTGCCCGGCGCCCGTTGGGTCGCCTTTCTCGCGCGCGGCCCGTCAGGGCTCTACAGCCAGCCAGTGACTTTCGATGCTGGGCCGGGCACCGCCCCGCGCCGCCGCGTGCATCTTGTTTCTATCGGCGTCGACCATTATGACGATGAAAAAATCCAGCAATTGAACTTCGCCGGCAGCGACGCAGCGCGCTTCGCCAAAGCCCTGCAAGACAAAGCCGGGACCTCCGTCGAGATTGTCTCGCAATCCCTCCTGCTCGACGCGGCGGCGAGCCGCGAGGCGATCCTCGCCAAACTCAATGAGACCGTCGCCAAAGCCGAGCCTGGCGACAGCGTCATTTTGTTCATCGCCGGCCATGGCGTCGAGGCCCCCGACAAGAATTATTATCTCGCGACCTCCGCGACAAAGGTGGATGATATTGAACATACAGCCCTGCCCTGGGGTGATCTTTCAAACGTGCTCGCCAAGGCGCATACAAAAATCGCGGTGTTTCTCGACACCTGCCAGAGCGGCAATGCCGGAACGGACTTTTTCGCCACGAATGACGCATCCGTGAGTGCGCTGCTCGACCGGGCGCCCTCCGGCATCTTAATCTTCTCCGCCTCGAAGGGCCGCGAATTATCCGAAGAATCCGCCGGGCAAGGTGGCGGCGTTTTCACCTCGGCGGTCATCGCCGCTCTTTCAGACTCGAAGACGGATCGCAACCGCAATGGCGTGATCGAAGCCTCAGAACTCTACGCCAGCGTCAAGCGCGCCGTCGTCGAGGCCACGGAAGGCCGCCAAACCCCATGGTTCGCCCGCAACGACATGGTCGGCGACTTCGTCCCGTTTTAAGGGGGCTGACACTGGCGAAGAAAATAGGAAGCTCTCAGAGATAGTTTCCGCCGTCTCGCTCGCTCCGGCGCCGGCCTGAGCGAGGGTCGGTTACCACCTCGTCAAGAGTTTGCCGAGTCCCAAGGAAAAGCGTCCCTTCGACCCCGATAGCTCAGATACTACGCCTTTTTTCAACGATCTAGGTGCAACATCCGGTGCTATGCGTCGGCTCCATCGCGCTCTCAGATTCCTTAGATCCCGTCTTCCCGATATCCAGCGACACTTCCCGAATAAAACTTGGCCCCTTAGCAAGCCGTCGGCCGAGCGCATCCAAAAATCCTTCATAGCGCTCGGCTCCTTTTGCACGGGCTGACGCTTGCGCTTGCTGCGGCAAGGAGGGCGTCGCCATCAGCCAGAAGCGGATGAACAGAGCGATGGTCTCGACGGAGATCCCCACATCGCGTTCCAGCCGTTCCATTTGACGTGTGATCCGGTCGAGGCGCCGCGCCAGTGTTGCCTCCTGTCGTTCGGCGGCGTCCGGCGACAGAAACGAGGCGATCGCGGCCTCGGCGACGAGGGATTTTGGCTTACCGCGCCGCTCCGCGTATTCGGTGAGCGCGCGCATGACCTCCGGTTCGAGATAGACCGTGAATTGCTCCTTCATGACATCTCACAGCTCGAGACCATCGCCATGGTCGAGGGCGGCTTGCCGCGCCACTGTCCGCATCTGCTGGCGGAGCTCCTTTGCCTGAACGGGTTCCTCATCAGCCTCGTCCACGAATATGGCGAAGGAATCGAACGGTGGCGGCGTTTCCGGCATGATGGCCTCATGCTCGGGAAGGGACGGTTCACGTCGGATCCCGGCATTGTCAGGATCGTCGTCGGATGACCTCGTCGTTGCAGGCTGCGGGTCGACCACGGGTGGAGGCAAAGTGCTCCATTCGTCCTGCTGTGCTTTGGATGGCCTCTGCATTAATTCAGTCGACGATGGCGGCGGCAATATGCGCTCCTGGAGCTGGCGATCGTCATAATAGCGTGCCTTCTTGGCACGGATCGGAGGCCCGCCGGATACGAGCACGAGTTCATCGGCTGGCGGAAGCTGCATCACCTCGCCGGGCGTAAGCAGCGGACGTGCCGTCTCCTGACGGGAGACCATCAGGTGACCGAGCCAGGGCGAGAGCCGATGGCCGGCATAGTTCCTCATGGCGCGCATCTCGGTCGCCGTGCCGAGTGCATCCGAGACTCGCTTTGCTGTCCGCTCATCGTTGGTGGCGAAGGCAACCCTCACATGACAATTGTCGAGGATGGCGTTGTTGACCCCGTAGGCCTTCTCGATCTGATTGAGGCTTTGGGCAATCAGAAAACTTTTCAGGCCGTAGCCCGCCATGAAGGCGAGTGCTGACTCAAAGAAGTCCAAGCGGCCGAGCGCCGGGAACTCATCGAGCATCAGGAGAACACGATGCCGAGGGCTTTTCGCTTGCAGTTCCTCGGTTAGGCGGCGGCCGATCTGGTTGAGGATCAGCCGGACCAGCGGCTTCGTCCGGCTTATGTCGGACGGCGGCACGACGAGATAAAGCGCCGCCGGCCGGGCGTCCTCGACGAGATCGGCGATGCGCCAGTCGCACCGGCTCGTCACCTTCGCGACGACGGGATCGCGATAGAGCCCGAGAAAAGACATGGCGGTCGAGAGCACGCCGGACCGTTCGTTCTCGCTCTTATTCAGAAGTTCGCGCGCGGCGGAGGCCACGACCGGATGCGGCCGGTCGCCCAGATGATGTGTCGTCATCATGGCGTGCAGCGTCGTCTCAATGGCGCGTCTGGGATCGGAGAGAAAATTCGCGACGCCAGCCAGCGTCTTATCGGGCTCGGCATAGAGAACATGGAGAATCGCGCCGGCCAGCAGCGAATGGCTGGTCTTCTCCCAATGGTTCCGGCGTTCGAGCGCGCCCTCGGGGTCGACCAGGATGTCGGCAATGTTCTGGACGTCGCGGACCTCGGCATCGCCGCGGCGAACCTCCAGCAGTGGATTGTAGGCGGAGGATTCTGGGTTCGTAGGGTCGAACAGCAGCACCCGCCCGAAGCGGCAGCGCCAGCCCGCCGTGAGGGTCCAGTTCTCGCCCTTGATGTCGTGGACGATGACCGAGCCAGGCCAGGTCAGAAGGGTTGGGATGACCAGGCCGACGCCCTTGCCGGAACGGGTCGGCGCAAAGCAGAGGACATGCTCCGGACCATTATGACGGAGATAGGCACGTCCCCAACGGCCCAGCACGACGCCGTCGGGCCCGAGCAGACCAGCGGCTTGGATTTCCTTCCCGGTTGCCCAGCGTGCCGAGCCATAGGTCACGACATTCTTCACTTCACGCGCCCGCCACACCGATATGGCGATCGCGCCAACTATCGCAGCGAAACCGCCCGAGGCGGCGATGACCGCCCCTTCGAAAAAGACCCGCGGCGCGTAGGCGTCGAAAGAAAACCACCACCCGAAGAAGGCTGGAGGCGAATAGAGCGGCACACCCGCGACGACGGACCAAGGATCACCGAGCTGGGGCTGGTAGCCGAGCCGCCAGGCTGTCCATTGCGTCGCAGCCCAAATGGTCGCAAGCACAATCGCAAAAACGACAAGGATCTGGCCCCAAAAAATTTTGGTGGCGGGCATGTGGTCTCAATCACTTTCCGGCACTTTCCGGTCGCGTACGCACTTGTGAGATGCCGCATGGAGACAAGGCAATCCCCAATCCCCGAGCATCGCGGTTTCTCGCGGGTTGGCGCGCAAATACCGGGTTCCCGATCGGCGAGGCTAATGAGCATCAAATCCCCAGCCCTCGCTTGCGGCCAAAGCTCCAGTCGATGCCGCCATTGGAACGGGTGATCCCCGAGACTTGGCGTCCGAACTGATGCTCCAGAGACGGAGACCAGGGCACGAGGCTGAAGCCGAGCCCGTTGTCGATCATGGCGAAGCGGCCGGACGCAAGGGTCATTCGCTGGCGGTAGATCCCGGCGACGTGCTCGCCTTCAGCCGTGGACTGATATGGAAGGCCGGTCTCCGCCGCGAGCTTTGCCGCGGTGGCTTCGAGCTCGCGCTTGTGCAGGGTTTCGAGAAGGTTGCTGACGAATACGACGCGCTGACCCTGGCGGCGCGCGAGCCCTTCCTCAACCAAGTGGTCGATGCGGGCATTCATCGCCTCACGCACCTCAAGACCAAAGCCGCCCTCTGACATCGGCATGGTCTCGCGAGCGACAAGCCGCCGGTCAACCCAGGTCGCCCCCTTCGCCGTCACTTGTACATCTATCGCAAAATCCGACCGGACGGCGATCGCAAGCCGCTGCCGTCCGGCCGCATCCTCGTAGCGCCGCAGCTCGACGATCGAGCCGGGCGCCGAATCCCCAGCCGCGTCCAAATCGGGCAAACGGATATGATGCGCACGGCCGTCAACGCCGTCGATGACGACAAAGGCCGAACCGTTCACCTCGTCATCCAGCCCGCGCGCGACAAGACGGCCGATCACCGGCGTGGTTTCCGTATCACCTCTCAACACGAAATCGGCAGCGGCCCGCTCCCATCCCCTCCCGGTCAGGCTTTGATGGATGCGCTTGATGATGTCGCCACGCTCGCCGAGCTCACGTAGCACCGCCTCCGCGTTCTCGGACAGCGACCATTGGGCGGCGCCGAGTGGGTGAGCAAGACCGAGCGCCTCAAGCTTGCGCATGCGGCCGATCTTGATGGCGTGAAACTCCCCCCGCTGCTGACCAGATGCTGGGCGAAGATCAATCACACCGCCATGTGCGGCCGCATCTCGCGCAAGTGCCCGGTCGAGCCTGGTCCAGCGCTCCGCCCCGGCCTGCGACTCCAGTGAATGGTGGATCTCACGATCGGATCGTGGGCCAAGCTCCAAGGTCAGGAGATGCTGCGCCCGTGCGCGCATCCCCTCGCGGATATAGTCACGGGAGATGACGAGATCCTGGTCGCCATCTGTTCGGCCTCGGACGATGATGTGAATATGCGGATGCTCTGTGTTCCAATGATCGACCGCAACCCAGTCAAGGTGACTGCCGAGGTCGCGTTCGGCATCGGCCATCAGGTCACGAGTGAAGGCTTTGACATCGGACAGTTCGGCGGCATCCTCGGGGGAGACGATGAACCGGAAATGATGCCGGTCCTCCTCGCACCGCTCAGCAAAAGCGGTGTGATCGACCTCGTCGTTCTCGGCGCCGAACATCCGGGCCGGCTCGCCGTCCTTCGTCACGCCGTCACGGCGGAGATAGGTGAGATGGGCGGCAAGCGGTGCGCGCTTCATGCGGTGACGGACGACACGGGCCTTGACCACGGCGCTGCGCGATCGGCTGGTCATGCCGCGCATTGCGACGAGGCTCGCGGCACGGCCCCGGCCAAAGGCTCCAGTCTGAGGTGATGCCGACGGTCGACGTCGCATGCCGCCGGCTTTCTCGGCAGCAGCGAGCGCCTGAGCGATGAAAGGCTTGGCGCGCTGGCGGCGGATTGCGCGGATACGGCCGGGACGGACACGGAGATCGTCGTCTCGCTTCATGCCGCGCCCACCTGCAAGGTGCATGGATCGCAGCGTTCCCAATGAGAAAATTCCTTCAAAAAGGTAAGGGGCTTACGCGCACCTTGCGCTAACAGATTGCACTTATTCGCTTCTTCGCTGCTCCGACCGCTCCACAACTTGCGGCTTTTATCTTGCCTTCCCCCCTCCCCATTGTTCGTGCTCAAGTGCCGCACCGAAAAATGCACTCTATGCCGCGATAAAACTCGCTGCGCGTTCATGGTAGCCTTGACTTGCCAGTATGTGCTGATCGTCCAGCGAAAAGCGCATCGCCGCTTGGTGCAAGCGACGATTGTGCCGCGTTCGAAATGCGGTCTGGCAGATGTTTTCCCGAACGAGAAATCGCACTCAACGTACGGTTCGATGACGGTTCGAGCGCTGTCATATCCACCGTGTGCGCGCTAGCCGAAGTTGGCTCAAATGCAGCATGATGAATCGCAAACAGCATCCTCGGTGTACCCGGACGATTTTCAAATGGTGTCACCATCGATGAGAATCTGGTCTTGCTTAGCGCCGTCGATTGCGCTCCGTTGTTATGAGCTGCGACGAAAGACGATAGTGGTGATGTGAGTAGCGCGTTTTCCGGATGACGCCGAAGATCGGGCACGCCAATCATGGATGCGAGCATGCCGACATAGTCGTGTGTCTCTTTGGGAAGCGGCCGACCACGCGTCAGATAGTCCTCGTATCGGCCTGGTCCCGCATTGTACGCGGCCAGAAATCCCGGGAGCCCATAGCGGTCACGCATCTCGCGCAGATAGGCCGCCCCAGCCAGGATGTTGTTGCGCGGTTCGTAAGGATCCGCGCTGAGATGGTAGCGCAGCCGCAATTCCGCATAGGTCTCGGGCATGATTTGCATTAGTCCCATCGCACCTTTCGATGACACCGCGGCTTTGTCGCCGTTACTCTCCAGCTGCATGACCGCGCGGATCCAATGCTTGGGCACGCCGAAGCGTCGGGATGCCTCGGCGATGTATGACTCCCATGCACTGCTAACGATGGGAAAGCCATGCAACGCGCCTCTTGCGTCAGAAGCTACGAATGAAAACGATACAAAACCAAGCATGACGATGGCGATGACGCAGACCGTTGTCCCGACACGCCAAAATCCCGCCGCCGGGCTTGGTTCCGGCCAGGGCGAAGCGCTGGAGTTCCGGCCTAAGGGCCGCCCCTCGGGTCGATGCACGACGGGAGAGGTTGGGCCAAAAGCGGGCGCGATGGCAGTTGTGACCCAGGCCGGAAAGGAGGAATGGTGAGGTTTTCGATCGGACATAGGAATGACCAATTGTTTGCGAAAAATGTGCATGATCAAGGCTCCTCGAAGGTCCACAGAGGAACCGCACGACCGATGATCGAGGCAGCCGGAAGCGGCCCAAAATAGCGGCCATCGAGCGAGTCGCCAGACTCCCAGTTCATCAGGAAGACCTCGCCCTCGGCGATCGTGCGGCAGCCGTGCCAGGCGGGCAGTGGGCGGCCACGGCGATCCCGTTCGCGAGCCATGGCCATCACGATGCCATCGATCATGACGGCGAGACAGTTGCGGCAAACAGTCTGTCCGGGAAGCGCGAGAACCTGCTTCAAAAGCGGTACGCCGCGCGGCAAAAAATTGCGATCCGCGAGAAACTTTGCGATGGGCTCTGGTGGCATGAGGACGACTAGATCCATCACGGCCAGATGATCTTCCGGCAGCACACGATAGAGACCGATCGGCACGCTCGCCGAAGCATTCCATATGAACGCGGGCGAGAAATCGATTGCCGCCGGAGCAATTGAGAGCGTCGCACTCGCCATCATCGTGCCGACAATGATTGCCCGCGCACTCATTCTTCGATTGTCCGCCGAAGGAGCCAGGCGCGATGATGGGCACGGCTATAGGCGCGCGGGTTTTCGCCCGCGGAGATTCGGTTGTGGACATGGCTCCAATGGTCCGGTGCCACATTCTTCGGATCGATGCCGAGTCCTTCGATGGTGTCGATTGCTTGCAGCACCCGTTGGACTTTGGGCCAATTGGCGAGCCGGAGCAGAATTTCGCCGCCTGGCGCCACACCAGGTATCGTCGAGATCGCGGCGCCGGGTGGGGCCGCGCGCAGGATGTCGATGCGCGAGGCTATGGTGCCATGCTCATTCGCCGCCCAGCGGACATAGGCAAAGATGCTGCCCGGCGAAAACCCGACCGCGCGGCGCCGGCGGTCGATGATGCGCTCGCGTGTGAAAGCGCCGAACCGAATCCAGCGCTCGACGCGTCCTGGATGCCAATAGAGTTCAACCTCGGTGAGATCGCCCATTGGGTCTGTCTCCTCACTTTTGCGCAAATTCCTGCGCGAGATGTTGCGCAGTGTCTTCGGGACTCTCGGGGTGTGCCGGAGCGGCATAATCTGAATGCGGCCACGCAATAGGGGGTGATTTCGATGGTGAGCCGTACGGGAACAATGCGCTATCGGGGGCGTTGTCGGCTGCGCCTAAGCGCATCGCATCTGCAGCGAGGCGCATCGAACGCCAAAGAGCAGCGACACATGGCCAAGCACCGACCATGACGTGATCAATGTGGCCAACGATCTTCGGTGTCTTGCAATGGACCGTGGGACAGGCGAAACCAACGAAACCGGAGAGCCTCGGCAAGCCGTCTCGCGTTTCCTGCTCCTTACCGGCAAGCGTCAAGCCTTGCGGGTCGGCATCGTTGATGAGAACGAGCGGTTGCGACAGCGTTTGTTCATAAAGAAGATGATTGAGCTTGCCGACCCTGGCCGTCTGATTGAAAAAAACGAGGGTCGTGGCGCGTTCAAGAGGCACAGCGGCGCGTTTGTCGTTGGCCTTGATTGATGAGTCTGGCTGCAGGTGGAATGTTGAGTCTTTCCAGTTGCTCGCCCATTGAGTGGTGGCCTTTTCAACATAGATTTGTCCCTTATTGAGTGGACTACCCACAAGATGTGGGTGTATCGTCACGTGACATGCTGTTGAGTCGGAGGAAGCGGTGAGACGCATCCCGCTCAGTCGCCGGTCACACGTCACGGGATACAGCTGCCTCGAAAGCGGCGTCGTCGAGCACGAGAGCGCGCTCGAGCGGGACTTCGTGATCCTCACCAGCTTCGCGGATCCGAAAGCGACGATCATCTCGCAGCCGATGACGATCCGCTTCGAGGACAATGGTGTGCGGCGCTGGTACACGCCGGACTTCAGCGTCAGATGGAGTGACGGCCGCTTCGAACTGGTCGAGGTAAAGTATCGTGCAGATCTGCGGGCAAACTGGGCATGGCTGTGGCCTGGCTTCTCCATCGCTCGCGACGTGGCGCGAGAGAACGGCGGCCACTTTCGCATCGCGACGGAACGAAGCATTCGCGGTGCGCGGCTCGACAATGCCATCCGGTTGACGCCGCTCAGACGGGCGGCGATCGATCCGGAGGCAGCTGAGCGGGCGTTGCATGCCGCGCGCTCGTTGTCGCAGCCCACCTTCGGGCGCATTGTCGAGGCGATGGACTGCGACCGCGCGATCGCGTTTGGCACGGTCTGGCGTTTGATCGCGCATGGCAAAGTTGGAGTCGACCTCGGCGCGCCGATACGGCTCGACACGCCGGTGACCGCATCATGAACGGCGCGCCGTCGCCGCTCGATCTGACCGATGTTCCTGTGCGGGACTGGCAGAAGGCTCGGCGTCGGCTCGGTGTGATCCGCGACCTTGCGGAGCTTACTGGTCGTACGCGCGACGACGCCGCGGCCGTGGCAGCTGAGCTCGATCTCAGCCTGTCGCAGTTGTACCGGCTGCTCGCCCGTTATCAGGCCGATCCGCGCCTCACGAGCCTTCTGCCGGAGCACCCCGGAAAAAAGGCTGGCTGGATCAAGCTGTCTCCCGAGGTGGACGAGATCATCAATGCGGCGATCGACGATTACTATCTGTCGCGACGCAAACCGCGAATCAGCGAACTGTTGATCGAGGTGCGGCGCCGGTGCCACGCGCTCGGTTATCCGGCGCCTGGTCGTAAGGCAGTGCGACTCCGCGTCGCTCAGCGTCCGGTGGCTCAGGTGACCGCCCGGCGCAGCGGCCGTAAGGCCGCCCACGACCGGTTCGGCGTGGCAGCGGGATCTCTTGAGGCTCCCTGGCCACTGTCGCTGGTCCAGATCGACCACACGCTGGTCGATGTGATCGTCGTCGACAGCACCACGCGCGCGCCGATCCAGCGGCCGTGGCTGACGCTTGCGATCGACGTGTATTCCCGCTGCGTCGCGGGCTTCCATCTCTCGTTCGATCCACCGTCCGCGACAAGCGTGGCACTGTGCATCGCCCAAGCGGCGCTGCCGAAGGCGAACTGGCTCATGGCGCGCAAGATCGATGGCGATTGGCCTGTCGACGGCGTGCCCGAGCGGTTGCATCTCGATAACGCCAAGGAGTTCCACTCCGAAGCGCTCAGGCGCGGCTGCGATCAATACGGCATCGCGGTTGACTACCGGCCGGTGCGGACACCGCACTACGGCGGCCATATCGAACGGCTGATCGGCACAATGATGGGCAAGGTCCATCTCCTGCCCGGAACGACATTCTCGGACGTGCGCGCCAAGGGTGACCTTGATCCGGAAAAGAGCGCAGCGATGACCTTGGACGAGGTCGAGCGATGGCTGGCTCTTGCGATCGTTGGCGTCTATCACCGCGATCTGCACCGTGGGATCGGAGCAACGCCGCTTAGCCGGTGGAAGCAGGGGCTCGCCGGCGGTGCGGATGAGCTGGCCCGAGGGACGACGACGCCTGTCGGCGATCCACGCCGGTTCGTCATCGACTTCCTGCCGATCGAACGACGCCTGGTCCGGCGGCAGGGCGTGTTTCTGCACTCGATCAGCTATTGGTCGGATGTGCTGCGCACGCTCATCGGCGAGCGCGATAGGATGATCATCCGCTATGACCCGCGCGACCTCAGCCGCGTCCATCTCCTGGCGCCGGACGGTGTCTACTACGATCTGCCCTATGCCGACCTGCGGCGCCCGCCCATCAGCTTGTGGGAGCATCGGCTGGCGCTGAAGCGGTTGCGCAAGGAAGGGCGTGCTGAAGTCGATGAGGAGGCGATCTTCACGGCGATTGACGCCATGCGGCGCATCACCGAGCGCGCGAGCGTGGAAAGCAAGGCGGCGCGCCGCCAGCGGGAACGACGGCTGCACCTCAATGGCGTCGCGGCCGAACGGCGTCCGGTTGCCCAGCCGCATGAGCCTCCGCCACAGATCGAGCCGCTGCCCGCCGACCAGCGGTTGTTCAAGAATGTGGAGGAGTGGACATGAACGATCCGTCCTATCCGCATCTGCTCCCGCAGATGCGCGCACTGGCTGACGCGCCAGCCGAGATACGCATCCGGCGCATCCGCACGGATCGATGGATCGGCTATGCACGGGCGGAAGCCGCCCTGTCGGCTATGGAGGATCTGCTGACGTTCCCGAAGCGGACGCGGATGCCGAACCTCCTGCTGGTTGGCCCCAGCAACAACGGCAAGACGATGATCGTCGAGAAGTTCAGGCGCGAGCACTTGCGAGGCGCCGAGGCCGATCTCCGCGAGGGCGCGATCGCCGTGCCGGTTCTGAAAGTGCAGATGCCGCCGGCGCCGGACGAACGCCGCTTCTTCTCGGCGGTCCTGGAAGCGCTCGGTGCACCTGATCGGAGCAATGACCGGCTGGCCGCCAAGCAGGACATGGCGATGCGGATGCTACGCGCGACCAATGTGCGGCTGCTCGTCATCGACGAGGTCCACAACATCTTGTCGGGCTCGCGCGACCAGCAGCGCCGCTTCCTCAACCTGCTGCGCTGGCTCGGCAACGAACTGCAGGTCCCGCTTGTCGCGGTCGGCACATCGGAGGCGCTACGCGCTATCCAGAGCGACGACCAGCTCGCCAACCGGTTCACGCCGTTCAGCCTGCCGCCGTGGCGGCTCGACGGCGAGTATCTGCGGCTGCTCAACACGCTGGAGGCGATGCTTCCGCTGCGCGAGCGATCGGGTCTGGAGGAACCGGCGCTCGCGCAGAGGCTCTTGAATGCGGCCGAGGGCATCCTGGGCGAGGTGGTCAACTTGGTGACAACGGCGGCGGTAGCCGCGGTCGCTTCCGGAGAAGAACGCATCCGTATCGAAAGGATCGACGACATCGGCTTCATCCCTCCCACGGAGCGCCGACGTGTCGCCAGCTGAGACATACGAGGTCGAGTTTTTCGACGCGGAGGTGGTGGAGGCGCCGCGACTGCCAGCGCGAGTGACGCCGCTGCCGGACGAGGCGCTGGCATCGTGGTTGCTGCGGTTCGCTGATCCGTTCGGCGTCTCGCCGGAAGCCTTGTTGCTCGGCGACGGTGAGGCGGGCCTTGCAACGCATCCGGAGTGGTGGCGCAAACCTGACGCGCTCCTCGTCGCGGCGCTCGCGCGTGGCACCGGCACCTCGGACGATGATGTTCGCGCACTGACTTTTGCCGACTGGCCGGACGACGGGCGTGATGACGCACTGCCGGAGCGGTTCAGTCGCCAGCGCTTCACTCTCGAGCAGCCGGCGCGCCAGACACGGCGTATTGGCGTCTGTCCCGGCTGTCTTGCCGAAGATGACACTCCCTACGTCAGGCGCACATGGACGCTCGGCTGGTTGGCCGCTTGTCCCACCCACGGAATGATGTTGGTGCGCAGCTGTCCCGAATGCGGGAAGAAGCTTCGGTTGCCCACCTTGTCGTCTCGCGATCACTTCGCGCCGGATCGTTGTCCACACTGCGCGTTCCAGTTGGCCCGCGCCTCGACCAGGGCCGCACCGGAGGCCGTGGTGCGATTCCAGCAGCATGTGCTCGGCGGACGGCCGAAGGGGATTGTCGATCTGCCCGGGGTTGGTGTGCTCGCTTGGCCTGTCGCTGTTGCGCTGTTCGATGTTTTGTTGGGCGCTGTGTGGATCGATACCAAGCCGATCGCACGTGATCAGCTCTTCGCGCGGATCACTCGCGATCTGGCTGCCGAGCCATTCGGAGAGATTGCAGCCACCTATCAGGGCCTGGCGATTCTCGCTTGGATGTTCGAGGGCTGGCCGATGCGAGCGCAAGCTGCTCTCGCGATCTTGCACGCGGTGCGACCTCGACGCCAGATGCAGCGATGGCCCAACCTCGATGTTGTGATCTACGCTGAGGTGGAAAAACTGTTGCTCGCCGCATGGCCGGACGAAAGCCCTGGCCCGGAACGCGCATGGTGGCGAGCCTGGATCGACACCTTGCCGGAGACAGGCGACGATCTGCGCGCGCAAGCGGCTCGTGAGCGGCTGCTGCACCGGCGCGCCCGCTTGTTGGCGATTGCCGATGTGCGCGACGGTTTGCCGGTCGAGGTGGCAGCGGAGGTCGCCGACGTACTGCCGCGAACTTTGTATCGGTGGATCCAGCGTGGTGCGAAAGGTGGCCTGGATGCCGCTCTCGAACGCCCGAGGTGGCTTTACCTGACGGAGCCGCAGGTGATGGAACTCGTCGAGTGGATTGCCGCTGCTCCGCCCGATGGGCCGCGCTGGCGTGTCGACCGAGTGCAGAATGAAGCGCTGCGGCGGTTCGGGGCGGAAATCAGCATCTACGTCGCTGACCGCTTGTTGCGCCGCCATGGGCCATGGCGGCGCCGTCGGGTCCTCGCCAAGAAGCGCTTCACTGTGGCGCCGAGCTTTGGTTGATCGATCGTGTTGGTCGCATGATCCTGGGCCACTGCTCGCACGATCGAGGGCCGCAGTCGCGAGATTGTGGGGCCATTCCCTCATGTTAGGGCCCCATTCGCGTCGTTGTGGGGCCAACGACAGCGTTTATCCATAACGCAGGAAAACGCAGGGTTCGTTAGTAAGATTCCGAAGGAATCTAAGTTAGATAAGTTAGAGGCGCCGCAAGCCTTTGACCGACAAGAGCTTTCGGCCGATTTTGATCCCCGATAGCACGAGGATTGGATCCCCGATAGCACGTGGGGTTTTGTCCCTGAAAGCACGAGGTGATTCACAGCTTCTCCACAGGGTTATCCACGGGACGTGTTTTGGCGCTTCGGCGATGCACGGGGGACTGCAGCGAATTGGCAGGGACAGGCGTGAATGTGAGACGTTCGGCGCCGAGCGTCCCGCGTTCGATGACCAGCCGGTAACCAGGCAAAGCCTGCCGGCGAACGATGTCGCGCAGATCGAAGACGAAGTGATTTAACGGCGAGAGACTGCCGGACTTGGCGTGAAGATGGACGAAGTCAAAGCTCCAGCCGCCGGCTTGCAGGCCGCCGTGCTTGCGCACCAGGCGATACAGCCACCGCTCCAGTCCGCCGGTCAGGTGGAAATAGGCCCGGTCGATGGTGAGAATGAGCGCGTTGTTGAGTACGCCAGCGTAAAACCAGTCCGGCAGGATCAGCTCCAATCCTTGCGGACGCCGGTGGATATCGGCGCGCTCCTTCCATTCGTTGATCCAGGAGAAGCGGTGCATGCGCCCCTCTGCGGGCTGCCGTATCGATGTGGCAACCGTCGTCGATTGCAGCCTGTCTAGCGCCGCCTTCAGACGCTGGTAGTCCCGCGCACTTGTGCCGCGAGCGACGAAAGTGAGGATCTCATAGGGCGTTGCCGCCATCAGGCGTGAGGTCTTCAGACCGGCGTCGCGCGCCGCGACGATCTGCGATGCGGCCCAAATCAGTACATCGGCGTCCCAGATAGTCGCCATGCCGTGCTCGGGCACTGCTTCGACCCGGATCGAGACCGGGCCGGCCTTAAAGTCGATCGGCGCGAGACGTCTCGACTTCGCGAGAGAAAAGAACGGATAGGCCATGAGGTCCTGCGCGTCGCGTGGCGCAAGCTCACCAGGGCACGCACGGAACAGATCGAGCTGTTCACGCTTCAACGGTTGCAACAGGCGCGCAGACATCAACTGGCGCCCAACCATCAGCCGCGCCGCCGCGGCACGACGCCGAAGGCTCGCGCTCCTGGCGTTACCCCGGGTTTCGCCGGGTAAACGGTGCCGACGCCGGGATCAGAGGTCGAGTTCTTGGCGCCGAGATCGGCCCAGGCCTGCAAGTCGTGGAGCCCATAGACGACGCGGCCGCCGATCTTGCGATATTGCGGCCCCGTGCCGTAGGTTCGGTGTTTTTCGAGGGTGCGCCCTGAGAGACCGAGGAATCGCGCGGCTTCGGGAGTGCGAAGATAGCGTGGCGGCAAACCGGCCAGAGGATCGGGCATGATCGCATCTCCGTGGGCTTCGCGGATGCCGGGAAGAACGCCGGCGGGTCGAAGGTCAGAATGGCGGAGAGGGATCGCGGAGGGGGATGCCGAAGACGAGGGGGCGCGTTTTCGATACCCCTCAAGATGGGTGCACCACCTCAGCGGCGGCGGAGGGGATAGCGCAACAGATCGAAATATCCGTCCCGCATCAGCTCCTGACCGCTCTGCACGAGTCGTATCGTTCGATTGCGAAGGTCGTGGGTCTTCCAAGCGCGTGCCGGCACGCGCTCCGCCCCGAACAAGGCTTCGGCAATGGTGCGATAGGTTGCGCCGTCCAGGCGGGCGTCGAGTGCGCGTAGTGCGTCGACGAGACGGTCGCGGCGCTGGGCCGGTAGCTTCCGGAAGTCCGGGCCTAACGGTCGGCCGGAAAGTGCGTGCCACAAGCGCCGCGCGGCATGGGTGCGGCTCTCGAAAAAGTCATCGAACGCCAAGGTCGCGGCATATGTCGCGCCGGCAATCGGCGGTTCTTGCAACAGAAGCCGGTGCTCGATACCGCGAATTCGTAGGAAGACATACCAGCCGCCGGACACACGGCGAATGTCCGCCGAAGGAAAATCAGGGAAGCTGATATTGACGAGAGCGGACCCGCTATATTCCCACGCTCGCGTCATGGGAATGACTGCCGGAAGAACCTGCGGGCTCCAAAAGACCGGCTGATCACGTGCCGCTATCGTAGGGTCCGCAAGGAAAGCAGAGTCCCCATCGGCGGACGCGTTCTTCGATGACGTCGATGTCCATGGTTGATGTGCGCGCGATCTCGCGATGATCGCGATGATAATCCGGATTGCGCCGAAGATATTCCCAGGCGAAGCCGACAGTGTCGAGGTTTTGCATTGGTTCATAAGTTGCCGGCGAACGCCAATCGACTGGAAACATCTCGTATCTCTCCTATTCATGAAAACTGATGATAACGAACCATGCTTCAGATAGATGACGTCACGCGAGTCCATGATTGTGCATCAAGTGATGCCGGACCGCGATCAATGAGCATGCGAAAGGTGATGCCGCTGGCGACGAGCAACTGCATCGGATTACGTGGAACCGAAAGCTCGTGGATTAGTGGGGCGCGCCGCCGTGAAGAAGATGCCGAAAGCCGTGTTCGGTCATCCATTTTGCACGCGCCAGATGACTCTCGAAGGCACGGCGCGCGCGTGCGGGCTCTCGAACCGGATCGATGTGGAGTACGATACGCGCCACTTCGGCCCAATCCGCGCCTTCGGCATCGGCGTCGAGAAGCCGCAGATAGGTGATGAGGTGCTCCTCGTCGTACCCCGTCAGCGTATCGGCTGTCGGGGCAGTATCAGCAACTTTTGGTCTCAGTGAGGGCTTGCGCATGGCGCTTTGTCGACATCTGCCCATCGTAGAACGTCTGATGATGAGCAAAGGCTGCGTCTAGGGTGCCGATTTTGCGCCATCAGGCGTCGAAACGAAGAATTCGACTGGATCGACTTCGAGGACGGCGGCGAGTTTTTCCAGCGTGTCGATTGTGGCGGCATGTTCCTCCCGTTCCAGCATCCCGACATAATTTCGATTGATATCGGCACGGTCAGCGAGCTCCTCCTGCGACAGGCCTTTGGCGTGTCGCAGCTTGCGCAGATTTTTGGCGACTCTCTCTCGCAATCTCATGCGGGGAGGTCGCCGTGATACCTAATATATTGCCACCTAGTAAACTAGGTATTCGTGCAACTGGCAACCCGTTGCACCGGCATGTTCCCAAGCCGGAAATCCGGATCGGTAGAAAAAGCTGCGACGAAATCGCTTATGCACGGAAAGCCGCGCAAAATCGAAAAGCGGATCGGCGGTATCGAAGTGGCGTGGCTCGCGCTTGGACGGGAAAGGCCCCGACCGCTGGTGCGGACGGGGCTCGCTGCGGGTCCGGCTTACTCGCCGTTGGCCTTGCGGCCGCGGGACCAGATGAGGGTGTAGCCTTCGCCGTCCTCCTCGTCGAAGAGGTTGGCGTAGATCGGCGCGTTGAAGCTGGGATCGTCCAGCTTGACCGAGAGATAGTCGCGGCCCTCGCTGGAGCGTTTGGACCAGGCTGCGCCGATCTCAGCACGGCCGACATAGACTCGGTGGCTGGGGGCGTTGTCGTTGGCCCGGTTAGTCTCGGGGACGATGCGGACGTTCTTGGTCTGGACGCTCAGGGTGACGATCTCGCCCTGGAACTCGCTGCCGGACTTCTTGAAAGAGCCGATGTTAGCCATGTCACTTCTCCTTGCTGTTTTCGAGCCCGCGACCACCGCGGCCTCGATGGCGATCGGGAGGCCGAAGGCGATCGACGACGCACCCACCGGTCGGGGTCCCCATCCGCGTGCGATGGGGTGGCCTAAGGGCCAGAGCGCAGCGGAGGATGGCGGCGGTAGACTTTGTTGCCTCGCGAGGAATGACGCCGTAGGCGGCAGGGGAAGAAAGTCGATCCGTCCGCCGTTGCGGCTCAGGCGATCGAGGCGCAGCCGTCCTTCGGCCAGATCAAGCCATGGAGAGGCCGTGTGGTCCGCGCGCCGAACAGCATCCTCGGGAGAAGACGTGGCGGACGTTGGTTGCCCAGCACAAGAGGCCGGACTTTCCAGGCGAATAAATGGAAACCCTGGCGTTCAGAAAGGACGAGGTCACGACCAGGCAATCCGTGCAGATGGCGACGCTGTCGAGGGAACGTGTCTCTGTCGGCTTGGAGGCGCTCGCCAACCCGAGTATTGCAGGAACCGCCGCATTCCCGGTCACACGGACGAGCGGTGATCGCGCCGATATCCAACCGATCGGCAACGAGGCGCAGGCTCACCCATCCTTGGTCGCGGCCGCCAGTGGAAACGATGCCGGACCTCCCGCTACGCGCCGTTCGACATGAGGCGGGACAAACAGGGTCATGCGCGCCCAGGCCGTGCCGCCGACAAGAACAGCGCCGACCACCGCGAAAACCTCGCGCCAGCCTTCCGACGTCACGCCGATATGTGCGAGCCCAAGCGTCGCATGGTAGCCAGCGATGCTGGCCGGCACGGCATAGAGGAGCCCGACCACCGCGCGGATGAGCGGCGTGCGGGCCGTCGCGAAAACGATCTGTCCGAACGTTAGGGTCGCGCCGCCGGCGAGGACACCGACATTGAGCGCGCCGACCACACCGGAGCCGCCATGGAAGGCGGCGAGGCCCGCCGTCATGCCAGCGAAGAACGGGAGCGAGTAGACGGCGAGCGTGAACAGCAGCCAGCAGAAGAATCCGATGCCGAAGACGCCGAGGATGATGCCGACTATAATCATGGTGGAGACCTCCGTGACAAAGGGTCAAACGGGCGCGCCTCCCACCACCACGGCGCGCCATATAGTTTAGCCGAAGACGATGGGCGGCGGCAGCGAAAATCCAGAATTGATCGGTGTCAAATTCGGTCGAGTTGACGCAGGTTGCCCGCATGGCTTGGATCACCGTTGCAGACGAGCCGAACTGAAAAGCGGCTTTGGGCAGAAGCGCCGACTCGGCTTTGCGGATGCACGATTATGCGGAAGTGCGGCGCTCACGCGCCGCCGCTCCCGACCTTCCACACCGGGATGCCGAGCTTCTTAGCCTTGTCGGCGAGGTTGTCCTGAATGCCGGTGCCGGGAAACACCATGACCCCGATCGGCAGGACGTCGAGCATCTGATCGTTGCGCTTGAACGGCGCGGCCTTGGCGTGCCTCGTCCAGTCGGGCCTGAAGGCGATCTGCGGCACCTTCCGATGATCGGCCCAGCGAGCAGCTATGCGTTCGGCGCCTTTCGGTGATCCGCCGTGCAGCAGCACCATGTCGGGATGCTTGGCGTGAACCTTGTCGAGCCTGTCCCAGATCAGGCGATGGTCGTTGAAGTCGAGCCCGCCGGTGACGGCGATCTTGGGTCCTGCGGGCAATAACACCTCGGTCTCGGCCCGGCGCTTGGCGGCGAGGAAATCCCGGCTGTCGATCATCGCCGAGGTGAGGTTGCGGTGGTTGACCATCGAGCCCGAGCGCGGGCGCCAGGTCGAGCCGGTGTGGCGCTCGAACTGGCCGGCAGCCTGGTCGCGGAAGAACTCCATGCTGTTCCTGCGCTCGATCAGCGTTTGACCCTCTGCAGTGAGGCGTTCGAGTTCGACCGAGAGGATCTCGGAGCCGTCCTGTTCCCGCTGGCTACGCTTTTGCGCCTGCTCGTTGTCGTCGAGTTCGCGCTCGATCCGGTTGGTGGCGCGGTGGAAGAGATTGACGGTCGACCAGAGCAGATCTTCGAGGTCGGGTTCGAGGCGAGTGTCGCCCAAGGTGACGACGAGGGCGTCGAAGATGTCGGCGATGGCGCCCGCGACAGCCTGGGCTTCGGGCAGCGGTCTCGGGTCAGGCTCGTCCTGGAAAGGGTGATAGCCGTAGAGTTGGAGTTCGGCGAGGACGTGATCGGTCGGGGATGAGGCGTGCGGCGGCTCGTAGCCGGTGTCGTCGTGTTCGGTCGTCATGGGGTGCTTCCCTGCATCGGATGGGCCGCGCTTATCGCGGCCTTCATGGCGACGAAAGGCGGCGGGCGGACCGGGCCTGCACCGCGGGGGCCGAAGCGGAGCGGAGGATGGCGGGGGCCGGCTATTTTGCCTCGCGATGCAAAGCGCCCATAGGGCGCGACGGAAAATAGCCGGCCATCCGCCATTGCTGGGCCGGGCCGTTTGCCGCCCCGATCGCCCTCTCAGAAGGCCGTGGGCGCGGTCCTCTCCGACAAAACCGGGAAGTTACGCCACGATCTGATGCGACATGAGACCCGCGCCGCTGCGGACTGCATCTCACCGTTCCGGCTCATGCCGCCAGTTCCATGAAGCGAGCGACGTCATCTGGAGCGATCTGCACCCGCAACGCGGCCCGGAGCGCATCGATGCCGAGCGTGCGGAGATCTTCGTTGAAGTCGCCGAGCCTAGGCGACAGAGTGATCGCCTCGATCCCGGTCTCGTTCGCCCGGTCGATCAGGCTCACCATCGCGCCGTCGCCGGCCGGATCGTCATCGCGGGCGATGTAGAGGCGGCACAGCGTTGCCGGGAACAGGATGGCGGCCAGATGCGCGGCCGAAAGTGCGGCCACCATCGGCATGGTGGGTATGACGCATCGGAGCGACAGCATGGTCTCGATGCCTTCGCCAGCCGCCATGACATCGTGCGCCACATCGAAACGGACGGCGTTGCCGAGGAGATGTCCCATCGCCCGCCGGGGCGTGTCGATCGGCGCCTTGTCCCGCCCAGACCGGTCGAGCCAGGTGCGGTGCGCCCCGGTGATCCTGCCGTCGAGATCGGTCACGGCGGCAATCATCGAGGGCCAGGTCTCGGTCGGCGAATGACAATCGGGCCGGTAGTAGCAACGTGGGTGGAAACGAAGGTTTCCGGTTCCGTGCAACGCCGTGATGCCGCGTTTGCGCAAATACGCCTCTACGATTGTGCCCGTAATCGGCTCCGACATTGCGAATAGACGGCGTGCCGATTCCGGCGATCCGGTTGGGGCCAATGACGGTCGCTGTTGGCATCCCAGGTCTGGTTCCGGCTCTGGTCGAGGCAGGCTGAGGAAGCGCCGGGCCTCAATGGCGACGTCGTGGAAATCGACAAAGCCACAGCTTTCGCCGATAACATCGAGGAGATCGCCGTGATCGCCGGTTGCCGCGTCGGTCCATTTGCCGGCCGCACCCTTGCCGGATTCCGGTCCTTTCAGCCGGACGAACATGGAGCGACCGGGCGCGTTTCGAACGTCGCCGACCAGCCAGTACCGGCCCTCGCGGCGGCCGTTAGAGAGATAGTGACGGCACACCGCCTCCGCATCGCGCGCGAGACGGTGCGCCAGTTCGGATGCTGAACTTGACATGAGCGTGCCCTTCACAACGAAAGGGACCCGTCTTTGTGGACGGGTCCCTCCGGAGATGCCCTGGGGGCTTGGGCCTATTCGGCGGCAACGGCCTCTGTGTCCGCCGGCCGATCGCCAGTTTCGGCTTCATCCGCAACCACGTCGATAGCCGTTTCGTTTCCGGTAGCCGCCGATGCTACGACCGGCGCATCGACATACGCGCTCGCCTCCTCGGTTCCGCCAACCGGCGGGACATGGCCCGGCGTGCGCAGCGGCTCGGGCAGCCAGCCCGAACCCGCGAGGAGCTGTTCGGCCTCAACGGCCATGTCGCCCTTCTTAAGATGATCGATGAGCTGCGTTGCTGCCTCGCCCTTCGCTTCCCGCACCGCGTCGAGGATGCGCGCCTTGGTCACCCGGCCGAAAAAGTTGTCGACGGTCGGTGACCAGCCCGCCTCGACCATGTCGAGCGACACGGCCTCGGCAAGGCGATCCGCATGGGCAAGTGCCTTCGGGCGGCGATTCCACGCCTCGTGGACCGCGTTGACCGTGAGGGAGACGCAGTGGGCGAACAGCGCTTCACGGCTGTCGGTGTCGAACAACGTCAGCGCATCCCACAAGTCGCCGGGCTCATCGGGAAGCTGCTCGATCCATCCGTGATGACGCGCATCGACGCGCGCTGCCAGCGGCGTGTCGCCCAGTCCGGGCGCCTGGCTGCCGAACATGACGCTCTTCGGTTCGATCTCCAGGCAGGAGTCGGAGCCGTAGCGGTAGAAAAGCTTGAGGCAGAGAACGTGCAGCACTGCGAGGTACGCGGTCGCGGGATCGTTGCCGATCGCCTCGCGCAGCGCAAGTGTGCGATGGGCCGTAAGCTCGGTCAGCAGCTTATCTGGAAGTGGCCGGATGCCTTCGTCTTCTTCCGGGGGTTCCGGCTGGTCAGTGCCATTGTCGACCGGCGCAGTGCTAGAGGCGGTGGCCTGTGGGTAGGCGAGGTCTCTCTCCCCTTCTGATTCGGGCTCGGACGCCTCGGGGGCCGCGACCGGCGCCTCATCCTCGGGGCGGACATAGCCGCGCTCGATACGCAGCCGGCCCGATCCATCAATGCTGACGAACGCGCCGGCCCGCGCGATATCGGACGCCTCGTAAATAACCGGCCGCTCTTCGATCGCGGCAAGGCTGGTTGCGATCTCGGCGAGGCGCTGGTCAACGTCCTCGGGGAACTCATCCGCGTCCACGTGGGCCTCTTCGAGTTGTTCGGCCTCGGCCCTCAGCGCTTCGACCGTCGCGGTCTCCTTCTTGGTTAACGGCGCCTGTTCGCCTACGATAAGGCGCAGACTATACGTGTGGCCGTAAGAAAAGCCGGTCGCGACGTCGACCCATTTCCAGCCTTCGGCGCGGACTGCTTCGGCGTCGCGCGCGAGCTTTTCGCCGGCGAGACGCTCGAGCAGGCTGACATCCTGTAGCCAGCCGCCATCGTCATGCTGGAACAGATCGCGGATCACGGCGCCGCCAGCTGCGGCATACTCCGCGCCGGCAAATTGCGCCCGCTTGTCAGAGGCGCGGACCGCCCCTTCAGTGAGCATCCGGCGGATTTGATAGGGCTCCTTGTTGTAGGAGCGCTGGATTGCCTCCCAGACCTGCTCCTGGCGCTCATGGTCGGGACTGACCGAGAAGGCCATGAGCTGATCGAGCGTCATGCCATCCTCGGCATAAACATCAAGCAGCTTCGGTGACACGGCGGCCAGACGCAGCCGCTGCTTCACCACCGCAACGGCGACGAAGAAGGCCGCGGCGATCTCCTCCTCGCTCTGGCCTTTTTCCCGAAGCGCGAGGAATGCGCGGAACTGGTCGAGCGGGTGCAGCGGCGCACGCTGGACGTTCTCGGCGAGACTGTCCTCCTCGGCGATACCGCCCGTGCGGACCACGCAAGGGATCGGCGCGGACCGCGCAAGGCGTTTCTGCTTCACCAGCATTTCCAGCGCCCGATAACGCCGGCCGCCGGCCGGGATCTCGAACATGCCGGTCTCCGCACCCTCCGCGTCGAGGATGGGGCGCACAGTGATGCTCTGCAGCAGGGTGCGGCGGGCGATATCCTCAGCCAGCTCCTCGATCGAGACGCCGGCCTTGACGCGCCGGACATTCGCCTGACTGGGCATCAACTTGTTGAAGGGGATGTCGCGCGATGCGCTGAGGGTGATCTTCTGAACGGCCGTAGCCATATCGATATTCTCCGCGACGGGCGGCCGGGAGACTCTCTCTCGACCTCCAACCCGTCACGAAAATCCCCTCCGGCCTTTTCCTCTCGGGACGTAGCCGCCACACCGAATATCGGAGCAGTTCCCCGCAGACCCGAGAAGCCGAAAAGACGACGACTTGGTTCTACGCAACCGTGGGTCATGGCGCGTCCTTTTCGTTGTCGCCGTAGCCCTCGGCCTGTACAGCCCCTGGGCCGAACGCCAAAAGATAATCGGCAGCCCTTGACGCGGCGCTCGCCGCACGGAGGATGGCGCGGTCATCGTCGCGCAAAACCTCGAGCCATGAGCCAATATAGTCGGCGTGACGCACCGATGGCGCGATGCCGAGCGAGGCGCAGCAGAAGGCCGCAGTCATTTCGGCGATCAACTCTTCCCTCGAATAGCTGTCTGACCCAAAGCCGCCGGTGAGATCGCGGTTAAGCCGATGTTTTGCTCCTGACCAGTGACCCAATTCATGGAGCGCGGTTCGATGCCAGTTGATCCGTTCGAAATAGGCTTCAGGGCGCGGAACTTGAACGAAGTCGCGTCCAACATGGTAGAAGGCGTGATCTCCGTCGAGACGTAGATCCGCGCCGCTCGCCCAGATCAGAGCTTCGACCTCGGGCAGAATCAGGCCTTCAGGCCGGGGCAGCGCGCTCGCTACGACGGCCTCGGGCAGGCCCTCGCATTGGTCCGTGTTGAAGACGGTGAAGCGTTTGAGGAATGGGATCGTCAGCGGCTCTTGCCCCTGCTCGCGAGCGCGGGCCTTCTCTTTGTCGGGTACGAAACGGTCGGCGTAGACGACCGTCGTCCCGCTCTCGCCCTTGCGAACATGACCGCCCAGGTCGAGCGCCTGCCGGAAAGTGAGCCAGCTCTGTCCCGCGAGGCCACGCTGGACCACCGCGCCCCAGAGGATCAGCACGTTGATCCCCGAATAGCGACGGCCGGTGGCGGCGTTTTTTGGCATGGCGAGCGGCGCCTTCGCCGCCGCTGTGCCCCAAGGCTGCACCCAGGGCGCGCGACCGACCTCCAACTCGGCGACGATCTTGTCGGTGATTTCGGCATAGAGGCTCGTCCGGTCCTGACCAACACGAGCGCGAACAGCTGAACGTGACATCGCGGATCTCCGCGACGGGAGCCGCGAGCCTCTCTCGCGACCTCCAACCCGTCAGTGCCGACCCGGCCGATCTCTTACTCTCTCGAATGACCGCTCCGGACGCGCCTGACCCGGAGCCGTAATCCGAAGGTCTCAGGCTACGCCGCACGAAATAAGAACAAAACCTCATCCGTAGCGGTTTTTACGGTGCGGCTGCCATCTTCAATCGGAGCTCAGTGCCCATCCGAATATTGCGCTGCGCTATCCCCTTCTGCGATCCATCAACTGATCGACTTCCGTTAGGTCAAACACGTTGGCATCATCAGTTCGAGACGGAGGCGTATTGCGCTATCCGCTCCAACCCGGTGGCTTTTGCAGCGATTTTCGGTATCTTGGTGAAGCGCGATCAGCAGGCCTTGCAAGTCGAGCCAGATAAGGCGATTCTGCGTCTCGCACGCGCCCTCGCACGCCAGGCCGCGCGAGAAGATCATGCGCGTGAGCAAGCCAGGAAGGCCCGGGATAATGAATCGAGCCGCGATATACGCCCGCTTCTCGACCGATCTTCAGGATGAGCGATCGATCGCAGACCAGCTTACGCTCTGTCGCAAGTACGCCGAACGAGAGGGCTTGCGTATTGTCGTTACCTTCGACGATCGTGCCCGCTCGGGTGGTTCTATTCTAGGACGCGACGGCTTGCTAGGGCTTATGGACCAAGCGCGCGAACACGCGTTTGACATAGTCATCGTCGAAGCGCTGGACCGACTCTCCCGTGACATGGAGGACCTCGCCGGCATTCACAAGCGGCTGTCCTTTTTGGGGATTGAGATCCGTGCAGTCCATGAGGGCGTGGTCAATACCGTATTGGTCGGGCTTCGCGGCTTGGTCGGTCAGCTCTATCGCGAAGATAATGCTCACAAGGTTCGGCGAGGCCAATCGGGCCGCGTTGGCCAAGGACTCAGCGCCGGCGGGTTGACCTATGGTTATGTTCCCCTGCCTGGTGATGCGGGCAAACGCATGATCGTCGAGGCAGAGGCGGAAATTGTGCGCCGAATTTTCAGCGGGTATGTCGACGGCCGCACGCCACGCGACATCGCCCATGATCTGAACCGGGATCAGGTGCCGCCCCCTCGCGGGCGGGCATGGAACGCGTCAACCATCAATGGCAATATGCAGCGAGGGACGGGACTGCTGCAGAACGAGCTCTATTCCGGTCGCCTCGTGTGGAACAAGGTTCGCATGGTGAAGGATCCAGACACCGGCAAGCGCATCTCCCGTCCCAATCCGAAAAGCGAGTGGCAAACCGCCGAAGTGCCCGAACTCACCATCATTCCTCGGGAATTGTTCGAAGCGGCGCGGAAACGCAAGGAGGCCCGCAGCCTCACGCATCCGAGCCAGCAGCGCCGGCCCAGGCATATGCTGTCGGGCTTGCTGAGATGCGGCGCTTGCGGAGCAGGCATGTCCACGAATGGCAAGGACAAATCCGGCCGCATCCGCATCCGTTGTTCCGCGGCAACAGAGAGCGGCATTTGCCAGGATCCGAAAACCTTCTACCTCGACACTGTCGAGACGGCCGTTCTCAATGGATTGAAGGCGGAGATGCGTCACCCGGACGTGATCGCCGAATACGTTCGAATGTATCATGAGGAGCGGAAACGCCTCGCAGCCGAGGCCGATGCCAAACACATAAGGCTAGAACGGCGGCTTGACGAGCTCACGCGAGAAATCGACCGGCTGGTTGACGCAATCGCGAGGGGCCATGGCGATCCTGCCGTGCTCGGGCCGCGGTCGACCGCTCTCCATGTAGAACGCAAGCGCGTCACTACTGAACTCGAAGCGTCGTCGCCGCTGACCGAGGTGATCGCGCTGCACCCAGCGATGCTGATGCGCTACGAGGAGCAACTCACACGCCTTCAAGAGGCCCTGGCCGGGGGGATCATGGCAGGCGACTCGGAAAGCGCTGAGGCCATGCGTGATTTGGTCGAAAGCGTCACCGTGTTCCGTGCCCCGTCGAAGTCTGGAGGGGTCGAGGTCGAGATAGCAGGACGCCTGACCGCCCTCCTGGGCGAAAAGGCCTACCCGAACGGCGTCAAAGGAGTGTGGGGAAAGATGGTAGCGGAGGAGGGACTCGAACCCCCGACACAAGGATTATGATTCCTCTGCTCTAGCCAGCTGAGCTACTCCGCCCCGGATTGCTGCAAGCGGCCGAAGCGCCCGCGATATGGCAGGGGGGGTAATGGGTGTCAAGCAAGTGCCTTCAAGGAGAATATGAAACGGCCGGGCCTTGCAATAATTTCTCGCAATAATTTATGGGTCATCAAGTTGCTTCTTGTGCGCCGCGCCGCCACGGAAATATTTTTGCGCGTTGTCTCGATCATGCGCCAGAGCTTGGCGCCTGCCAAGTGGGCCGGCGTTGGCGTCATGGAATCATCGGGCGCGGCGCCATCTTCGTCCTGCGGCGGCGGTCTTGCAGCCAACCCGCTTTCCTAACTTTGCCCCGACGCGCCGCCCCTTGCGCGTCGCGCAATCCCCCGTGCCATGTCGACGAATTCGCTCGGCATCATGACGATCATCATGGTGTTTTGCTCGGCGCCAACCTCGGTCATCATTTGCATCCGGCGCAATTCGAGCCCGGCCGGACTTTGCATGATGATTTCCGCCGCCTGCCGCAGCAGCGCCGCGGCTTCGACTTCCGCCTGCGCCTTGATCTGGCGGGCGCGCTTTTCCCGCAGCGCCTCGGCCTCTTGCGCCATCGCGCGCTGCATGGATTCGGGGATCTCGACATTCTTCATCTGGACCCGCTCGACCTTGACGCCCCAGGGCTCCGTCACGTTGTCAATTGAGTTCTGCAGTGCCCTCGCTATCGCCTCCTGCTCCTTCAGCACGTCGTCGAGCGTATGCTGGCCGATAACATTGCGCAGCGCCGTTTGCGCGACCTGGACAACCGAATCACCGACATTGACAACCTCGATGACGGCCCGTTTGGGATCGATCGTCCTGCGCCAGATCACCGCGTTGATCTTGATCGGCACATTGTCCTTGGTGATCGCCTCCTGCTGTTCGACCGCTGTTGTCATCGTGCGCATGTCGATCGTCCATTGCCACTCGATGATCGGAATGAGCAGATAGAGACCCGGCTCCGAGGTGCGGGCATATTTGCCGAGCCGGAAGATCACCGCCCTTTCATATTGCTTAGCGATCCGCACGCCGGTCAGCAGAAAGAGCAGCACAAGGATCGCCAGGAAAGAAATAATGAGCATCGCATGGTTCTCGTTCTGGTGTCGCAGGCAGGCGTGGCGCCTTTGACATGTGGCCTGAACCTTGACCGTGCCTGGGCAATTGTTGCCTTCAAGGCTCTTTTCGCCACCATGTGTCGAGGGTGGCGCCGCCCGAGGCCGGACCGTAGCGCGGCAGGTTATGCGGCCGCGCAAGCTTGGCGGACGCCGCGATCCATTGGTCCTGGGCATGAAACAGCGGAACTATATAGAAGCCAGAGAGGAGCACGCGGTCGTACGCGCGCACGGCGGCAACAAAATCCTCTTGCGTTTTGGCCGCCAGCAGTGCGTTGATCATGGCGTCGACTGCCGGCGATTGGACCCCGGCGAGATTGAACGAGGCTTCCTGACCCGCGCTTGCCGAGCCCCAGCGTGAGCGCTGCTCGTTGCCGGGCGAAGCGGACGCAAGCCAGCTTCCGATCATCATATTGAAATCGAATTTCTGCCGCCGCCTCTGATATTGCACTTCGTCGACGAGCCGGACCTTCGCCGTGACCCCGATCCGGCCAAGCGAATCCGCGTAATTGAGGGCGAGGCGCTCCTGATTTCTGTCCTTTACCATGATCTCGAAGGACAAATTCTCCCCCCCCTTGGTCAGGCGGCCACCGTCGAGCTGGTAACCCGCCGCCTTCAAAAGCGCGAGGGCGCGCTTGGGCTGCGTCCTATCCGCTCCCAAACCGTCGGTCGCGGCCGGCCGCCAGCGGCCTTCCAAAATATCGGCGCGAACCACGCCTGGAAACGGCGCGAGCAGGGCAAGCTCGGCGGCGCTCGCCGCGCGCCCGGTCGAGGCAAGTTCGGAATCGTCGAAAAAACTCGTCGTTCGTTTGTAGAGCCCGTCATAAAGATTGGAATTGACCCATTCGAAATCGAAAACCAGCCCCAGCGCCTCGCGAACCCTGCTATCGGCAAAGAGCGGCCGGCGCAGATTGAAGACAAATCCCTCCATCCCCTTGGGCCCTCCGGCCGGCAAGACTTCCCGGACGACCCTGCGATCGCGGATGGCGGGGAAATCGTAAGCATTCGACCAGCGCGCCGGATTGGTCTCCTCGCGAAAATCGAGAAGCCCGGCCGCGAATGCTTCGAAGAGACTGTTGGCGTCGCGAAAATATTCGATGTCGATCTCATCGAAATTGAATAGGCCGCGGCGAACCGGCAGGTCCTTGCCCCAGTAATCTTGATCGCGACGCAGAACGATGCGTTCGCCAGGCTTGACATCGGCGACAAGGTAGGGTCCGGAGCCAGTTGGGATTGCGAGACTAGCGTCGTCGAATTTCGCGGGATCGGCCTTGTGGCGCGGCAACACCGGCATAAGCGCGAGAGTGAGCGGCATTTCCCGGTCACCGATGCCAGAAAGATCGTAGCGGATTGTCAGCTCGTCCGGCGTTTCCACCGATTTGACGAGAGAATAAGCCGCACGCTGCTGCGGCCGCCCCTTGGATTTCAGGAGGTCGAAGGTGAACCGGACGTCGGCCGAAGTGATCTGCACGCCGTCCGAGAAATGCGCGCGCGGATCGAGCCTGAAGGTCGCAAAAGTGCGATCGGCGTCCGTCTCGATGGTTTGCGCGATCAATCCGTAAAGCGTGAAAGGCTCGTCGAGAGAGCGCGTCATCAAGGTCTCGAAGACATTGGCGTTCAATCCCTGCGCGGTCGATCCGGCCTTCAGATTGAACGGATTGAGACTATCGAAAGTACCGAGAAATCCGATGGTCAGACGGCCGCTTTTCAACGCGGCGGGATCGGCATAGGGCAGATGATCGAAGCCGTCGCTTAGGGCGGGGCTGCCGTGCATGGCGATGGCTGGCGCCCCGGCCAGCGGGGTCGCTTCCGCCGCAAGGGTGGCGCAACAGGTGGCGCGAAGAACCACCGCAAAAGCGGCGAGAGCTAGTGCAGCGACCCGAAGTAAGCGATGTGTCATTGGCGCAATTTGGCGAATCGATCCGAATTCCGCCCAATGGCGGCGCGAGCGGGCTCTTGAATAACGCTTCCTTTAGGTTGGAAAATGATCTATGAATATCGCCGCGTCGTTGCTTTCGTGACGCTGGGCACGCGCCGCCGCAGCCAAATCGGCTGCCACCGCGGCAGAGTCCCGGCAAGGCTTAACGTCGTTTTTGCCGGAGCAGTCTTGACTTTTCCGGCAAAAAGCTCGACTAAACCCGTGCGACCGCGAAATCGCGGCGCCAAGATTAATACCCGACCGGGAGAGGACCATGAACGATCACGCAGTCGCCATTGTCAACGGCTTACTCATTTTCACCATCGTCTTCCAGCTTATCCTCGTGAAAATTTGGGTCTCGTGAATCTATAAGCGCGCGGCCGCGCAAGTGGCCGCGCCACCTTGACTTACGGAATTCGCGACGACCGAAAGAGTGGCGGGCCGGACGGCCTAGTAGCTGCAAAACCAGGCGGCCCCGGAGAACGGGGGCAATCCCGGCGCGAGGCGCTTTTTTTATTGTCCGCCCCGGTCCAAGCCATTGGATTCGGGGGGAGCGGTTGCGCCTATGGCGGTACGATCCCGGCCTAGCGGAGGGGGTCGCGCGGCTTTTCGCCGTTGCGCGTCTCAACAATAGGCTTCTTGGCAAACCAGACACCCCTATCATGATTGAAGTCAACCAGCCGCGGTGACAACGGGGGTTGTCTATTGCGGGTTGCCGCCACCGAGCACATTGCATCTCCAGCCATGCTTTTCGCGGCGGGGCCCGCGAGGCTTTGCTCCACGCTTTGGCCGCAAACCTCACTCTCTTGGTCTGGCACGGTTGAAACCCGCTCCGGGCTTGCAAGCCAGCGCTATAATGCTTACCGAAGCGCTAACACCGATGTGCAGGCGTGCAGCCTTGCGCCGGTCTTGACGGCGATCCTCGCGCCCGGCGCGTCCGCAAGGGTGGTTTCATTGCCGCATCGATTGCCGTCGCCTTGTGGCCGGAGCGAAGGCGGTTGTGACAGGCCTATCATTGGAAAGGAAATTTGATGCCCTTCTCGTTGAAACGCCTCGGCGCAGCCGGCTTGGCTAGCCTTCTTCTGCTTGCCGGGACCGGCGCCTTCGCGCAGGCGAAGAAGCCCGCGCACCCCGCTCCCGCAGCGCCCGCCCCGGCGCAACCCGCTCCGGCCCAGCCCGCTCAGGATCAAGCGGCGCCGGCGCCGGCGGCCCCGCAAGGCCCAGTCAAGATCGATCTGGTGCCGACGCAAAACGACTGGACCAAGGTCTGCGGCCGGGATCCGGCGGCTAACAAGGACATTTGTTACACGACTCGCGATTTCAGCTCGCAGGCCGGGCAGCCGCCGGTCTTGGCACTCGCCATCTACGACATCAAAGGCGATGATACCCGTATCATTCGCCTTCTGGTGCCGGTCGGCCTGATGTTGCGGCCGGGCTTCCGGTTCTGGATCGATGACGACCTAAAGGCAGAGCTTGGGGGCAGTTTTGAAATCTGCTTCCCCAACGGATGTTTCGCCGAAGCGAAGGTCAAAGGCGCGACGATCGACCAGATCAAGAAGGGTTCGATTTTGAGTGTCAAGGTCAAGAACCAAGCCAACAATGAAATTACCTTCGCGATCCCGGTGGCGGGTTTCGGCAGGGCCTTCGAAGGACCGGCCATCGATCCGAAGGTCCTCGAAGAGCAACAAAAAAAGTTACAGGAGGAATTGCAAAAGCGCGCCGAAGAGGAGCGCAAGCGCCTCGAAGCGGCCAAGCCGGACGCCGCGAAGCCCGCCACGCCCGCGCCGCCGCCCAAATAGGCCGTTTCAACGAGTGCCCGCCGGCGCCATTTGCTCACTTGGCGCGAATGGCGAAGTCCCGGCGGGAGGTATATTAACGGTCCAAAGGAATGATCGCTGGTCCCGCTTTCGAATCGCGCTCCCCGTTAAAGAGGCGAAGATTTGCGCAAGGGACGAAGCTGGCCAAAGTTTCTATCACGCCTAGATTGGTGGCGGAGCAATCGCTTCCCAAGCGATTGCGGAGGTACGGCCGGTGAAGGGCGCCATCCGCAGTCCATGCTCTTAGAGAATGATCAGAACTTAACCCAGGTTTCTCCCAGAGTTACCCGGTGTGGGAATGCTTGCTTTGACCAGTATCCCGGAGTGACAGAGTGACCTCGCCAATGCTTCCCACCTATGCCCGCATCAACCTCGCCTTCGAGCGGGGTGATGGCGCCTGGCTGACCTCGACCGCCGGCGAGCGGTTTCTCGATTTCGGCGCCGGCATCGCCGTGGCATCGCTCGGCTATGGCCACCCTCATCTCGTCGCCGCGCTCAATCAGCAGGGCGCGAAAATCTGGCACACATCCAATCTGTTCGAGATCCCGCAAGCGGAACGCCTGGCCCGGCGCCTCGTCGAGGTCAGTTTCGCCGACTACGTATTTTTCACCAATTCCGGAGCTGAAGCCGTCGAAGGCGCGATCAAGACAGCGCGCAAATATCAATCGGCGGGCGGGCATCCGGAAAAATTCCGCATAGTCACTTTCGCCGGGGCTTTTCACGGACGCACGCTCGCGACGATCGCCGCCGCGGGCAATCCCAAATATCTCGAGGGCTTCGGTCCCAGGGTCGAGGGCTTCGAAACAGTTGCCTTCGGCGATATCGAGGCTGTGAAAGCCGCGATCGGTCCGCAAACCGGCGCCATTTTGATCGAACCGATTCAGGGCGAGGGCGGAATCCGTGTCGCGCCGCCGGGATTCCTGCGGGACCTGCGCGAGCTTTGCGACAAGCACCGGCTCCTTTTGATGTTCGACGAGGTGCAGACCGGAATCGGCCGCACCGGCAAGCTCTTTGCTTACGAACTCTTTGGCGTCGCGCCGGACATCATGGCGATCGCCAAGGGCATCGGCGGCGGATTTCCACTTGGCGCTTTTCTGACGACCCGTGATGCGGCGAAGGGGATGACCGTTGGCACCCATGGCACGACGTTGGGCGGCAATCCACTCGCGGCGAGCATCGGCAATGCGGTGCTCGACGTGGTGCTGGCGCCAGGCTTTATCGGGCACGTCGCCGCGATGGGCGTGACGCTCAAACAAAGCCTCGCCGGGCTAAAGGACCGGCATGGCGAGATCATCTCGGAGGTTCGCGGCGAAGGTCTCATGCAGGGCATCGCATTACGGGTCCCGGTCAACGATTTCGCCGCCGCCGCGCGGGCCGAAGGAGTCCTCGTCATTCCCGCGGCCGAGAACGTCGCGCGTCTGCTGCCGCCGCTGATCATCGGCGAGGAGGAGATTTTCGAAGCCGTCGCGCGTTTCGACGCCGCCTGCCAACGGATCGAATCTGGCAAACCGGAAACCTCGTCCGCGAAACTAAGCGGGAAGGCCGGATGAGCACACCAGAAAGCCAAGGCGCATCCCCGGCACCGCGGCATTTTCTCGATCTTTCGGAAGTTCCGGCGGCCGACCTCCGGCGCATTCTCGACGCCGCCTCCCGCATGAAGGCGCGGCGCCGCAAGGGACAGAGCCCGCCGGATCGGCCGCTCGCCGGCAAGGTATTGGCGATGATCTTCGACAAACCGTCGACCCGGACGAGGGTGTCCTTCGACATTGCGATGCGCGAGCTTGGCGGCGAAACGATCATGTTGACCGGCCAGGAAATGCAACTCGGCAGGGGCGAGACCATCGCCGATACGGCACGCGTTCTGTCGCGTTTCGTCGATGCGATCTTAATTCGCATACTCGATCATGCCGCGATGATCGAGCTCGCCCGCCATGCCGGCGTGCCGGTGATCAATGGCTTGACCAAGCGCTCGCATCCCTGTCAGGTGATGGCGGACATCCTCACTTTCGAGGAAAAGAAAGGCCCTATCAAGGGGCGCACGGTCGCCTGGAGCGGCGACGCCAATAATGTGCTCGCGAGCTGGGTCCACGCCGCGCAGCGATTCGATTTTTCGCTACATGTCGCGACCCCCGCCGGGCTCGATCCACAAGCCGGGCTCGTCGATTGGGCACGCGGCTCGGGTGCCCGCGTCAAGCTCATCCACGATCCCCGTGAGGCGGTGCAGGGAGCGGATGCGGTCATCTCGGATTGCTGGGTTTCGATGGGCGACGTGGACGAGGCGTTTCGCCGTGGTTTGCTTGCGCCCTATCAGGTCAACGCGAAACTGATGGCCGCCGCGGGCAAGGACGCGATCTTCATGCATTGCTTGCCGGCCCATCGCGGCGAGGAGGTCACCGACGATGTGATCGACGGTCCGCAGTCCGTCGTCTTCGACGAAGCCGAGAACCGGCTGCATGTGCAAAAAGGAATCCTTGCC
The DNA here is from genome assembly GCA_050728655.1 of Methylocella sp. Lineage (GTDB taxonomy): Bacteria > Pseudomonadota > Alphaproteobacteria > Rhizobiales > Beijerinckiaceae > Methylocapsa. The sequence goes on from JBOHJQ010000003.1 coordinate 48,174, forward strand.
TGGTGTCTTGGAGCTGCGCCGGCATGCATCTCTACCCGTCAATCTGACTGAATCGAACCACGGGTTTCGATATGCAAAGCAAAGCCCTCCATGCGCTCATAATCGGCGGCGGCGTTGCTGGCCCCGCCCTGGCGCTCTTCCTCAAGAAAGCTGGCGTTTCCTCCTCGCTTTTTGAAGCTTACCCGTTTGTAGAAGGTGCGGGTGGAGGGCTGGCGCTTGCCCCGAACGGCATGCGCGTGCTCGCCGCCCTCGGCCTGGCGGAGGCCATCAAGGTGAAAGGGAGCATCACTACGGAGTACGCGTTCAGAAACGCCAGCGGCGCGCTCCTCGCCCGCTATCCAACTGCCGATCCGAAACGGTTCGGCGAGCCAGTAACGGCTATGTCCCGCGCCGCACTATTCGAAGCCCTTGCCGCCGAGATGCGGCGGCAGGAGATCCAGGTGGAGTATCAAAAGCGGCTGTCGTCTATCGACGACAATGGGGACAGAGTGATCGCCCACTTTGAAGACGGAACCAGCGCTGCGGGCGACATTCTCATTGGCGCCGACGGAGTACGCTCCGCCACGCGCGAGCAGATCCTGCCTCGCGCCGAAGCCTCCTATACCGGCCTCATCGGCATCGGCGGATTTACGCCGCTCGCGGCGGTGCCCTCATTCCAATCGAGCACGATGACATTGGTGTTCGGGCGGCAGGGATTTTTTGGTTACTGCGGGGGAGACACTGGGACCGCAATGTGGTGGACGAATCTTTTTCGCGAGAAGGAGTTTACGCGGGACGAACTGCAGCACATCGATCTCGACACGATCAGGGACGAGATGCTCCAACGCTTCGGCGATTATCAAGAGCCCATTCCATCGTTCCCGCGGAACACCGATAACATATTCCGAATTAATGTGTATGACGTCCTATCCCTGCCGAGCTAGCACAAAGGAAGGGTCATCCTGATTGGCGACGCGGCGCACGCCGTGAGCCCTAACGCCGGTCAGGGCGCCTCGATGGCGCTCGAGGACGCCATGTACTTGGCGAAGCTCATGCGCGACAGCCGTACCTACCACGAAGCTTTTGCTCGATTCGAGAGTGATCGCAAGCCGCGCGCCGAAAAGGTTGTGGCCGAAGGGCGCCGGCGCGGCCACGACAAGACCATTGTCGGGCCGCTTGAACAGAAAATACGGGAACTCATGATGCGCGTAGTCCTGGGGCTCTTCGGGAAGAACGCCGACAATTGGCTCTGGGAGCACAGGATCGACTGGGAATAAGGGTCCCTGACTCGGTCGCCCAGACCGTTCCACGTCCCCATCTGGCGGGAGGAGCTTCGATCTGTTGTGAACACCTTATAAATGCTATCGGCTAAGGCGCTTCTCGCCGCGCGACCAACGTCTTGCCAAAAGATAGTCGAGGGAAAAGATGCCTGGGCCGCGGGCGATGACGACGAGAAAACAGGCCGCCCAGACGCCTTGCTCCGGCCAGGCATAGGGATAGACGAAAATTTCGATAACCGCGGTCATGCCGAGGAGGGCAAGCGCGGACAAGCGGCTGGCCAGTCCGATGACGAGCAATACCGGAAAAAAATGCTCGCTGAAGGCGGCGATGTTCGCGGCCAGCGCGGGGTCGATCAGCGGAAGCTTATAGTCATTTTGGAACAACGTGATAGCGCTGTCCGTGACGTGCAACCCTTCGACCTTGGTCTGACCCGACCGCCAAAATACGGCGGCCGGAAAAATTCGCGCCGCGAGCGAGATCAAGGATTGCGGAATTTTGTCGAGGATGGCGGCGCCAGCGAGCATCGCGCCGGGCAGCCCCGATGGCTTGCCCTGGTGAGTTGTCGGAACGCGGATCATGGCTGGCGCACTGCGAAGCGTTCGTTTGTCATTTCGATCGCGAGCCCCGCGAATAGAGCCGCGAGATTAGCGGCAAGATCGAAGCTTGGGTTGGAGGCGAGCGCCGCCGCGGCCGCCTCTCCGATCGGATTTCTAGCGGCGAGGTTTTGCAAAAAAGTCTTGCCGCCGGATGGCAGGCGGCGAACCTCGACATCGGGGCCGGGGCGCGAAACAAGCGCATCCTCGCCACGCCAATCGGTTACGGGCGCAAGGTCGATCTCGCCGGAATTCATCGCCCAGATCGTGACGATTGGGTAGTCAGACGCGACAATTTCAACCGAGGGGTGCAAAATGAACCGCATGCCGGCCAGTGCCTCAGGGAGGCCGCCAGAAAGCGCGGCCAGCGTCAAAGGTTTTGCCTCGGCGGCGTGGTAGGCGCGCGTGCGGGCCGCTTCAAGCCTTGCGACGTCGGCGAGATAGGGTAATTCCCACGCCGGTTCGAAGTCCGCCAGGAAAGCGGGAAATGCGTCGCCATAAAACATCATCAAGGGCGAGCGCGGCGGCTGCGTGGCGGCGAATGATTTCGCGGCGCCGTTGAAGAAATCCTCGCCGACAATTTTGCGCGTCGCCGGAAAGCGCGCTTCCAACGCACCAACGAGGCCCACCATGACATTGTTGCGATAGACCGCGAAGCGTTCTTGCGGCGCCTCCGAATTATACGAGGTCACGCCCTGAGGAAGCACCAAATCCGGGTCGCGCAGCGCGCGGGCGAAATCGCTTTGCCAGGTTTGCATGGCGTCGCGGGGCTCCTTCAAGCCGCGGCCGGTGCGGCACGGATACGCCGCGCTCGATCGAGGCGCTCTTGTGCGGCGAGCGCTTCGGCGCGCAGCACCGGCCACTCTGGCACGCCATTGTCCCATTCGATCAACGTCGGCAACGGCCCGGCGCGGGCGATCACGCTGTCGAACAAGGCGAAGACTTCCTCGACGACGGGCGATCCATGCGCATCGATGCACAGCGGCGATCCTTGGCCGTCCTTGGTTTCGAAATGACCGGCAAGATGAAGCTCGCCGACGAGGTCGAGAGGAAAAGCTTCGAGATAGGCGCTCGCGCTAGTTGCATGATTGCGCGCCGAAACGAAAACGTTATTGACGTCTAGAAGCAGACCGCAGCCGGTCGCGCGCGCGAGCGCCGTCAGAAACTCCGTCTCCGGGATCGTGCTCCGTTTGAAGCGCACATAGGTCGCGGGGTTTTCGAGGAGCAGGCGGCGTTGAAGCGCGGTCTGCGCTTCGTCGATATGGTCGATCACCGAACGCAAATTTCGTTCTGAATAGGGCAGCGGAAGGAGATCGTTGAAAAAAAATCCGGCGTGCGAAGACCACGCCAGATGCTCTGAAAAACACTCCGGCTGATAGCGGTTGCAAAGCTCCTTCAGCCGAGCAAGATGCGCGCGATCGAGCGGCTCGCTTGAACCGATGTTGAGTCCGACGCCATGCACGGAAAGCGCATAATGGTCCCGCAGAAATCCCAACTGCGCATGCGGGGTGCCCCCTGCGCCCATATAATTTTCGGCATGGACCTCGAAAAAGCCGAGCGGCTGCGGCGCAGCGGAAATGGCGGCGAAATGCTCGGGCTTAAAGCTCGCGCCGGCACGCAAGGGAAGCTGCGCAACCCGCATGGATCATTCTCCGTAACTCGCCTTCGAGCGGTTGTCTCGGCAATGCAAAAAAGGGGCGCGCGGATGCCGCGTGCCCCGGCTGCGCCTCAAGACTTGCTGGGCTTGAGGGAACCCATGCCGCTCGGGGTCTTCATCGTTTCGCACGTTCCCTTCGGGACATATTTCCAGGCTTTGCCGTCGTTATCGACCTTCGATGTCCCGGCGCAGCTGGTGCCCGCTCCCGCCGCGCAATCATTTTGTCCCTTGAGCGCGACTCCATAGCACTTTTCCTTCCCTGGCTTGTCACCCCCCATTTGCTCTGCGGAAACCGGCCCCGCAAGAAGAGCGAACGCGGCGGCGAGGGTGGCCGCGGTGATCTCGGTTTTTGTGATCATGATTGGTTCCTTTCTTAAACGAAATCCGGTTAAAGACGCGGGAAATCACATGTCCTTCCTCCCCGCCCGTCGCAACGGCGCACCGTTTCTACATCGTTTTCTACGCGGGAGCGAGCGTGGGCGTTACGCTTCAAGGCCGATATTTTGCATGACAAAAACGTGATAACGAGGCCGCACGGAACATGTAACGAGAGGCTAGCGGCGGCCGAATTAGAGCGACGGGATCGATTTGCGCGGCGATCGACGAGAACAGGAGTGGGCCCTGCTGATGCGTGCCGGCAATGCCGGCGACGCGGATTCCTACCGGCGTCTACTATTGCAATTAATGCCGCTGCTTCGCGCGGTGGCGCGCCGAGGCCTTGCCCGTGCTGGAATGGCCGATACCGACGCCGAGGACGTTGTGCAGGAAACGCTGCTTGCCATTCATCTCAAGCGGCAGAGCTGGGACGAGGATGCCCCCTTTGGGCCCTGGCTTCGGGCGATCGCCCGCCACAAAATGATCGACGCGCTGCGCCGGCGCGGCCGCCGGATCGACCTTCCTCTCGACGATTTTTCCGAAATCTTGGCCGGCGGCGAGAGCGAACCAACGATGCTCGTCGCCGACGTCGATCGCCATCTCGAATGCCTGCCAGCCGGACAGCGCAATGTCGTGCGGGCTATCGCCGTCGACGGAGCGTCGATTAGCGAGGCGGCGGCGCGTCTTTCCATGACCAACGGAGCCGTCCGGGTGGCCCTGCATCGCGGATTGGCGGCGCTCGCCGCGAAATTCAATGGGGAGGGGACGTGAGAACCGGCGATCTCATCCGCGCCCTTGCCGCTGACGGCGAGGTCCGCCCGATGCCGCCGGGCCGGGCCTTGGCGCTTGCCTTGATTCCAAGTGTCGCGATTGCGTTGGGCCTCCATCTCGCGGTCCTCGGGTTCCGGCCGCATCTTTTGAACTTGCTCGGTGAACCCCGGCTGCTGTTCAAGCTCTGCCTCACCTTCTTGCTGGCTGCCCTTTCCGGCGTGCTGGTCTCGCGTATCGGAAGGCCTGGCGTGGGGGTGCGCCGCGCCGCCTTCATGCTGGCGATCGTGCCGGCCTTGCTGGCGGTCGCCAACCTGGCGGAACTCCTCGCTGTTCCGGCAGCCGAATGGGGCCAAAGACTTGTCGGTACCAATGCCAAGGCCTGCCTGGAGAGCATCCCGTTTCTTGCCGCAGCCCCGCTCGTTGCCGCCTTGCTCGCCTTGCGTCAAGGCGCGCCGGAGCGTCCCGCGCTTGCCGGAGCGGCGGCCGGCCTCCTCGCCGGAGCGATCGGCGCGGCATGCTACGCCACGCATTGCCCGGACGATTCGCCGCTTTTCGTGGCGGCCTGGTACTCGCTGGCGATCGGCTTCGTCACTGCTATCGGCGCCCTGGCCGGGTCCCGCCTTCTGCGCTGGTGAACGGCTCAAGGCTCTGCACATGGCCTTCCGTATCGCCTATTCCCCTGGGCCTGCCACTTCACGCTCGATCTGACTCGGCAGCGGCGTCGGTCCGGTGATCAGCCTCGAGCCGCGCTGGAACGTAAAATATGCCCACAGCCAGTTCAGCGTGATGGCGATCCGATTGCGAAAGCCGATTAGAAAGAAAATGTGCACTGCGCCCCACAGCCACCACGCCAGGTGGCCGCTCAATCGAAGGAAGCCAAAATCCGCGACCGCAATCTTCCGGCCGACTGTCGCGAGGTTTCCGTAATTGCGATAACGAAAGAGCGGCACACTCGAAACTCCGTTGAGCCGCGCCCGAATGACGCGCGCCACATAGAGGCCTTGCTGCTTCGCCACCGCCGCCACCCCGGGCAACGGCTTGCCGGTTGCATCGAGGGCTGCAGCCGTGTCGCCAATCACGAAAATCTCTGGATGCCCAGGTAGCGTCAAATCTGGCCTGACGAGCACACGGCCCGCTTGATCGGCCTCCGCTTCGAGCCACTTTGCTGCGGGTGACGCGGTGACCCCGGCTGCCCACAAGATCGTACGAGCCTCGATGCGCTCACCCGCGACCACCACCCCGCAGGCATCGCATTGCGTGACGGCCTCGCCAACGCGGACTTCGACGCCAAGACGCTGCAGCGCTCGCCGGGCCGCCGATGAGAGTTTGTCGGGAAACGTCGCGAGGAGGTGAGGTCCCGCCTCGATTAGGATTATGCGGGCCTGGCGTGGATCGATGTGGCGGAAGTCGCGGGCGAGTGCCTTGTGCGCGAGTTCCGCGATTGCCCCCGCCAGCTCGACGCCCGTTGGCCCGCCGCCGACGATTACGAAATTCAATAGCCGCCGCCGTTCCTCTAAATCCTCGGTATTCTCGGCGAGTTCGAACGACAGCAGGATCTGCCGCCGGATGCCGGTCGCGTCCTCGATCTTCTTGAGGCCGAGCGCGACGCTTTCCCACTCGTCATGACCGAAATAGGCGTGGCGTGCTCCCGTCGCCACGATTAGGATGTCGTAGGGGAGCTCTCTCTTGTCGGTCGATACGATGCGCGTCGCCGTGTCGATGGCCATGACGCGTCCGAGGACAACGATGGCGTTTCGTTGTCGGCTGAGGATGCTGCGGATCGGCATCGCGATATCAGCGGGAGAGAGGCCGGCGGTGGCAACCTGATAAAGCAGAGGCTGAAATAGATGGTAGTTCCGTCGATCGATGAGCGTGACCTGCACCGATGCTTTGGCGAGCGCCTTCGCCGCGGAAAGCCCGGCGAAGCCAGCGCCGATAATGACGACATTAGGTTGTGACGCAACAGCGATGTCGCCGGGCTGGTCGAGCTGCTTTGGCGCTTGCAATAATGCGGACTCGACGGCCAAGTGCGGGTGATCTCCTCGGAAATTCGCTCGCAGGATGAGCAACTCGTGGGCTCAGGCGAGAGTTCACGAAGGGTTGTACGCGACAGCGAAGAATTGCGTTACGAAGATCACGGTCTTGTTATCGCCCGATCCAGCGATTCGTCCGGTTATTATGTGCGATCCTCGCCCTTTTTCCCGGAGGACCTCCTCGCGCAAATCCTTGCGCAGGATCTTGCCGACGTTCGACTTTGGCAAATCATCGCGGAACTCAACAAATTTTGGGACCTTACAATTGGCGAGTTCGCGCCTGCAGAAACCGCGCACCGCCTCGGCATCGAGGGCAGGATCGCCGCGCACGATAAACGCCTTGACCGCTTCCCCGCTGGGCGCGTCCGGCATTCCGGCTTTTTGCCGCAGGAAGTCCGGCAGCCGCCGGTTCGCTACCGGCGTTTGCCCAAGCGCGCGAGCTTGACCGGTAGGGTCCGGTCGGCGCGCGCACAAGATCGCCAATGGTTTGAACAGGTTGCCGAAGAGCCAACCGGCCAAGGCCATGCGCGTTCGGTGCAGTCGGTTGGGCCGACTTCATTTCGGGCCCTAATTCTTCTCCCTGTCGACGAGCTTGTTGGCGCCGATCCAGGGCATCATTGCGCGAAGCCTCGCGCCGACTTCCTCGATCGGGTGCGCGGCGGCCTTCGCCCGCATCGCCTTGAACGAAGTCTGGTTGACTTGGTTCTCTAACATCCAATCGCGGGTGAAACGGCCCGACTGGATGTCGCCTAAAACCCGCTTCATCTCGGCCTTGGTCTGCTCCGTTATGATGCGCGGGCCGCTGACATATTCGCCATATTCGGCGGTGTTCGAGACCGAATAATTCATCGTGGCAATGCCGCCCTCATGGATGAGATCGACGATGAGCTTCACCTCGTGCAGACATTCGAAGTAAGCCATTTCCGGCGCGTAGCCGGCCTCGACCAGGGTGTCGAAACCGGCCCGGATGAGCTCGACGAGGCCGCCGCAAAGCACCACCTGCTCGCCGAAAAGATCGGTCTCGCATTCTTCCCGGAACGTCGTCTCGATCAGGCCGGCGCGGCCGCCGCCAATTGCCGACCCATAGGAAAGGGCGAGGTCATGCGCGTTGCCGGACGGGTCGCGCGCGACCGCGATGAGACAAGGCACGCCGCCGCCGCGCTTGTATTCCGAGCGCACGGTATGACCAGGCCCTTTCGGCGCGACCATCAAGACATCGAGATCCGCGCGGGGTTCAATGAGATTGAAATGAATGTTCAAGCCATGCGCGAACATCAAGGCGGCGCCCTCTTTCAGGTTGAGACGCAGATGATCGCGATAAATGTCTCGTTGCAATTCGTCCGGCGCCAGCATCATCACGACATCGGCCCATTTGGCGGCATTGGCGACGCTCTTCACTTCGAGCCCAGCCGCTGCCGCCTTCTTGACCGTGGCGGAATCCTCGCGCAGGGCGACGCAAACCTCTTTTACGCCGGAGTCCCTGAGGTTGAGGGCATGCGCATGGCCCTGGCTTCCATAGCCGATGATCGCAACTTTTTTGCCCTTGATGAGATTGATGTCGGCATCGGAATCGTAATAGACGCGCATGGCGTGATGCATCCTCGCTCGATGGTCAGGTCAGTGATCGTCTCAAATGGCATGGATTTAGGTTTTGGACCAGTCTAGAAATCTTGGGATCCAGGCCTGCGTTTGAACGTTACGCGTATTGCGAAGCTCCAAGCTCCAGGCGACAGGCGGAGGCGATACCATGACGAACCGGTTAATCGGAATGGCAATATTCTGGCTCCTTGTAGTGGCGACCGCCTACGTCGCGGAGCCATATTTCGTCGCTTGGCGGTTCTCTGCGGAGTCGCCGCGGACAGTCACGCCACGCGCGGATCTCACTGCGGCGGAACGAACCAGGATCAAGCTTTTTCAATCCGTTTCGCCCTCCGTCGTGTCTGTTTTCGCGCGGCTGGCTCCGCAAAATGTTTTCACGCCCGGGCAGCAAGAGAGCGAGGCTCAAACGGAGGTTCAAACGGGTACGGGGATCATTTGGGATGGCGCCGGGCATGTGATCACCAATTACCATGTCATCAAGGGCACGGACCAGTTTGCCGCGCACCTGGCGTCCGGGGAGTCGGTTCCGGTTCGGGTCGTCGGCACCGCCCCGAATTACGATATCGCCGTGCTTCAACTGGAACGGACCCAGACTCCTCTTCGTCCGATCGCAATCGGGGGTTCCGCGGATTTGCAAGTTGGCCAGTCGGTGTTTGCCATCGGCAATCCCTATGGCTTGGAGCAGACCATGACAGCGGGGATCATCAGCGCGCTGCGCCGGACAATGCCAACGGCGGAGGGCCATGAAATCTCAGGTGGAATCCAGACGGACGCCTCCCTCAATCCCGGCAATTCCGGCGGTCCCTTGCTCGACAGCTCGGGCCGTTTGATCGGTGTCACAAGCATGATCATATCTGGCTCGGGGGCATCGGCCGGCGTCGGCATCGCAATACCCGTCGATGTCGTCAATCGCGTCGCCGCACAGCTGATCAGCACGGGTCATGTGCCAACGCCGGGGATAGGCATAGCCGCGGCGTCCGAAGCCGCCGCTGCGCAAATTGGCGTCGATGGCGTCATCGTCCTGCGGGTTCGGCCCGACTCTCCGGGGGCAAAAGCCGGGCTTAAGGGCGTGAACTCCAACGGCGATGTCGGAGACGTGATCACCGAAGCGAACGGTCAGCCGATTCACGACATCGCGGATCTAACCCATATTTTTGAACAGGCCGGCGTTGGAAAAACAGTGAAGCTGACGGTCAGCAATGGCGGTCATTCTCGGTCGGTGGACATCACCCTCGCCGATGTCTCCCAAAATCACGGCTAGAGCCTGATCGTCGAAGGCCGAGACTCGTTTTTCGCAAGAGATCCTGCGAACTAAATGAGGGCTGGCGCGGCCTCACATCGGATTTGGCCCGCGCGACATGGCTGCGACGCCGGTGCGCGACACTTCGACGAGACCGATCGGCCGCATGAGGTCGATGAACTGGTCGATCTTGCCAACGGCGCCGGTAAGCTCGAACACAAAGCTCTCCATCGAGGCGTCGATCACCCGCGCGCGAAAAGCCTCGGCGAGCCGCAAGGCCTCGTCGCGATCGGTGCCCTTTCCGACGACCTTGATCATCGCGAGCTCGCGCTCGACGGCATTGCCCCGCAAAGTCAGATCGGTGACCTTGTGGATCGGCACGAGCCGCTCCAACTGATGGCCGATTTGCTCAATCGCCTCCGGTGGCCCGGAAGTGACGATAGTGATGCGTGAAAGATGCTCGGCATGGGCGACCTCGGCGACCGTGAGGCTCTCGATGTTATAGCCGCGCCCGGAAAACAGCCCGACGACGCGGGCAAGAACGCCCGGCTCGTTATCAACCAGGACCGAGAGCGTGTGGACCTCGATATTCGCCTTGCCGAGGGCCGAGGAATAGGGCGAGAGGGGGGCCGCCGGAGCGTTCATGGAATTACACCAGCATCTTGCCGGCGGCATCGATCGCGGATTCGATCGCCTCGTCGTCGCCGGGTAGAAGCATCTCATTATGCGCCTTGCCCGACGGAATCATCGGCAGGCAATTCTCGGCCTTGTCGACGACGCAATCGAAGATAACGGCTGTTTGCGATTCGATCATTTCCATGATGGCGTCATCGAGCAGCGCCGGGTCCGAGCAGCGGATGCCTTGCGCGCCATAGGCCTCGGCAAGCTTGACGAAATCGGGCAGCGCGGCCGAATAGCTTTGGGAATAGCGGCCTTCGTGCAGGAGTTCCTGCCATTGCCGCACCATCCCCATATATTCGTTGTTGAGGATGAAGATCTTGACCGGCAGGCGATATTGCGCTGCGGTCGAGAGTTCCTGCATGTTCATGAGGATCGAGGCCTCGCCCGCGATATCGATGACGAGGCTTTCCGGATGCGCCATCTGCGCGCCGATCGCCGCCGGAAGCCCGTAGCCCATGGTGCCTAAGCCGCCCGACGTCAACCAGCGGTTCGGCGCCTCGAACTGGTAGTGCTGCGCCGCCCACATCTGGTGCTGGCCAACCTCGGTGGTGATGTAGGTATCGCGCGCCTTGGTCAGTTCATAAAGACGTTGAACCGCGAACTGGGGCTTGATCACGTCCTTCGAGTTCTTGAAAGATAGCGATTTGCGAGCCCGCCATTTGTCGATTTGCACCCACCATTTGACGAGCGCCGCGGCGTCGGCGGAATGGCCGCGCCACGCCTCGATCAGCTGACGCAGCACATGGGTGCAATCGCCGATAATGCCGAGATCTACTTTCACGTTCTTGTTGATCGAGGACGGATCGATGTCGACGTGGATCTTTTTCGAGCCTGGCGAGAAAGCGTCGAGCCGGCCGGTGATGCGATCGTCGAAGCGCGCGCCGATCGCGATCATCAAATCGCAATCGTGCATTGCATTATTGGCTTCATAAGTGCCGTGCATGCCGAGCATGCCGAGCCAGTTCTTGCCCGACGCCGGATAGGCGCCAAGCCCCATTAAGGTCGAGGTGAGTGGAAACCCGGTGAGCGAAACGAGCTCGCGCAGCAGACGCGAGGCCTCGGGGCCCGAGTTGATGACTCCGCCGCCTGTATAAAAGACGGGACGCCTGGCCGCCGCCATCAGCACGACGGCCCGCGCGATCCGGCCAGGATCGCCATCGAGCTGCGGCCGATAGGTCTTGTGCTCGATGTTGCGCGGGCCGATGTAGGCGCCGACCGCAAATTGCACGTCCTTCGGGATATCGATGACGACCGGCCCCGGACGCCCATTCTGCGCGACGTAAAAAGCCTCGTGCAAGACGCGCGGCAAATCCTCGATCTGGCGGACCAGATAATTATGCTTGGTGCAATGCCGGGTTATGCCGACCGTGTCGCATTCCTGGAAGGCGTCGGAACCGATGAGATGAGTTGGCACCTGGCCGGTAATACAAATGAGCGGGATCGAATCCATCAACGCATCGGTCAAGCCGGTAACCGCATTGGTGGCGCCAGGACCGGAGGTCACCAAAAGCACCCCGGGCTTGCCGCTCGACCGGGCGAAGCCCTCGGCGGCGTGCGCCGCCCCCTGTTCGTGGCGCACCAGCACGTGCTTGATGGAATCTTGGTGAAACAGGGCGTCGTAGATCGGCAGGACCGCGCCGCCCGGATAGCCGAAAATGGTTTCGACTCCCTGGTCCCGCAACGCCCGGATGACCATTTCCGCTCCGGTCATCAAATTCGTCATATTTGCTCCAAGGGGTACCTGTCGAAGAGATTGATTGCGATTTCTTGAATTTGGGCAATAAAAAAGGCCCATGAGGGCCCCCGATATGCGCCAGCTGAGGGAGAGCGGAGCCTAACTCCGTCCCGCCTCCGGCGCGCGCGCTACGCTAAGAATGATTTTCACGAGACGGACCCTTGCCGATGGCGAACTTGTCTTCCATAGCCGATGCGCACCGGACGGTCAATGAGGTTTGTTGCGGGCGCGGCGCAATTTAAGGAATGGATCGAACCGATTGAACGGGCGCGGCTATCTTGATTGGCGGAGGCTTCGGCAGTGCGGTTTAAATCGATTTTGCGGCAAGGTTCCGAACCCGCGCGGCAAGCAAGGAGGCGCACGCAGTGAGCACTTTGACCACCATCATTTTGAATTGGAATCGTGATTACCTCCTAAAACCGACCGTTGAAAGTTATTTCTCAACCGTTAGCTTAGAAAGTGAATTAATTATTGTCGATAATGCGAGCACAGACGGTTCACGAGAATATATTTCTTCGATCGCGTCTCATCGACCTATTAAGGTGTTATGCTTGGACAAAAATATTGGTGGTGAGGCATTCAATCTCGCTCTACCCATTGCGTCCGGTGACCTCATCCATTTAAGCGAGAACGATCAAATATTTCTTCCCGGATGGTTCGCACACGTTAGGGAGTCATTCGAGATATTCTCAGACCTTGGGCAGCTTTCGCTTTTCGGCGTCACAACGACAGATGATGAACCCGCGGGACTGCCGAAGCCGGCTCATCTGCGATTCACCGGCGGAAAAATCCTCTACGAAGCTCACGACAATGTCGGAACCTCGTCCATTCTACGGGCCGAATTATTTCGCGAAAAGGGGTTGCGCATTGGAAACCTTCAAGGTGGCGCTTTCATTTTCCCTGACGATGGCAAATTATCGGCTGACGTGAAGGCCGCAGGGTTCTGGGTCGCTTGGTCGGACCGCTACTACGTTCGCAACGTTGGTCACGAGATCGCGGAATTCGAGGCCAATCCATCCTACTATGAACAAAATTACGGCAGCAAGCCGTGGGTCGGGGTGGATGGGTGGCGGAAAAGGATTGAACGGCGGAAGTCTCTTCCACGCGGAATTCGACGTTCAATCGCATTTCCAGACCGCGTTGCCGCGCCTGAAAAGACGCGGCACGATGTGAACGGTAAGGCCGCACGTCTGTGGTCGATGTTCGACGGATTTACCGCTGAAGTTGAAGTCCTCGACTTCCTCTATGTGCTTACGAAATTGATTAAACCGTCGGAGGTTGTGGAGACCGGCACTTGGCTCGGGTTGTCGGGGTGCGCCATTGCACGAGGCTTGGTCGAAAACGGGTTCGGCCATTTGACTACGCTAGAAGTTAACCAAGATGCCCACAAGACTGCGCTAGAGACCATCGACGAACGCAGCGTTTCGCATGTCGTCAGCGCGCTTCTTCAATCGAGCATGGAGTTCACGCCAGATCGGCAACTGGACATGGTTCTGTTTGACTCGGAACTCGCGCTAAATGTCGACGAATTCGAGCACTTCCGCCCTTGGCTCAGCCCAGGAGCCATCGTGATCTTTCATGATACTTCTTCTCATGAAGGCGTTGTCATTTCGGGCATAAGCGCCCTAATCGCCGAAGGTCGGCTCTCCGGCGTCAATCTCCCAACGCCGAGAGGCATCTTCATCGGAAAAATGAACGCATAGCTTTATTTTCGTCAAACGACGGCAAGGCCTGATAACCTTTTACGCGCGAGGGCTTCGCCACGTTCCCAGGCCCGGCGCAACGGCGTCTCGGCCGGAGACTCAATCCGGCCTTTGCGCAGGATGTGCCTACCCGATGACCGCGCTCCTCGCGGCGGCGGCCGACGCGCAGGCAGCGATCGGCCACCTCGAGAGCGCAGCGGCGTGAGCTCCAACCAGGCCGCAAGCTCGCTCCGGCGCTTGAAAATCTTGGCCGGCGACCCCTGCCCGCTAGGGCCATCGCGATCCCCGGCCTCCCTTTTGCCGGCGCTTCATCAAATTTCGGCATGGGTCATTTTGGTGTGCCCCGTCGCAGGGGCGACAACTTCCGCGCCGGAACGTATAATGGCTGAAAATGTAGCCTGCGGTCCGATGCGGCCAGCCGCTTTATGCAGTGCTTCGCCGTGACCTCGTGACCGCTTGTCGCTTGGTTCGGGAGGAACGCAAATGTCGAAATTCCATGTGATCGCCGGTCCGGATGCAACGCGGGACTATCCCATCGTGCGCAAGATCGGATTAGCGGACCTCAAGGACGCTCTTGCCAAGGGCGTCGACGATTTCTTGGCGATGCCGTCATCCCTCGTTTTTCTAGGCCTGATCTACCCGATCGTCGGCATGTGCCTCGCCGGCTTTGCTTTGCCCCTGCTTTTTCCGCTTATGGCGGGTTTCGCTCTCATTGGTCCCTTCGCGGCAATTGGCTTGTATGAGATAAGCCGGCGGCGGGAGCTCGGCCTTGAGACCTCCTGGGCGAATGCTTTTGACGTGCGTCACTCGCCGTCGATCCCCTCGCTCCTGGCCCTCGGCCTATTGCTGCTGGCGATCTTCCTCTGCTGGGAATTCACGGCTCAAGCTCTTTACGTGTCGCTCCTTGGCTCCACGCCGCCGGAGTCCTTCACACAGTTCATCGGCGATATCCTCGGCACACCACAAGGCTGGAAATTGATCGGACTCGGCACCGCAATCGGTTGCGTCTTTGCCGTAGTGGTGCTGAGCATCAGCGTCATCTCATTTCCCTTGCTCCTCGACCGCGATGTAGGCTTGGCTGTGGCGGTTCTCACTTCGCTCAGAGCGGTGCGGGAGAACCCTGTCACCATGGCGATCTGGGGATTGATCGTTGCGGCGGTGCTGGCGATCGGCTTCTTGCTGCTGTTCGCCGGGCTTGCGGTCGCGGTGCCGATCCTGGCCCATGCGAGCTGGCATCTCTACCGAAAGGTCGTGGTACCGGCTGCCCCTGTCTGACGCCAAGCCGTGCAGTTAAAGTCCGATCCTCGCGCAGGGACCGCGCGTTAGGATCAGCCGGCCGCCCAAACCAAAGAGCCGGGGGACAAAATAGCCAGACAAATGGTCCCGATTTGGTTGGATTTGTCGACCAGCTCACGCGCCGGTCAGATGCCATCGGAGCACGTATGAAATCGTTGTTTTCTCAAGAACTTTTCGCAATATCGATGGCGGATCGCGCGCGAGGGCTTAGTTAAACTGCGTCGGCGGCGATGGCCCCTCCCTCGAGACGCGCCTTCGGCGCCATCCTTCGAAGCGCCTCACCTGGCAAGCGCCGTCGCGTCAACTCGAAAGCGGCGGAATCCGCAGCACTTGGCCGGGAGAGAGCTTGCCGGGATTGGACAGCAAAGCCTTGTTGGCTTCAAAGATCAGATGATATTTGCCGCCATGGCCGGGGCCATATTCGGTTTCGGCAATCTTCCACAGCGTGTCGCCGGGTTTGAGCGTATAAAACTTCGCTTCAAGGGCTTTGGCGGCGGCCGCGGTATCGTTTTTGACCGTGGCAACGCCCGCCGCATTGCCGCTCGCCGGCGTCGTCTTCACGGCCTCCTCGGTCGTGGCAACGCCCGCCGCATTGCCGCTCGCCGGCGTCGTCTTCACGGCCTCCTCGATCGCGGCGGCGCCCGCAGCGTTGCCGCTCGCCGGCGCCGTCTTCACGGCCTCCTCGGTCGTGGCAACGCCCGCCGCATTGCCGCTCGCCGGCGTTGTCTTCACGGCCTCCCCGATCGCAGCGGCGCTGCCCGGGAGGGCGAGGTTGCGCCCTTCAGCTCCTACTTCCGGTTTCGAGACATCGCGCCCGTCCTTCTTCGCCTCTTTTTTCAACTGGTCAGGGAGAGCGGTGCCGGTTCGAGATCGTGACGCGCGGGGTTCAATGGTCGCGACCTCGGCACTAGCTTCCCCCGTTCCGAAGGATGCGAGCCGAGTGAAGTGCGTGTAATCCGACTCGAACGCCATGATTGCCACAAACAGCAGCACCGCCCCCGGCGGGGCCAGAATGGCATACATCAGGGCCAGCCGCTCCCACGCCATATGCATAAATACAGCGACGATCAAGCCTGCCTTCACAATCATGAACAGCAGGATCAGAAACCATCTGAGAAATCCCTCAATGCCAAAGTAGTCGACGAGATAAGAGCAAGTGCTCAGCACAAACAGCCACCCCCAGACTATTAGATAAAGCTTAATCGGGTGTTGTTGTCCCTCTTTATGCTGGTGCGCCATTTTTTTCCCACTTACCAAAGATAGACTCGCCATGGTATTTCCTTACCAAAGGTAGAAAAGTGCAAAGATGAAGACCCATACAAGATCGACGAAGTGCCAATAGAGCCCCATGGTTTCGACGATCTCGTAGCGCCCTTTCCTGCTGGTGAAAAAGCCTCGCCTGCCGCTTTCGAAATCTCCGCGCCAAACTTTTCGCGCAATGATGACCAGGAAAATCACGCCGATCGACACGTGCGTGCCGTGGAAGCCCGTGATCAAGAAAAAGCACGCGCCAAACTGGTGCGCCCCCCAGGGGTTGCCCCAAGGCCGGACCCCTTCCAAGATCAGCGTGGTCCATTCGAAAGCCTGCGTTCCGACGAAGGAGGCGCCAAGTGCCGCGGTCGCCAGCATCAAGACCGCGGTTTTGGACCGATCGCGGCGATAGCCGAAGTTGACGGCCATCGCCATCGTCCCGCTGCTAGTGATCAAGATCATGGTCATGATGGCGATCAAGAGAAGGGGGTATTTCGTGCCGCCGATTGTCAAAATAAAGACTTCACCGGGGTCCGGCCAAGGCACGGTCGTGGACATCCGCACCGTCATGTACGACAGCAGAAAGCAGCTAAAAATAAATGTATCGCTCAGGAGAAAGATCCATATCATGGCCTTGCCCCAGGTGGCACTCTTGAACGCCCGCTGGTCCGAGGCCCAGTCGGCGGCAAAGCCCTGCCAGCCCCCCTGTCGCGGGGGCGCTTCCAAAGTGTCGGTAAGTGCCGATTCCGTCATCTGTTCTTCCGAAGTCCTTTCTGCAGCATTTTCAGGCGCGGCGGACACCAGGGCGTGGTCACAAAACGCGGCAAATTAAAGAAACTAAACCGCCGTCCGATACAATCGGATCGGTCAGCAACAGCAGGCTGAATAAGGCCAGCCAAACTAAAAGCAGAAAGTGCCAATATATGGCGCATAACTCGACACTCAAGCGCGCCTCGCCCACCGCGACACCCTGCCACGCCTGATCCATGGTTCTGCCCAAGGCCACGAGGCCACCCAATAAGTGCAGCCCATGCACCCCGGTGATAAGGTAAAAGAAGGCGGCGGCTGGGTTGGCCGTCATGTAATAGCCCGCGCTGTCGAGCTGTCGCCACGCGATGAGCTGACCAGCCAGGAACGCAAGCGCGAAAACGCCTCCTGCGAGCAGGCCGGCTCTTACGCTGTCCATTTTCCCCCGGCGCGCGGCAACTTGCGCCCAATGCAGCGCGCCGCTGCTCAAGATCAACGCGCCCGTGTTGAGCCAGAGCAGCTTTGGCGGGGGTGCGGGCCGCCACTCGCCCATTTCCATTCGCATTAAGTAGGCGCTGATCAAGAGCGTGAACAGGCAGCCGACGACGGCGAGAAACACTCCCAATCCAATCTTAGCGTTGGCCAGGGACGATGCCCCTGTATCGCCGATCGGGCCCGCCTCCAGCCAGGGCTTAGCCGTCAGCCTTTGCTGCGCTAGCCACCATGCGACGATGGCCGCTATCACAGCCAAGAATAGGAACGTGATATTCATGGCAGGGCCACCTAAGCTGCTTGTTTGGCGGGGGCCTGGTTCTGCGGCAGGAAATCCTGCCCGGCGCCCGGCACGCTATAATCGTAAGCCCAGCGGTAGACTACCGGCAACTCCTTGTCCCAGTTGCCATGCCCGGGCGGGGTTTCCGGTGTCTGCCATTCGAGCGTGGTGGCCTTCCAGGGATTGCCGCCGGCCAGCTTGCCCTTGAACAGGCTCGATATCAGATTGAAAAAGAACACCATCTGGGCGGCGCCCACGATCAATGCCGCTACCGTGATAAAGACGTTCAGCGTCGCGGCCGATGGCGGGACAAAAGCTGTCGGGCCCAGCTCGTAATACCGGCGCGGGACGCCGATGAAACCCAGATAGTGCATCGGGAAGTAAATCATATAGGCGCCTAGGAACGTGATCCAGAAGTGAAATTGGCCAAGCCTCTCGTTCAGCATCCGCCCAGTGATCTTGGGGTACCAATGGTAGATCCCCCCGAAAACAACAAGAATTGGCGCGATTCCCATCACCATATGAAAGTGGGCAACGACAAACATCGTGGCTGAAAGCGGAACATCCACGATCACGTTGCCGAGGAACAGGCCGGTGATCCCTCCATTCACAAATGTGACGATGAAGCCGAGCGCGAACAGCATCGGGACCGAAAGGTGGATGTCGCCGCGCCACAAGGTCAGCACCCAGTTGTAGACCTTGATGGCAGTTGGTACGGCGATGATCAGCGTGGAGGTGGCGAAGAAGAATCCGAAAGGCGGGTTCATGCCGCTGATGTACATGTGGTGCCCCCATACGATGAAGCTGAGCACCGCGATTGCCACTAACGCCCACACCATCATGCGATAGCCGAAGATGTTTTTTCGCGCATGGGTGCTGATCAGGTCGGAGACGATGCCGAACGCCGGCAGGGCGACGATGTAGACCTCGGGATGGCCGAAGAACCAGAATAGGTGCTGGAACAATATCGGGCTGCCGCCAAAATATTTGAGGTGTTCGCCGGTTTCGACGATGGCCGGCATGAAGAAGCTAGTCCCTAGGATCCGGTCAAACAGCATCATGACCGAGGCGACGAACAACGCGGGGAACGCCAGCAGCGCGAGGATGGTGGCCGTGAAAATGCCCCATACCGTCAAGGGCAGGCGCATCATGGTCATCCCCCGCGTGCGTCCCTGCAGCACCGTCACGACATAGTTCAAGCCGCCCATGGTGAAGCCGATGATGAAAAGGATCAGGGAAAACAGCATCAGAATGATGCCCCACGGCCGCCCCGGGGTGCCTTCGAGGATCGCCTGGGGCGGATAAAGGGTCCAGCCGGCGCCCGTCGGCCCGCCGGGCGCGAAGAAGCTCGCCACCAGTACCAGCACCGCGAGAAGATAGACCCAGTAGCTCAGCATGTTCACATAGGGAAAAACCATGTCCCGGGCCCCCACCATCAGCGGGATGAGGTAGTTGCCAAAGCCACCCAAGAACAGCGCGGTGAGCAAGTAAATCACCATGATCATCCCGTGCATTGTGACGAATTGGTAATAATTGAACGGGGTGATAAAGGAAAATGTGCCTGGGAACGCCAGTTGCAGCCGGATGAACCACGACAACACCAGAGCCACCAATCCGATGCTGATCGCCGTGATCGAGTACTGGATGGCGATGACCTTGGCGTCCTGGCAAAAGACGTACTTCGTGATCCAGCTCTTCGGATGGTAAAGCTCTACGTCTTCTACTTCGGCAGGCGGGATAGCTTCGGCCGCACCAATATCAACCATCAAACGTACTCCTCTGTTCCTTCCAGATGCGGCGTTCCGATGCGGCTCAATGAGTTTTTTAGTCTCAAGCGCGCCGATCCCCGCTTCCGCTATGCCACACCCGCCTTACCCAAAACGAGAACTATTGCGTTAGATTTACTTTTTTGGCGCGAGCCGATAGTTCGGCAAACGTATGCTGCTTTTGCAGCCACGCCTGATAGTCGCTCTCCGTATCAACCACGACAGTGCCCCGCATCGCGTCGTGACCGACGCCGCAGAATGCCGCGCAGAGGACCTCGAATGTCCCGGTTCTGGTAGGGGTGAACCAGAAGTAGGTCACCAGACCTGGCATCAAATCCATTTTGGCCCGGAACTCGGGCACATAAAAGTCGTGTATGACGTCGATGGAGCGGAGCAATACCTTGACCGGCTTCCCGAGCGCTAGGTGCAAGTCGCCGCTCTCGATCACGACATTGTCTTGCCCATTGGGATCGTTTGGATTCAAGCCCAACGGATTGTCGGAACTGACGTAGCGGGGATCGGACGTGCCGAGGAGGCCGTTCTTCCCCGGAAGGCGAAAGCTCCACTGCCACTGCTGACCCACGACCTCGACGTCTGTCGCCTCTTTCGGGACCGCGATGAATTTGTACCACACGACCAGCCCCGGCCCCAATAGGGCCAAAACGGCCACCGTGGTCCCGATGCCGAGCGCCCACTCCAGTCTATTGTTCTCCGGCTGGTACGCCGCCCGTCTTCCCTCCTGGTGCCGGAAACGGAACACGCAATAGGCCATAAACAAAATAATGCCGATGAAGCCGGCCCCAGTAATCCAAAACGTGAGGTTGATCGTGCCATCGATGTAACCCCAGTTCGAGGCAATCGGCGTCATCCACCACGGGCTCAAAACGTGAAACAACACGGAGCCTACCACCACCAAAACCAGGGCAAGCGCGAAGGCGATAGCCATCCGTTATTCATCCTTGCTTCGAAAGGGTGCCGATATGAATTTCCGCGGCAAACCGGCTATCGTCAGGTTTTGGGTCAGGCGGGGCTTCGGCTTGGGGCGATGCTCGTCCGCCGCATGTCCAAGCTGCGGCCGTATGTCACACATTGGATCGCTTCTGGCAATTGCGCAAAATGTCGCCGCTCGCTGGCCTAATACTACTTCGCCGCGTCCAGCAATCGGTCGGGTTCATGGAGATAACGCCATACCTAGCCAAAATATTCACCCCGGCGCATGATTTGGAGTCTAAAGGGCGGTTTCGTGGCGAATATTGTTCCCGCGCGCCCTTGCTCGGGGTTCGGCGGCCGCCGAACGGCTCACCCGCCGGGTTCTCGATGTCGCGTTCCACGTCATTGTTTTCTAGCGACCGCCGCGTCCAGCGCGCATGATGTTTAGCAGGCTGCGAGCCCAAAGTGTCTTCGCTTCGCGCATTCCCACTGAAAAATTTGACACACGAAGCTTTGTCCTAGACTTTCCCAGACATCGCCGTTGCCAAAGCGTTGCCGATGAAGACGGCACAAGTTCAAGGGAAACGCAGATGACCGCCACAGCAAATCTTGTGGCCCTCGCGGCCATCATCGGCACCATCGGTGCAACCAGGATCGCCGCGCCCGCCCGGCGCCAAGGCAAAAAGTCTCAATGAACCAGAAGGAACGCCGTTCGCGCGAGAAGATGGCCGTCGCGATCGAAAACCGCGATCTCAAGCGAAATACCGCTGCCGCGCAGAACCTTCGCCGCCGTGCGCCACGCGGCCTCCGCGACCGCGGCCCCGACGTCGATGCTTTCCGCGCCGGCGAGATCCAACACTTCCCTGGCGCTATGCGCGGTTTTCGCACGCGCGATGAGATCTTCGCGGGCGCCGGCCTCCGCGCAGCGCGCCGCGAGCCAGGAAAAATCGACTTCGCCACGGCGCGAGTGGAGATCGAGAAGGCCTTGGCCGAGCTTGGTCATTTTGGCGAAGCCGCCGGCTATCGTCACCTTGGCGATGGCATGCGCGCGCAGATACTTCAGCATGCCGCCGACAAAATCGCCCATCTCGATCAGCGCGACATCCGGCAACCCATGCAGCGCCTTTATCGCCGCTTCCGAGGTCGAGCCGGTCGAGCCGGCGATATGGGAAAGCCCGGCCGCGCGGGCGACATCGATCCCACGATAAATCGTGTCGATCCAGGCCGCGCAGGAAAACGGCACGACAATCCCCGTCGTGCCCAGAATCGAGAGGCCGCCAACGATGCCGAGCCGCCCGTTGAGCGTCCGCGCGGCGATTTTTTCGCCGCCTGGAATCGAGATTTCGACGGTCGCGTCTCCGGCAAGACCATACATGCGCGCCACTTCGCCGATTGCGGCCTTGATCATCCGGCGGGGCGCCGGATTGATCGCCGGTTCTCCCGGGGCCACGGGCAGGCCCGCACGGGTGACGGTGCCTACTCCCTCTCCGGCGCGAAACACTACGCCAGATCCGGGTGGGCCGTGGGACACGCGCGCAACCACCAGCGCGCCATGCGTCACGTCAGGATCGTCGCCCGCGTCCTTGATGATGCCCACGCGGGCAAATCCTTCGCCAAGCTCCGCCAATGCGAGCGCGAAGGTCGGCCGCGCGCCGCCCGGAAGGGTTATAGTGACAGACTGCGGAAATTGGCCGCGAACCAGCGCGTCATAGGCCGCCCGCGCGGCGGCGGCGGCGCAGGCGCCGGTCGTCCAGCCCTTGCGCAAATTCGCCTTCCGGGACGGGGGCTCCTCGGCCTCGCTCATTGGAAAGGAAACGCCTTCTCGTGAAACTCGCCGGTCATGACGGCAATATTTTAGCACGCGGTCTCGTCATCGCCGCGCCGCGCTCGGGCAGCGGCAAGACCATGCTGACCCTCGGGCTCATGCGTTGGTACCGGAACGCGGGCCTTACCGTGGCCGGCGCCAAATGCGGCCCGGATTATATCGACGCGGCTTTTCATACCGCCGCGACGGGCAAACCAAGTTTTAATCTGGACAGCTGGGCGATGCCTCCCGCTCTTCTCGGCGCGCTGGCGGTTGCCGCTGGTGAGGCTTGCGAGCTGATCCTCTGCGAAGGCGTTATGGGGCTTTTCGACGGCGTGGCGGGAGAGCCTGGCAGGACCGGCTCGTCCGCCGATGTCGCGGCGGCGCTCGGCTGGCCGGTCCTGCTTGTGATCGACGCCAGCGGACAATCGCAGACCGCGGCGGCCATTGTTCAGGGCTGCGCCAGCTTTGACAAGCGCATAAAAATCGCCGGGGTGGTCTTGAACCTTGTGGCTAGCCCGCGTCATCGCCGCTTCGTGACCGAAGCCATCGAGGCTATCGGAATGCCTGTTCTGGGGGCCTTGCCGCGCGACGAAAAGATTAGTTTGCCGGAGCGCCATCTCGGCCTCGTGCAGGCGGGCGAAACCGCCGGTCTCGATGGGCTACTCGACAGGATCGCGGAGTTTATCGATGAGCATGTCGATACCGGCGCTGTTTTGTCTTGCGCGCGCGCATCGCCTGCATATGCCCGCGCGGGATTGCCCTCCTTGCCTCCTCCCGCGCAGCGCATCGCGATCGCCAGAGACGAAGCGTTCTCGTTTCTCTATCCGCATATTCTGGCGGGCTGGCGCGAGGCCGGCGCGGAAATCGCTTTCTTTTCGCCGCTCGCCAACGAGCCGCCGCCTGATGACTGCGATCTTTGCTGGCTGCCAGGTGGCTATCCCGAGCTTCACGCGGGGCTTATCGCGGAGGCAGAACGGTTTCTTGCTGGCTTGCGCAAGTTCGCAAAAACTAGGCCCATTCATGGCGAATGCGGCGGCTACATGGTCTTGGGGCAAAGCCTGACCGATCAAGCGGGCGATGCCCATCGTATGGCGGCCCTGCTTGGCGCGTCGTTTAGTTTTGCCAAGCGCAAGCTGCATCTCGGCTACCGGCAAGCGCGCCTCGTTGGGCCGCATCCCTTGGGCGCGGACGGGGCGCTGTTGCGTGGGCATGAGTTTCACTATGCCACCATTGAAGCGGACGGCCAAGACGACTCCCCTTTTGCCTTCGTCCAAGATGCCCATGGCGGGCCCGAGAACGCGGAAGGCAACCGGCGCGGCAATGTGTCGGGAAGTTTTTTCCACGTCATCGCGGCGGAAGAACCTGGGGTGGCCGTCCACAGCGATTTCCGGACCGAGGCGGCTTCCGCTGGCGCGGCCCCGGAAGGCGTTATCGCCACCGGCTTCACTTTGCCCTCGGCTACATCCCGCCAGAGCAAGCTGAGCGAAGAGACGCTTAATTCCGGCGTCCCCTAAATCGCGGCAAGTTCAAATGCGCCGCGCGTGATATTTTCGACGCGGACCTACACCGGATAGCCCGCACCGGCATTGACGCTCGAAACCCAGTGTGCGACTAGCTTTTGCCCCGTGAAGGCGCGATCGCGGGCGGTTAGCTCAGCTGGCAGAGCATCTCGTTTACACCGAGAGGGTCGGCGGTTCGAGTCCGTCACCGCCCACCAATAACCTCAATCGACTTAATCAAACGGTGGACGAAGCCGGACCGCTTTAAGGTCAATCCATTCCAGCACAACTTGGGAATTAACACGCGACGAAATCGGTCTCCTGCTTCTCGATTCCTTCGCCGAGGGCGTAGCGCACGAGACTTTTCACGTTGATTGGCGTCCCAGCGATCTTTTCCGCCTCCGCGACGGCTTGGCCAATTGTCTTGCCTGCATGTTCGGCATGGATCGAGGGCTGATCGAGAAGACACACTTCCTTAAAATAGGTCTTCATGCCCGAGTCGACGATTTTTCCGAGCACATGCGGGGGCTTCTCCGCATTCTTGGCCTCTAGCACCGCTCGTTCGCGCGCGACAGCGGCGGGATCGAGACCTGTTGAGTCCACGGCAAGAGGATTTGCCGCCGCGACATGGAGAGCGATCAAGCGAGCGAGTGGGGCGAGCGCTTGCACATCGGCGCTCGACTCCAGGGCGACGAGAACGCCGATCTTTCCCAGGCCCTCGGATACTGCATTATGGACATATTGGCCAATGACTCCTCGGCCGACGTGCGCGGTGGCGGCGCGCCGCAGCGTGATGTTCTCGCCGATCGTCGCGATGGCGTTGCTGATCGCATCGCCGAGGGTCCCGCCGCCAGGATAGGCCGCGGCCTTCAAAGCCTCGACACCGGTCGCGCCGGTTTCGACGGCAAGGCGCGCAATGTTCCTGGCCAACGACTGAAACTCCGTGGTCCTGGCAACGAAATCGGTCTCGGAATTGAGCTCGACAACCACCCCGTCGAAGCCACGGGTAAAGACGGCGACGAGCCCCTCAACGGCGATCCGGCCTGATTTCTTGGCCGCCTTGGAAAGCCCCTTCTTGCGCAGCCAGTCGATCGCCGCTTCGATTTCGCCCCCGGTCTCGCCGAGGGCATTCTTGCAATCCATCATGCCGGCGCCGGTTTTCTCGCGAAGATCCTTCACCATCGCCGCGGTAACGTTCGCCATTTCGGTCGTCCTTCATCTTGCCGTAGGCGCTTCCGGGCGGCCAGCTCACCGCCGGGGGGAACCACAAAGCCCGCGAATTGCGAAATCATTAGGCTAACTCAGAAAGCCGATACTTTAGCCAGCGACGAGACCACGTGCGAGATCGATCCATCCGTCGCGTTCGATGCGGCCGGCAAGCTTGAGATCATGATCGATCTTGGCGGCGTTTTCCGGTGTCATGGCGGCGATCTGCCAATAATGATAAATACCGGCATCGTTGAGCTTCTTGACGATTTGCGGTCCGATGCCCGGCAATTTGGCGAGATCGTCGGGGGCGCCGCGCGGCGCGGTAAGAAGCTCGAAAGCTTCTCCCGGCGAATCATGACCGTCGTCCGCCACCCCATCGCTGGCGGGCGGTTCCTCGGCGGCCGGGCTTTCCATTTCGCCCACATCAACGCGGACCGAACCTTGCGCACGCGAAATGCCGTCGATAGCCGCGCGGGCGGCAAGATCGCAGTAGAGGGCGATCGCCCGGCCTGCGTCGTCGTTGCCTGGAACCGGATAGGTGATCCCGTCCGGATTGCTGTTGGTATCGAGGACCGCCACCACCGGAATACGCAGCCGCTGTGCCTCCTTGATCGCCAATTGCTCCTTATTGGTGTCGATCACGAAGATCAGATCCGGCGTGCCGCCCATGTCCTTAATGCCGCCGAGCGCCTTTTCGAGCTTGTCGCGTTCGCGCGATATCATCAGGCGCTCTTTCTTGGTCAGTCCGGTGCCGCCGCCACGAAGCAGGTCGTCCACCTTGCGCAGGCGCTGGATCGAGGCTGAAATCGTCTTCCAATTCGTCAACATGCCACCAAGCCAGCGCGAATTGATGTAATATTGCGCCGATTTTTTCGCGGCATCCTGGATCGCGTCCTGGGCTTGCCGCTTGGTGCCGACGAACAGCACCCGGCCGCCCCTCGCGACCGTATCGGAGATCGCCCTCAAGGCCTGATGCAGCAACGGCACCGTCTGGGCCAGATCGATGATATGGATATTGTTGCGGGCCCCAAAAATGAACGGCGCCATTTTCGGGTTCCAGCGGTGCGATTGATGCCCGAAATGAGCCCCTGATTCAAGGAGACCGCGCATCGTGAATTCAGGCAAGGCCATGGCAGATTGTTCTCCGGTTAAGGCCGCCACGGATCGTTATGGACCGCTCGCTCCTGCAAGGATCGAGAGGCCACCGGGAGCGGCCCTTCAAGCAGCGCCGCGCGATCCGCGTGTGGAATGAGGGCTCTTATAGGGCGCGGGAAACTGGAAAGCAAGGCAAGGGCAACAACATCAAGCGGGACATCGCCAATTGCCGGACAGCAGTGACCTAATTTATCCACGAAATATATCCGTGAAGATGTGTATTGCAGGGCAATTGATGGCGGCGGACGTTTTAGAACGCGACGGTTTGGCTCCTCGTATCGGCGAAGGGCAGCGGCTCATCGGCGCCGATCATATCTGTCCGAGCCCAGACAGCCCGTCCTAACGGTCCGAGCCATGCACAATGCGGGTCACATGGCCCATCTTGCGGCCCGGACGCGCCTCCGCCTTACCGTAAAGATGCAGGCACGCGCCCGGCTCGCCGAGGATTTTTGCCCAGGTGAGGACATCTTCACCGATCAAATTATCCATTTCGACACGCGTGCCAGCTTCCGCGCCGTGGCGGAGCGTGGCTCCGAGCGGCCAGCCCGCGATGGCCCTTATATGCTGCTCGAATTGAGATGTGGCGGCGCCATCGATTGTCCAGTGACCGGAATTATGGACGCGCGGCGCGATTTCGTTGACACAAAGCTCGATGTGGGCATCGCCAGCGCCGCCGGTCACGAACATTTCAATCGTGATGACGCCGCAATAGACGAGTGCATCCGCAATCACTTGCGCTAGCCGGGTCGCCTCGGCGGCTATCCCGGGCGGCAGGCGTGCGGGAACGCGGGTTGACTTAAGAATATGATTTTCATGGATATTCTCGCAGACGTCATAAGCCGCGAATTCGCCGCCCGACCCGCGCGCGGCGACGACCGAGATTTCCTTCGAGAAAGGCACGACGGCTTCGAGGATCGCGGGCACGCCGCCGAGCGTGCGAAACGTCACCGCGAGATCGGCGCCTTCGCGAACCAAGACTTGGCCCTTGCCGTCATAGCCGAACCGGCGCGTCTTGAGGATCGACGGGCGGCCGATCTGGGCGATGGCGCGGGCGAGCGCGCCGGCATCGTCAACCCGCATGTAGGGCGCCGCCTTGACTCCCGCCGCCGTCAGAAACTCCTTCTCGGCGAGGCGATCCTGGCAAACCGCCAGTGTCTCGGGGCCTGGCCGCACAACGCAGGAATCGGCGAGAATTGCGGCGGCGCGAGCGGGGATGTTCTCGAATTCATAGGTGATGAGCTCGACGGTGCCGGCAAACTCCGCCAAGCTCAGCTCGTCCTCGTAGGGAGCGATCGTCCGCGCGCTTGCCACGTCAAATGCCGGGCTCTCGGGGTCTTGCGCATAAACATGGGTCTTGAGCCCTAGTTTCGCCGCCGCGAGCGCGAGCATGCGCCCTAATTGCCCGCCGCCGAGAATCCCGATCGTCGCGCCGGGAACAAGTTCGAACGCCACGGCTCAGGCCTCCCTTGAGGGCCGTTCGGCCACCGCCTCGGTTTGCGCGGCGCGCCAGGCGGAAAGCCGCGCTTCGATTGCCGGATCGGCCAACGCTAGGATTGCGGCGGCGAGAAGCGCCGCATTGATCGCGCCGGACTTGCCGATCGCCAGGGTGCCGACCGGGACGCCCGCCGGCATCTGCACAATCGAGAATAAAGAATCCTTGCCGCCAAGTGCCGGCGTTTCGATCGGAACGCCCAGAACCGGAAGCGCAGTCAGCGCGGCGGTCATGCCAGGCAAGTGAGCGGCGCCGCCGGCCCCCGCGATGATCACCTTGAAGCCCGCCGCCTTGGCGCCTTTCGCGAAGGCGACGAGCCGCTCCGGCGTCCGGTGCGCCGAGACGATACGGGCCGCAAAGCCGATCTTGAGTGCGTCGAGCAGGACGGCGGCGTGGCGCATCGTCTCGAAATCCGATTCGCTGCCCATGATAATGGCGACGGGCGTTTCTACAACGGTCAAATGGCGGCCCGAGACTTCGATGCGGTGAGACTGGGGCATAAACGAAGGCGGAGCCCGGCGCAAGGTGCGCAGAAGCAGGGGCCCGGCAAGGCTCATCCCGCCGCTCAGAAAGCCGGTGCCGCAACTGGCATTTTGCGAGCCGCAAGACGCCGTAGATCGGCAGTGATTAGCAAAGGTCGATCGTCTCTTCGACAATATGGTTGAGCGGCGCGTTCTCGGCGGTGAGCGTCATCCGCAGCTTGAGTTTGGTGCCTTCGACCTTTCCTTCGCGAACGATGCGCTCGATCTCACGTTGCGAGGTGATGCCGACCATTTTGAGGAATTTGCGCAAAGCGATGTTGAAACTGTCCTCGTCCATTGCGATCCTCCCAAACGAGCACGGGCTTGGTCGCGCATGATAGCCGATGCCGGCAAAGGGGACCATGGGCGCCACGGTGCACGGTGCCTGTTTCGGCAACCAAAACCCTTACAATGCCTCAGACAGCACTCGCCTGTCCGATCGCGACGCGTGACGAGGTGAGCCTCGCCGCCCCCGAATAGGGGTGGTCCAGGAATAAAATTGCCTATAGCATTGGCTTATCGGCGCTCGGGGAGGGGTTTATGGCGTCCCGCGTTTTGGCTTTTCTGCGCGATGAAGGTAACCGCGCGTTCCTCGGATGGATCGGCGGCGGCCTTGCGGTTCTCGCCACCGGGTTTTGGGCTGTCTACGTGCATTTTTATCCTTCGCCCGAGGCGAAGCCAAGTCCGCCCCAGAAACAGATCGAAGCCGATTGCGGCAGCGTCGCCGTCGGCGGCAATGTATCGGGCGCGACGATCACGGCGGGCAACAGTAACGACTGCCCGAAGCAAGGGCGATGACATGGGCAGAATCGTCCGTGCCTTTGGCCTTGTCCTCGCGCTGGCTCTCGCCCCAGGAGCCCGGAACGCTTACGCCGAAGAGCGGCCTCCGGTTCATGCGGAGCAGGGCAGCGTCGCGATCGGCGGGAATGTTTCGAACAGCACGATCGGTGTCCCTTACGAAAAAGTCGAGGAATTGGTGCGGCTCAGGACCAAGCCTCTTGAGGATTTGTCCGAGTCGCAAAGGGACACGATCGCGCTTCTGAAGGAAAAGCTCGATCTCAACCAGCGCCAGGTCCAAAGCGCCTTGGAGATTTTGGGCGAAGCCAATGTGCCGCCCGAAAAACTCGCGGCGAAGCTTGCCGAGATCGCCGGGAAATACAAGGAGCTGCAAACGGCGGCGGCGGCGCAGCCGGGCGACGACGCGAAAATAACCGCATTGAAGGCGGAGGCGCAAAAGGCGGTCCAGGACGGCCAGCTCGGCAAGGCCGACGAAATTTTGGCCGAGATCGAAAAGATCCAAACCGAGGCGCTTGATCGCCTCGCGCTCAACGCCGCGCAAACCACCGCCCAGCGCGGCGATCTGGCCTTGACGCGGTTGCGCTATCCCGAAGCCGCGCAACACTTTGCCGAAGCGGCGGCGAAAGTACCGGCGGGGCATGAAGAGGAGCGTTGGAAATATCTTAACGAGGAGGCGGGTGCGCTCTTCCGGCAGGGCGATGAATTCGGCGACAACGAGGCGGCGCGCTCGGCCATCGAACGCGATCGCCATCTAGCCGAGCTGAGGCCTCGGAACGCTTTTCCGCGTGACTGGGCCATGATCCAGAACTATCTCGGCAATGCGCTCAAGGTGCTCGGCGAGCGGGAGAGCGGGACGGCGCGGCTGGAAGAGGCCGTCGTTGCCTTCCGCGAAGCCTTGCAGGAAAATAGCCGCGAGCGCGTGCCGCTCCAATGGGCCATGACCCAGATGAATCTCGGCAATGCGCTCGAACGAATCGGCGAGCGGGAGGGCGGGACGGCGCGGCTGAACGAGGCCGTCGCCGCCTTTCGCGAAGCCTTGAAGGAAGATACCCGCGAGCGCGTGCCGCTCGATTGGGCCGCGACCCAGATGAATCTCGGCAATGCGCTCGAACGGCTCGGGGTGCGCGAAAGCGGGACGGCGCGGCTCGAGGAGGCCGTCGCCGCCTATCGCGAAGCCTTGAAGGAAGATACCCTCGCGCGCGCGCCGCTCCAATGGGCCATGACCCAGAATAATCTCGGCGCCGCGCTCGAAGCTCTTGGCGGGCGGGAGAGCGGGACGGCGCGGCTCGAGGAGGCCGTCGCCGCCTATCGCGAAGCCTTGAAGGAAGATACCCGCGAGCGCGTGCCGCTCGATTGGGCCATGACCCAGATGAATCTCGGCAGTGCGCTCCATACGCTCGGCGGGCGGGAGAGCGGGACGGCGCGGCTCGATGAGGCCGTCGCCGCCTTTCGCGAAGCCTTGAAGGAAGATACCCGCGAGCGCGTGCCGCTCCTATGGGCAGCGACCCAGGTAAATCTCGGCCTTGCGCTCGTTACGCTCGGCGGGCGGGAGAGCGGGACGGGCAGGCTCGATGAGGCCGTCGCCGCCTTTCGCGACGCCTTGCAGGAATTTACTCGCGCGCGCGTGCCGCTCCAATGGGCCACGACCCAGGTGAGTCTCGGCCTTGCGCTCGTCACGCTCGGCGGGCGGGAGAGCGGGACGGCGCGGCTCGACGAGGCGGTTGGCGCGTATCGCGAAGCCTTGCAGGAATTTACCCGCGAGCGCGTGCCGCCTCAATGGGCCGTGACCCAGGTGAGTCTCGGCCTTGCGCTCGAAAAGCTTGGCGAGCGGGAGAGCGGGACGGCGCGGCTCGAGGAGGCCCTTTCCGCCTATCGCGATGCCTTGCAGGAAAATACCCGCGCGCGGGTGCCGCTCGATTGGGCCAGGACCCAGATGAATCTCGGCAACGCGCTCGAAACGCTCGGCGAGCGGGAGAGCGGAACGGCGCGGCTCGAGGAGGCCGTCGCTGCCTATCGCGAAGCCTTGCAGGAATTTACCCGCGAGCAGGTGCCGCTCCAATGGGCCAAGAGCACCGGCAATCAAGCTGTTGCGATGGTGGTGCTCGCGGAACGGCGCCGAGATGCGAAGATGGCGAAACTGGCGGTTCAGCAGATCGAGGCGGCTCTTACGATACTGCGCGATGGCGGCGATGCGCCGTCCGCCGCCTTCTGTGAAAGACAATTGGCAAAAGCCCGCGCGCTTACCCAAAAACTCGCCAAGCGCTGAGGGGCTGCCTCAAAAGCATCGCCCTCATCTTTGCACCTTGGATGGTGCGGCTGGCGCTATGGTATCCGCTGCGGTGGCGGACGCAAGACCGTCTCTTCCCGTCTGAAGGCGGGGTTTAAACCCAAACAACTGACAATGAACCGCATTCCTCGACAGTTTGAAAAAAAATCGCGCGGCTCCTCTTGCTTTTGTGCGCTGCACGTGCTTATGTTGCGTTGCGGTAAGTTTGTTGCCGCAGATGCCTCTTTGGGCGTTTCCTCCCTAGACTTGGGCCGCGTGTGGCAACGCACGCGGCCATTTCTTTGGCTTATCGGACAGGAAAATGAGCTATTGACGGATGATGTTAGTTGTGATAGATCACTCACTTGGCGGCAAGCCTCTTGTCGCCAATGCCCTCTTTGGGCGTTTCCTCCCTAGACTTGGGCCGCTTGCGGCAACGCCGGCGGCCTCTTTAATCTCCGGCTGACTTATTTACCGCCGGGGTTTGCGCCCTTCTTGCGGCCGTCGCGGCAAGCGGGCCTTCCGCCCGGCCACGCAATGTCCAAAAGCATGGCCGACTATTCCGCCGCGGCGCGATGCCGGTCGCGGCGCGTGGCAACCGCCTCCGCCAAGACACAAGCGACCTTGGCTAGATCGGCGGCAACATCCGCGAACCTTTCGCTCTTGCGCACGGCGGGTTCGTCCATGTAGAGGGCCCGGCACACTTCAATTTGCATTGCATGGCAATCGCTAGCGGGATTGCCATAATGTTCGGTTATGAAGCCCCCGGCGTAAGGCTTGTTTCGCTGCACATCATAGCCGCGGCGGCGCAGCTCATATTCGACGGCATCGACAAAATCCGTGGCGCAACTCGTTCCATAGCGATCGCCCACGACGAAGTCCGGCTTTTTCGGCATTTCGATTGCTGCCGCCCACGCAGGCTGGCCGGTGCGCAGAAGGCCCGAAGGCATGGAATGGCAATCGACAAGGACGGCGATGCCGAAATTTCGCCGCGCCCGGTCGATTAGCCCGCGCAAGCACGCGTGATAGGGTTTGTAGAGTTTCTCGATTCTTTCAATCGCTTCTTCGACCGGCACGCGGCGCGCGTAAATCTCTTGTGCCTGGCCGGCTACGCGCGCGATTGTTCCAAGCCCCCCCGCGACACGCAGCGACCGCGTATTGGCGAACGCTGGCAGCCGCCCGTCGAACATGCGCGGGTCCAACTCGTAGGGTTCGCGATTGAGATCGAGATAGGCGCGCGGAAACCGGGCTTTGATGAGGGGCGCGCCCAGCGCCGCAACCCCGCCGAACAAGGCATCGACAAAAGCGTCCTCCGAGCGGCGCAGCACCGCTTCGTCGAGTCTCGTGGCTTCGAGAAAACGGCGAGGATAAACATTACCCGAATGCGGCGACGAAAAAACCAGGGGACAGGCAAGGCGCGCCGGTTCCACCACCTCAAACGGCGGATCGAGTTCCGGCTCGTGCGGTCGGTTGACCTTGGCCAGGACGTCCCGCGCGGAAGCCGGGCCGGACAGCTTTGAAGTCATCAAGCCTTCCTCGCCCCGCCGCCCGCGTCCGAAACCCATGGAAGCCAGCCAACCTGTGAAGGCCATCGCATTCGGTCCAGTTCCATCGCGAACCGCTAGCCTGATTCGAAAAAATTAACGGATAAAGCAAAATCCGGTAATTTTCACATGATTTTTACCTGACCAGCGTTTTGATGGCAAAAGTTACGAGGATCCCATGAACGAAACGCGTATCCCAATCAATCACAAAATCCTGCTGGCCGAGGACGATCACGACATGCGCCGCTTTCTCGGCAAGGCGCTGCGGAACGCGGGCTATGACGTCGTCTCGTTCGACAACGGTATGTCCGCCTTTCACAGACTGCGCGAGGAGCCGTTCGAATTGCTCCTCACCGATATTGTCATGCCGGAGATGGATGGGATCGAATTGGCCCGCCGGGCGACCGAGCTCGACCCAGACATCAAGGTGATGTTCATTACCGGCTTCGCGGCGGTCGCGCTTAACCCGGATAACAATGCCCCGCCGCAGGCCAAGATCCTGTCGAAGCCCTTCCATCTGAAAGACCTGGTGAACGAGGTTCAGCGCCTTCTTGCCGCCTGATCGCGCCGCTAGGCTTGGCTGGTTGCCAACCGGGCCTTGCTCCGCTACCGCATGATCGAAAACGGCTGCTCGAAAGGAAACTAAACGCCTTGCTCAACGATGCTCGCGCGATGCGGCGGCCTTCCGCTTGCCTTGCCTTCTGCCTCTTCCTTCTCGCCGCCACCCAAGCGGGTGCCGCCAGCTTTGCCGACTGCCTCGTGGGACTTCGCACTGCTGCCCAAGCGGGCGGCGTCGACGCCGCTACCTTCGCCAAAGCGACGCGCGGGCTCACGCCCAATCCCGACGTGCTCGCGCTCGCCGAGGTCCAGCCGGAATTCAAGACGCCAATTTGGGACTATCTCGCCGGCCTCGTCGACGAGGAAAGAGTGAACGATGGCCGCGCGATGATGGCGCGCTGGGGCCAAGCGCTCGCGCTCGCGCAACGCCGGTTCGGGGTGGACGCGGCGACGCTCACCGCCGTCTGGGGCATCGAATCCGATTACGGCCGCGCCTTTGGCACGCGCCCGGTGGTGCAATCGCTCGCCACCCTCGCCTGCGGCGGCAGGCGGCAGGCCTATTTCCGGTCCGAATTCATCGCCTCCCTAAAGATCATTCAGCACGGCGACGTCGATCCCGCCCAATTCAGCGGGTCCTGGGCGGGGGCGTTCGGCCACACCCAGTTCATGCCCTCAACCTTCCTGCGCGTCGCAGTCGATCTCGATGGCGACGGCCGCAAGGACCTCATCAATTCCGTCCCCGACGCTCTCGGCTCGACCGCCGCCTATTTGCGCAAAAGCGGCTGGGCGGTCGGCGCCGAGTGGGGGTTCGAGGTCCGCCTGCCGGCGCATTATGCCGGTCCCTCCGGGCGAAACCGCAAGGATTCGATGGCCGCCTGGGCCGCGCGCGGCGTTACACACATCGACGGCTCACCCCTCGGCGGAGGCGCCAAGGCCGGGCTCCTGCTGCCCGCTGGCCCCTTGGGTCCTGCTTTTCTTGTCACCCGCAATTTCGATGCGATCTATTCCTATAATGCGGCGGAATCCTATGCGCTGGCGATTGCGCTTCTGTCCGACCGGCTGCGCGGGCGGCACGGTCTCGTCGCCGCCTGGCCGACAAACGACCCGGGCCTGTCGCGAGCGGACCGGCGCGAGATGCAAACACTTCTCATGCGCCGCGGCTACGATCTCGATGGCAAGGCAGATGGCGTGATCGGGACCAAGACCAAACAGGCGATCTCCGATTTTCAATCCCGGTCCGGCTTGTCGCGCACCGGCCGCGCCTCCGCCTCCGTGCTGGCCGCCCTGCGCGGACGGTGAGGCAACCAATCCCACAAACCCGCTTACATCCTGCAGCTCAAAGACGCGTGACATTGCGCGGAAAATTACAGTTAAAAAGGTTCCATTAAACATTGTGGCGCATTTACCACATTTGTGGCTAATTTTTGGCGCGCCAGTCTTGATGCCATTGATCATGGTAAAACATGAATGCGACGGGTTTGGCTCATACCCAGCAATCTTAAATACCCAAACAGTTTCGCCATCCCCGTCGCGCCTTCGCCCCGCATCTCGCCTTGCTCGCTATCCGTCAACTGACTAGGCTTCCGGTCTTCGACCCCGCGAAAGGGCGCGGGGCGGTGGCGGCGGTGCGCGACGAGATGGGGGACGAAACTGCTTCCAGTAGCGGCGAGCCAGGCACGGGAGAGGCCGAGGCTTTAGCCGCCGCGCTCAACCATTCGGCCGAGCGCGTGCAGACCCTGTGGTTCAGCTTTCTTGCTTTCATGCTGTATCTCGCGATCGCGGCGGGCACGACCACGCATCGCATGCTGTTCTTGGAAAGCCCGCTCAACCTGCCGGTGCTCAATATCAGTTTGCCGCTTCTGGGCTTTTATATTCTCGCGCCGGTCATTTTTGTCGTCTTCCATTTTTATTTGCTGTTGAACCTCGTGCTTCTCGCCCGCACGGCGAAGAGTTTTGAGGATTCGCTTTCGCGTGCTTTTCCCGAGGACACCGGGGCGCGCGAAAATTTTCGCATGCGCATCGAGAACACCTTGTTCGTGCAGCTGCTGGTCGGCGGCAGACTGGAGCGCGAAGGGATCAACGCCAAGCTCTTGAGCCTGATGGCGCTTATAACCCTCGCGCTCGCGCCAATTGCTTTGCTGCTGTTTTTAGAGATCAAGTTCCTTCCCCATCACAGTGAACGGATTACTTGGTTCCATCGCGGCTTGCTGGCGCTCGACCTCTTGCTCATGTGGACCTTATGGCCGGGGTATCGAAGCGGTTGGGGCGTTCGCTTATGGCCAAAGCGGAGTTGGCGTCTTGCGTTGCCGGGAGCTTTGAGCGCGGCGGCGGTGGTCTATGCGGTTCTGGTGGTAACGTTTCCCGACGAGCGCATCTATTTGGCGACTGATTGGCTGCGTGAGTCACTCGTTGGCGCCAATACTCGCGCCAGGATCGCGCCGATCAACACTTTGGACCTTCACGGGGAAGATTTGATCGACGATGCGAAACTGGCGCATATCATCGAGAAGAACGAAAGTTTGACCGGTGGGAATAGATGGGTTGTCAGTTTGACCCTCGCCAAACGCGACCTGACGGGCGCAAACTTCAGCGACGTCGACGTTCGGCATGTCGATTTTTCCCACGCGATTCTCAATCGCGCCAACTTCGCCTTTGCATGGGCCGAGAACGCGCACTTCCAGAGCGCGCAGCTCCACGGGGCGTCGCTCGCCGATGCGCAGCTTCAGGGCGCAAATCTCGACTTCGCGCATCTCCAGGGTGCGTCGCTCGACTTCGCGCATCTCCAGGGCGCGTCGCTCGATGGCGCGCAGCTCCAGGGCGCATCACTCAAAAATGCGCAACTCCAGGGAGCGTCGCTCAACGGGGCACAGCTTCAAGGCGCGTCGGTCCATGGCGCGCAGCTCCACGGCGCCTCGCTCATCGAGGGGCAGTTTCAAGCGGCAAAGCTCGACTTCGCGCATCTTCAGGGTGCGTCGCTCTACGCCGCGCAGCTCCAAGGCGCGTCGCTCGTCGGCGCCCATCTCCAGAGCGCATTGCTCGATAGCGCGTATCTTCAGGGTGCGTCGCTCGACTTCACGCACCTCCAAGGTGCGTCGCTCGGCCGCGCCGAACTCCAGGGCGCGTCGCTCGACCGGGCAGAACTCCAGAGTGCGTCGCTGGTAAATGTGTTCGTTTGGAGAGCCGCCGCGCAAACGGCGGATTGGGAGAACACACGCATCACCGATCCAGAGACCGGCCGAAAATGCGTATGTTTTGAAAACTGGGGTCAATTCGGTGACGTGCCCATCTGCGCCTGGACGGCCGACACATTCGAGGAACTTAGAAAGCGGATCGCCGAGCAGGTTCCTGAAGGCGAACACCGCCGCAAGGCCATGGAAAGGATCGAACGAACTCTCGATCCAACCAAATCCCTTGAGGGAGAGGAGGAAATGGCGAAGGTCTGGGCCGCTCGCGTAAGCACTTTTCCCACTCCAGAGGCCTATGAGAGGAGCCTCGCCGAGCAATGGCGCAAGACGGGCTGCGACGCCGAGGGAGCGCCTTACGTGCTTCGGGCACTACTTCATCGATTGGATGACCCCGAGACTTCGCCTTTTGGCGCGGACAGCCCGGAGAAGGCGAAGCTTGCCGCTGCCTTCCTTGACAAGGTTTGCGCGGGCGCGCGCGGGCTCTTGGACGCCGAAATCGCAAAACTCAAAGAGATCGCCGCAAAAGCCCCGCCTCCCGCGCCAAAACCGTGACGCGAAGTTGCCGCGCGGCGCATCCTTCGAGACGCAGGCTTCGCCTGCTCTCTCCAGTCGCCCGCTTCCATTGCGTTCGCTTCGCTCGCAACGGAACCTCGGGCTTCCTTCCGCTCAGGATGAGGGACGCATTTGCCGCTATGATGGTGACGCCTTAATCACCAACCACCCCAGCCCCAGCCGTAGCCGAAGGGGAAAGGATAAGAATAAGCATAAGGATAGGCATATGGGTAAGCGTAGCCGCCGTAGGGGTAACCATAGCCACGACGGTAATAGCCGCGACGATAATAGCGATGACGGTAATAGCCGCGATGGTAATAGCGGACATCGGTTACCTGGTTTGACGCCGCTGTGCTCAGCGCGGCCGTATTCGACTGAACCGGCATAGCCCGCGACGGGCTTGGCGTGGCGATCGCGACTGCGCCAGCAACGAGCGCACCGGCAGCGCCGAGCGCCATCGCATTCTTCATCGTCTTGGTGCTCATGGCTTGTCCCTTTCGTTTACGGCCCTTCCGGGCGCGGTGCGGCGCGAAGCCGAGACATCCGGCGGCGCCAGCCTAGGCAGCCAATGATAAGGCGGCGGCGCCCGTGCGGTCAATCGCGCGTTGTGCTTTGGCTGTCGCGCGATCTCAGGACCATGCTCAAATCAGATAAATCCGGTCCGGCAGCTGGTCCCTATCGTCGGTTCCGGGCGGAAAATGCTCGGCCAGAACTTTTCCGCATTTCTCGACCGCGATCACAAAACCCTCCGCGATCCTGCCGCCCCGCATGTGATCGAGCAAGGCGTCGATCGCGTCCTGCCACACGGTTTGATGAACCTTGGAAGCGATCCCATAGTCGGCGACGATGCGGGCGTAATGCTCTGTGAGCGAGACAAAGATCAAAACACCGGCGCGGTTTTGCTTTCGCGCCATGCCTCGGATCATGAATTGCTCCATCGCCGCGCGATGCGCTTCCACGCGGCGCGCGCGGCGCGGGACGAGGAAACGGCCGAGCGCAGACTCGGAGAGAATGAAAAACAGCGCCACGAAAATAACGATCTGCGCCAAAAAAATCTCGTGCACGGAAAGATTCGTCAAGGCGATCAGAAACCACGGCGCGATCAGGGCGAGGAGCGCCGACCAGGCGATCGCGTAGCTCTTATAGTCGGAAGAAGCCCGCGCGAGCACGCAGACGATTTCGCCGGCCGTTGTTGCTTCCGCCGCCTTGATCGCGGCGCTCACACGGCGCTGGTCGTCCACTGACAGATGCACCATCACCAGCTCCCCGAGGCGCCGCCGCCGCCCGACGATCCGCCGCCGCCGGAAAAGCCGCCGCCCCAACCGCCCGAGCCGCTATCCCAACCGCCCGAGCCGCCGCGATATCCACCGCCCCGGCCGGAGCTCATCAGCATGCCGAGCAAAAAGGAAAGGAGATTGCCGCGTTGGCTTCGCGGCGTCATCCAAAAGAAGATGAACACGAAAAGTCCAAGGGCAATCCAGGGACCGAGGGCATCGAGCGTCGTGTCCTGGCGCTCGACGCGCAGCCGCGGGCGCTTCTCCCAGTCGGACGAATCCGTCGTCAAGACAGTGATGATGTCGTCGACGCCGCGCTCGATGCCGCCGCCGAAATCGCCAGCCTTGAAGCGTGGCACCATCGCATTGGTGATGATGATTTTTGACAAGGCGTCGGTGAGCGTGCCTTCGAGGCCATAGCCAACCTCGATCCGCGCCTTGTGCTCGTTCGGCGCGACGAGAAGCAGCACGCCATTGTTGTTTTGCTTCTCGCCGAGCTTCCAGGCGCGAAACAGCGCATTGGCGTAAGGCTCGATGTCGTCGCCTTCGAGCGATTTGACGGTCGCCACGACAAGCTGAATGCCGGACTTGGCTTCGAGCGAGGCAAGCTTTGGGGTGATCCTGCCGGATACCGCGGGCGGAATGATATTGGCGGCATCGACGACGCGCGCGGTCAACGGCGGAAACGCCAACGCCAACGCCAGATCGACGAAGGCAAAGGCCGCGAGCAAAGCGGCGGCAAGGCAAAGCCCGGCGATGGCGGATTTTTCCGCGCGGCGTCGAAAGTGCCCGTCGCGGCGCCACACTCTAGCCAACGGCCTCATCCCTGGCGGACGCCTGGACGAAAATTGCGCCGTCAAAATTTCACTTGTGGCGGCGTCTGCGCCGCCTCATTGGCAGCGAACTCGGCCATCGGCTTGTTGCCGCGAAAAGCGGTCGATGCCCAAATGAGGCTAGGGAGCGTCCTCAAGCTGGTGTTATAGGCCCGGATCGCCTCGATATAATCGCGCCGCGCGACAGAAATGCG
The DNA here is from genome assembly GCA_050728655.1 of Methylocella sp. Classification (GTDB taxonomy): domain Bacteria; phylum Pseudomonadota; class Alphaproteobacteria; order Rhizobiales; family Beijerinckiaceae; genus Methylocapsa. The sequence goes on from JBOHJQ010000003.1 coordinate 87,470, forward strand.
GTTCTCGGTGCCTTCGAGCTGCGACTGCAATGCGAGAAAGTTCTGATTCGATTTCAAGTCTGGATAATTTTCGCTGACAGCAAGAAGCCGGCCGAGCGCCCCGGACAATTGCGTCTGGGCCTCCTGGAATTGCCTGACCTTGTCGGGATCGGTCAATTGCGAGGCGTCGATCTTGACGGACGTCGCCTTGGCCCGCGCCTCGACGACGGCAGTCAGCACATCCTTTTCCTGCTTGGCATAGCCTTGCACGGTCGCGACCAGATTGGGAATGAGGTCGGCCCGCCTTTGATATTGGTTCTGCACGTCGCCCCATTTAGCCTTGGCCTGCTCCTCGAGCGTGGGGATCGTGTTGTAGCCGCAGCCTGAAACGCCGGCGCCGAGGAGGGCGAGAACGGCAAAAGCGCGCACGCGAAATATCCTGGCAGCGGGGGACGATTCAGACACGTTGAGCGCAGGATTTACGAACATATTCATGATGGCACCTCCGGCTTTGACAAAACTAACTGGTTCGGGCGTGGGAAGCAATGGCGCGAGGAATGCCGCGCACTTCCGTCCGCCAGGATGGTTGCTGTTGGGTTGGACCTTTGCACGCGGCTTTGCCGCTGTCGTTGACCAAAATGTTCACTTCGGTCGCGTTTTGTTTGCGCCCTCGTGCATCGCTACCGGGCCGAGTATGCTGCTCCGGCAACGCTATTCCGCGTTGCTTGGAGGACACTTCATGGCCAAGATCACATCGTTACCAATCATCGCCGGGGCGCTTCTCGCCTGCGGTCTGTCTGCCGCGCCGGCCGCCGCGCTGGCAAACCGGACGTTTGTTTCCGGAAAGGGAACCGACGCTGGCGCCTGCGCGTACGTCGCGCCGTGCCGGAGTTTTGCCTTTGCGCTCACCCAGACAAACTCAGGCGGCGAGATCGACGTGCTCGACCCCGCAGGCTATGGCACGGTGACCATCACCAAGGCGATCAGCATCGTCAACGACGGCGTCGGGCTCGCGGCGATCGCGGCTCCCTCGGGCAATGCCATCACGATCAATGCCGGCGCCGGCAACAGCGTTCATCTGCGCGGCCTGACCATCGATGGATTTGGCAGCGGGTCTAACGGCATCGTGTTCGCAACCGGCGGGAACCTCGCCATCGAAAACTGCGTCGTCCGGGGTTTTACCGGTGCCGGGATAAATATCAGGCCCACCGGATCGGCGGTCGTCACCGGCGTGTTTAGCAACGTGACAACGAACAATAATCTCGAAGGAATCTTCGTGAGTGGCTTGTTCACGACCGGGGGATCGGTCAATGTCACCATTGTCGATAGCGAGGCTTCCAACAACGCCGATAATGGCGTCGAGGCGATCTCCGCGCCCGGCGCTGCGGCCACCGCCGTCATGGTGCGCAATTCCGTTGCCAGCTACAACGGTGTCGGACTTTCCGTGGGGGTGACTGGCATTCTCCGGATCGCGCATTCGGTGGTCACCGGGAACAATTCTGGACTGAACATGTTCGTCGGCTCCATCATAAATAGCTACGGCGACAACGATATCGACGGGAACACGAACAACAACACGGGCGTTCTAACCGTGATCCCCACACATTGACGAGCTCTTCGCGACGGGGCGTCTCCGGCGCCCCGCCCAGCGCGCCGCGGGCGGCCTTGCTCGCGAAGCCCCCTTGGCGGCGGTAGAGCGCGGCGGCCTCACACATCGCTAGCAACCGTACTCTTCGCGATCGGTTACCGCGATTGGGTCATGCTGCATGGCTACTGGGGCGTCTATGCTGCTCCGGCAACGCCATTCCGCGTTGCTGGGAGCAAATTTCATGACCAAGTTCACATCATTACAAGCCATCGCCGTGGCGCTTCTTGCCTGCGGTCTTTCCACCGTGCCAGCCGCCGCGCTGGCAAACCGGACGTTTGTTTCTGGAAACGGAACCGACGGTGGCGCTTGCGGGTTCGCCGCGCCGTGCCGGAGTTTTGCCTTTGCGCTCACCCAGACAAACGCCGGCGGCGAGATCGACGTGCTCGACCCCGCCGGCTATGGCGCGGTGACCATCACTAAGGCGATCAGCCTCGTCAACGACGGCGTCGGGCTCGCGGCCATCGCGGCTCCCTCGGGCAATGCCATCACGATCAATGCCGGCGGGGGCGACAGCGTTCACCTGCGCGGCTTGACCATCGATGGATTTGGCAGCGGGACAGTTGGCATCCAGCTCAATACGGGTGGAGACCTCGCCATAGAAAACTGCGTCGCCCGGGGTTTTACCAATGCCGGGATAAGAATCTCGCCCACCCAATCGGCGGCCGTCACCGGCGCGCTCCGCAACGTCTTAACAAGCGATAATGGCAACGGAATCCTCGTGGAGGGCGTTGCGACGACCGGGTCAGCTGTCAATGTCACCGTTGTCGACAGCGTGGCTTCCAACAACGGCAATTTCGGCATCGGGGCGGTCGCCCGTACCGGCGCCGTGTCCCCTGCCGTCATGGTGCGCAATTCCGTTGCCAGCTACAACGGTACCGGACTCGAGGCAGATGTGAATGCCATGCTCCGGGTGGCGCATTCCGTGATCACGGGGAACGCTACGGGAGCGAACACGAACGGCGGCACCATCTTCAGTTACGGCGACAACGACATCGACGGGAACACGAATGACAACACGGGCGCTCTAACCCCGCTGCCCACGCATTAATGAACATTCCGCGCGACGGGGCGTCTCCGGCTCCCCCCCCCCCCCCGCGCGCCGCGGGCGGCCCTCGCTCGCGGCGCCCTCCTGGCGGGGGGTAGAGCGGCGGCGGTCTCACGCGTCGCTACCGGGCCGGGTATGGTGCTCCGGCAACGCTACCCTCCGCGATCGCTTCCAGCGCAGGTTGTGGGCGGCCCCGCGCGAAAATAAATTTCACTCCACAGCCGCGCCGCCGCTCAGAATTTCCTGCAAGACCGCCGCGTTGTTGCGCAAGGTATCCTTAGCCGCGAACAACAACGTTAGTGTTTTGCTTTTCGCGGCCATGTCTTGCAGCTCGACAGCCGCTGGATTATGCTTTAGCTCGGCAATATAGCGCGCCCGGAACTCGGGCCATTTGTCGGGCTCATGGGAATACCAGCGGCGCAGCGCATCGCTTGGCGCGACATTCTTGATCCAGGCATCGATGCGCGCCTCGTCGCGCGCTACCCCGCGCGGCCATAGCCGGTCCACCAAGATCCGGGTGCCGTCCGAGGCCGTGGGCGGCTCGTAAATCCGTTTGATGTGAATCTTCTTCAACGAAGCACCCGCCAGGCACGGGTAAAGCGCGCCCAATAAAACCCGCTTGCGGCCGGCCGGTTCCAATGCAGTGCCCCGCAATACAGTTCAAGCCTTCACTCCGCCGCCGCCGACTCGCGGGGTTTGAGCGCGGCCTCGCCGGTTTCGAATTGAAGTTTTGCCAAGCGGGCATAAAGGCCATCCTCAGCGACAAGGGTCTGATGCGTGCCTTCCTCGATCAACCGGCCGTTGTCGAGAACAAGAATCCGGTCGGCCCGGAGGACTGTCGCCAGCCGGTGCGCGATGACAAGGGTCGTACGTTCCGACATCACTTTTTCGAGCGCGGACTGGACCACGATCTCGTTTTCGGAATCGAGCGCGGAAGTCGCTTCGTCGAGAAGCAGCACCGGCGCCTCCTGCAAAATCGCCCGCGCGATGGCGATCCGCTGGCGCTGGCCGCCCGACAAGGTCACGCCGCGCTCGCCGGCCAGCGTCGCATAGCCCTCCGGCAAGGCGCGGATGAAATCGTCGGCGGCGGCCCGCCTAGCCGCGTCGCGCACGGCCTCAATGCCCGCGTCCGGCGCGCCATAGCGGATATTATCGGCGATCGAGGCGGCGAAGATCACCGCGTCCTGCGGCACGCTCTTGATCCGCCGCCGAAGCTCTGCCGGATCGACGCTCTTGATGTCGACGCCATCGAGCAGGATGCGGCCCGCGGCCGGATCGTAGAACCGCGAGAGAAGCTGGAACAAGGTCGTCTTGCCGGCGCCCGAAGGCCCGACGATCGCGACGGTTTCCCCTGGCGCTACCTTGAACGAAAGCCCGTGCAAGGCGGAGTCTTGCGGCCTTGCCGGGTAAGCGAAATCGACATGTTCGAAGGCGATTTCGCCCCGGCCCGGCACGGGCAGCGCGGCGGCTGGAACCGGCGCCACGATCTTCGGCCGCAAGGCAAGAATCTCGGCGATCCGGCCGGCCGCGCCGCCGGCGGCGGATATTTCGCCCCACACCTGGCTCAACTCGCTCAATGCGCCCGCGGCCAAGATGGCGTAGAGCACGAACTGCGACAAAAGCCCGCCAGTCATGCGGCCAGCGAGAACGTCGCGCGCGCCAAACCAAAGCACGCCGACAATGCTCGCGAAGACGAGGAATATCACAACGATCGTGAGGCCCGCGCGGGCAAAGGCGGCATTGCGGGCAGCCTGATAGGCTGCCTCCACGGCGGCGCCAAAATGGCGGGCGGCGGCGGGCTCGGCGCCAAAGGCCTGCATCACGCGGACCGCGGCAAGGTTTTCGGCGGCATAGGCACTCGCCTCGGCGAGCGTGTCCTGAGCCGTGCGGGACCGCTTGCGGACCAGGCGGCCAGAGGCAACGAGCGGCAGGACGATGATGGGAATCGCAATCAGCACGGCGGCGGAAAGCTTTGGGCTCGAATAAACCATCATCGCGACCGCGCCGGCGAACAGAAACAAATTGCGCAGCGCGACTGCCACCGAGGAACCGAAGGCGGACTTCATCTGGGTCGTGTCGGCGGTGAGCCTGGACATGAGCTCGCCGGTTCGCGCGGTGTCGTAAAAGGCCGCGTCGAGACGGCAGAGATGTTGGAACACATTGGTCCGGAGGTCGGCCACGACTCGTTCGCCGAGCGTCGTCACGAAATAGAATCGTGACCCGGAAGCCAGCGCCAAAACCGCGGCGACGGCGACGAGGGCAGAAAAATAAGAGTTGATCAAGCCCGCGCTTTCGGCCGAAAAGCCGAAATCGATCATTCGCCGGATCGCCAGCGGCACCGCCAAGGTCGCCGCCGCCGCCACCGTCACCGCGAGCAGCGCCGCGACAATGCGCGGCTTGTAGCGCAAAAGGTATGGCGCGAGCCGCAAAAGCGCGCGCGGGGACGGTGTTTGCTCGGGAGGAGCGGATTTCGTCATCGAGGCGGCGAGTTCGTTCATTGCCCAACTCTAGCAAGATCTCCGGTCGAGACCTTCATATCATGGCCTACTCTCAAGCGGCGTTTGCGTCCACTTCCGCGCGGGTAAATTGATGGTGTGAAATCCGAATTTCTTGTAATAACAAGCGGATTACGCGGTAGTGCCGGTCCGATGGGGCGGCCAAACCGGTTCAGGGAATTTGCGCGGATGGCGGGCGGAGTGGCTGGGGACAAGGTTCTGGTCACGGGAGCTTCGGGCTTCGTCGGGTCCGCCGTGGCGCATGCCCTGATCCGATCCGGCTATCGTGTCCGCGCTTTGCTGCGGACAACCAGCGAGCGGCTAAATCTCGCAGGCCTCGACGCCGAGATCGTGGAAGGTGACATGCTAGACGCGACCGCGGTCATGCGGGCGATGAAGGGCGCCCGTTTCTTGTTCCACGTCGCCGCCGATTACCGGCTGTGGGCCCGCAAGCCGGAGGAGATTTTGGTGAACAACCGCGAGGGGACACGGCTTGTCATGCAAGCGGCGCTCGCGGCGGATGTGGAGCGCATCGTCTATACGAGCAGTGCCGCAACCATCGCCCGCGCTGCGGATGGCGGACAGGCCGACGAGACGATGCGGCTAAACGAATCCTGCGCGATTGGAACCTATAAGCAGAGCAAGGTTGCCGCCGAGCGGGTCGTCGAAACGATGATCGGCCACGATCATTTGCCGGCTATCATCGTGCATCCGACGGCGCCGATTGGACCGCGCGACCATAGACCAACGCCAACAGGCCGGGTCGTCATCGAGGCGGCATCCGGCCGCATGCCGGGCTTTGTCGATACCGGGCTCAATCTCGTGCATGTCGACGATGTCGCGAATGGGCATCTCGCCGCGCTGAGGTTTGGCAAACCCGGCGATCATTACATTCTAGGCGGCCAAAATGTGTTGCTTGCGGAGTTTCTTGGCCAGATCGCGATCATGTGCGGCCGGCCCCCGCCCAAAATTTGCCTGCCGCGCCCGCTACTCTATCCTTGCGCTGTCGCGGCGGAAGTCGTGGCGCGTGTGACGCGGCGAGAGCCGTTCCTGACCATCGACGGATTGCGCATGTCGAAACACCGGATGTTTTTCACCTCCGCAAAGGCCGAACACGATCTCGGCTACAAGGCGAGACCCTATCTCGAAGCGCTCAAGGAGGCGTTGGCGTGGTTTCGCGACAATGGGCAATTGCGATGACGTCCGGCTTGCCGGTGAAACCTTCGAAAACGCACCGGGGCGAAAACTTCCCTGTCGCCTCCCTGCTCATCGCGCCAAAGCATCGCGCCACAATTCTTGCTTATTACCGATTCGCCCGGGGCGCCGACGACGTCGCCGATAGTCCTTCTCTCACGCCGGACGCCAAGCTTGCCGGGCTCGACCTTTTCGAGGCGACATTGACCGGGGGAAGCGAGGCGGTCGAAGCCGCCCTGCCGCTGCGAGCTGCCCTTGCCAAGCGAGAGCTCTCGCCGCGTCATGCGCTCGATCTGCTGCGCGCCTTCCGGATGGATGCCGTCAAACATCGCTACGCGAATTGGTCCGAATTGATGGACTATTGCGCCTATTCGGCGGCGCCAGTCGGGCGCTTCGTTCTCGATGTGCATGGCGAGAGCGAATCCACCTGGCCCGCGTCGGACGCGCTTTGCACGGCGCTTCAGATTATCAATCATTTGCAAGACTGCGGCGCCGACTATCGCAACCTCGATCGCGTTTATGTTCCGCAAGATGCGCTTGCCGCGCAAGGCCTCCGGCCGGAAGCGCTTGGCGCCGCGAAAGCCTCGCCGGAGCTGCGCGTGGTTTTGCAAGGCTTGGCCCGGCGGACCGGGCCGCTGGTCGAGTTGGGGTGCCGCCTTCCGGCCCAGGTCCGCGACTTTCGCCTCTGCCTGGAGACCGCCGTGATCGCGCGCCTCGCTTGCAAGCTCAACGCTCTGCTCCTCAAACGGGATGCGTTGAGCGAGCCGGTGCATTTGACGAAGTCGGGCGCTCTCGCCTGGTCGAGCATCGGCGTTGCCGATGGGCTGCGGGCTTTCTCCCGGCCGCGACGAGTCACGGCGACGCCGCTCGGTGGGGCATGACCGGCGCGTCCGGGGACGCAGCGCCAGCCAATGCGTCCACGCGTGTGCGCGGCAGTTCCTTCGATGCGGCCATGCGTATTCTGCCACGCCGGCGCCGCGAGGCGATGTTTGAAATCTATGCCTTCTGCCGCGCCGTCGACGACATCGCGGACGAAGCGGGGCCACGCCACGCCCGCAGCCAAGCGCTCGCCAAATGGCGGCGCGATATCTCCGCGCTTTATACTGGCGGGGACGAACAAACTTCCGCGCGCGCAGGGTTACGGGGTCTCGCCATGGCAATCCAGGCCTTCGGGCTGCGGCGGGAGGATTTTTGGGCCGTGATCGATGGCATGGAGATGGATGTCGAGGCCGACATAAGGTCACCCGATTTGGCGACGCTCGATCTTTATTGCGACCGGGTGGCGGGCGCGGTCGGCCGGCTGTCGGCGCGGGCTTTCGGGATGCCGCAACGGGAAGGTCAAGGCCTCGCGCATCATCTTGGCCGCGCGCTCCAGCTCACCAATATTTTGCGCGATCTCGACGAGGACGCGGCCCGCGGCCGTCTCTACCTGCCACGCGAGGATCTCCGCGCGGCTGGCATCATTGAGGCGGAGCCGCGCGAGGTTCTCGCCGATCCGGCGCTGGCGCTCGCTTGCGCGCCAACCATCGCGCGGGCAAAGCAGCATTTTGTGGCGGCAAGCGGCGTTATGTCGCGGTGCCCCCGCGCGAGCGTGCGAGCGCCAAGAATCATGGCGGACGTCTACCGGGCCATTCTCGCCGGCTTGGAAAGGCGCGGATTCGCCGCCCCGCGTCAAAAGCTACGCACGCCGCGCCATCGTCTCGTCCTGGCGCTGCTGCGCCATGGCCTCCTTTAAATGAATATACCCGCTGTCCATGTTGTCGGCGCGGGCCTTGCGGGGCTTGCCGCGGCGGTGCGGCTTGCCGGAGGGCCGCACGAAATCGTGCTGCACGAGGCCGCGCGCCAGGCCGGCGGGCGCTGCCGCTCCTATTACGACTCTGCGCTTGGCCTGGCGATCGACAACGGCAATCACTTGCTTTTGTCCGGGAATCATGATGCGCGAAATTATGTGGCGGCGATCGGGAGCGAGGACCAATTGGCGGGGCCGCCGCAAGCCGAGTTTGCTTTCGTCGATCTCGCAACCAAGGAGCGCTGGCGGTTGCGCCCGAATGCCGGGCGGCTTCCCTGGTGGATTTTCGCGTCCTCCCGGCGGGTGCCGGGCACCGGCCCGTTGGATTATCTTGGCCTCTTGCGGCTTCTTGTTCCCGGCAAGGACGCGCCGATCGGCGCGGTCATCCGCTGCGACGGATTGCTTTACGAGCGGCTGTGGCGGCCGTTTTTTCGCGCCGCCTTGAATACCGAGCCAGTCGAAGCTTCATCCCGCCTCGCCGCCGGCGTGGTACGGGAAACGCTCGCCAGGGGAGGGCGCGCCTGCCGCCCCCTCCTCGCCGCGCAAGGCCTCTCCGCCGCGTTCATCGAGCCAGCGCTCAATTATCTGGTCAAGCGCGGCGCGAAGATCCGGTTCGACCATAGGCTGCGCGCAATCGAGTTTGCAAACGGCCATGCCGCCGCGCTCGATTTCAGTGACGATTTGGTGCAACTCGACGCGGCGGACAAAGTCGTTCTCGCGGTTCCGCCCTATGCCGCGAGGGACCTTGTGCCAGGTTTGCAAACGCCCGGCGCTTACCGCGCGATCGTCAATGCCCATTTCAAAATCGCCCCGCCGAAGAGCTGCCCCGCTATTTTGGGCATCGTCAACGGGACAATCGAATGGCTGTTTGCATTTCCAGACCGGTTGTCGGTCACCATCAGCGACGCCGATCGCCTCCTCGATGTCGCGCGCGAAAAACTCGCCGAAACCATCTGGGCGGAAGTCGCAGAAGTGACAGGGATTGAAAAGCCGCTCCCGCCATGGCAGATCGTCAAGGAAAAGCGGGCGACGTTCGCCGCGACGGTTGCCGAAAACGCGCGCCGGCCCGGCAGTGCGACGACCTATGCCAATCTGGCGCTCGCGGGAGATTGGACCGCGACGGGACTGCCCGCGACGATCGAAGGGGCGATCCGGTCTGGCCATCGGGCGGCCGGTCTGATCGTGGCATCACACTAAGTCTCGCGGCGAAGCATTGAGGAGGGCTTCCGGCTCCGGCAGCATCAGAACGAATCAGCGCGGGGGACGCAACCCAGCCAGAATGACCGTGACGAGCCGGCGGACCGCGGCCTTGGACGGCAGGCTGCTGGCTGCTGCGAGGGCGTGGAGGCAGTAGCTCGCAAGCTCGTCAGGCGCGACATCATCCCGGAGATCTCCGGTCTTGGCACCTTCGGTCAGAAGGTCTCGAATCATGTCGCGGAGCTGCTGCCGCGCTCGGGCGACCTGCTCGCCTCGATGCAGGAACGCCGCGAGTTCGGTGTCGTGGTGCCTGTGGTGCTCGTGTGAAATGAGCGCGAAGGCCTCGAGCACAGCTTTGAGCCGCTCGTCAGCGTCGCCAGCCTGGTCTCGGACTTTGGCGAGATATTCGAGGTGGCCACTGATCTGACGTTCATGCCAGGCGAACAGGATCGCTCCAACGTCTGAGAAGTACTTGTATAGCGTCGCACGTCCGATGCCGGTCTTCTCGGCGATCTGCGACATTGTCACCGACAGCAGCCCGTGCCCGGCCACAAGCGCCGCAGTAGTGTCCAGGATCGCGTCGCGCACCGCGCGGCGGTGCGCCTCGATCGTCTCGTTCCACAGCTTCGGCACCACCCCAGTATACGTGAACTGACGACGATGTCGAGGCACGAGACATTCTGCCTTGATATAGACGTATTGTCTCGATAAACTGTTGCCGCCATGAGAAACCTGACAACCATGCGATCGAGGAGACGCACATGGCCGACCCGCCCCACTACCCCGGCGCACCACGCTGGGTGAAGGTATCTTGGATCATCGCCGGCGTCCTGGTGCTGTTTGTCGTCATCCTGATACTCGCCGGCGGTGGTCCTGGCCGCCACATACCGTATGGTGACGCTGGCGGCCAAACGCCGCCCTCCAGCGTCACAGAACACGGCGTGCAACAGCCATGACCATGACACCCGGTCTCCGCAAGTTCGCGCTCGCCGCGCATGTCACTACCTCGGTCGGCTTGCTCGGCGCGGTCGCTAGCTTCCTAGCTCTCGCGACCGCCGGTCTGGCTAGCCAGGATGCTCAGATAATGCGCGCCGCCTATCTCGCGATGGAGTTGACCGCCTGGTTCGTCATCGTCCCGTTGGCCTTCGCTTCGCTGCTAATCGGGATTGTCGAGTCACTGGGCACCCCGTGGGGATTGTTCCGGCACTATTGGGTCTCGGCGAAACTCCTGCTTACCGTCATCGCCACCATCGTCCTGCTGCTGCAGATGAAGCTGATTAGCTACATGGCACGCGTAGCAGCAGAGTCGACATTATCCGGTGTCGATCTCTACGGGGCGAAGGTCCAACTTGTGGTCCACGCCGGTGGCGGCCTGCTAGTGTTGCTCGTGCCCGTGGCGCTGTCGCTGTACAAGCCGTGGGGCATGACCCGGTACGGGTGGCGTAAGGCGTCGCAGCCGTAGATGCAGCGACTCCTGCTCGGCCTCGACCGGCGCCGCGTTCAAGGGCGGCAAGCTCGTCGACCGATCCGATGAGCACCCTTAACGCGAAGCCGCCTAATGAACTTCATCCACAGGTCTTGACTATTGCTCGGGACGAAAATATGGACGGCATAATGGAAAGTGGCGCCACGGCGGAGCGGGGGCTTGCCCAAGCCGAAGAGCTTGCGCAAATCGAAGCGATCGTTTCCCGGGCAACGCAAGCGCTGTTGGCCGCGCAGCGCGAGGATGGGCACTTCGTCTTCGAGCTGGAGGCGGATGTTTCGATCCCGGCGGAATATATTCTTTTTAAGCATTTTATCGGCGAGCCGGCGGATGCCGGGCTCGAAGCCAAGATCGCGGCTTATCTCCGGCGCAAACAGGGGGCCGGCGACGGCTGGCCGCTGTTCACCGACGGCGCCTTCAATATCAGCAGCAGCGTCAAAGCGTATTTCGCGCTGAAGGCGGCTGGCGATCCGCCCGAGGCGGACCATATGCGGCGCGCCCGCGCCGCGATCCTCGCGCATGGCGGGGCGGCGAACGCGAATGTTTTCACGCGCGCGCTTCTGGCGCTGTTCGGCGCGCTGCCGTGGCGCGGCGTGCCGGTCATGCCGGTCGAGATCATGCTTTTGCCGCGCTGGTTTCCGTTCCATGTAACCAAAATCTCCTACTGGAGCCGCGCGGTTCTCGCTCCGCTCATGATTGTGATCGCCTTGAAGCCGCGGGCGAGGAATTTGCGCAATGTCACGATCGACGAACTCTTCGTCGCGCCGCCGGACAAGGTTCGCCATTGGCCTGGCGCGCCACACCAAAAATTTCCGTGGACCGCGCTTTTTGCCGGAGTGGACAAGGTTTTGCGCTGGTCGGTGCCGTATTTTCCCAAAAGCTTACGCAAGCGGGCGATTGATAGGGCGGTTGCCTTCGTCAAAGAGCGTTTGAACGGAGAAGATGGGCTCGGCGCGATCTTCCCCGCGATGACCTATTCGGCGCTGATGTTCGACACGCTGGGCTACCGGAGGCAAGACCCGAGGATGGTCCAGGTCCTGAATGCGATCGACAAGCTGCTCGTCGTTCATGACGGCGAGGCGTATTCCCAGCCTTGTGTCTCGCCGGTGTGGGACACCGCGCTTGCCTGCCACGCCCTGATGGAAGCTGGCGGGGCAGCAATGGCGCCGCGTGTTCGCGCCGCGCTTTCCTGGCTCGAACCGCTGCAAATCACAGGTGTCGCGGGCGACTGGGCCGCGCAAAAGCCGCATGTCCGGCCGGGCGGGTGGGCGTTTCAATATGCCAACGCCTATTATCCCGACGTCGACGATACTGCTGTCGTGGCGATGGCGATGGACCGCGCGGCTGCGGGCGGACCGGATTATCAGGACGCCGTCGCGCGGGCGCGCGAATGGATCGAAGGCCTGCAAAGCACCAATGGCGGCTGGGGCGCCTTCGATTCCGACAATGACAGGGAGTATTTGAATTACATCCCTTTCGCCGATCACGGCGCGTTGCTCGATCCGCCGACCGCGGATGTGACGGCGCGGTGTCTTTCCATGTTGGGCCAGCTCGGCGAGACTCTCGCCGGCAATCCGGCCGCCGCGCGTGGCGCCGAATATCTCCTGCGTGCCCAGGAAAAGGATGGCAGCTGGTTCGGCCGCTGGGGGATGAACTACATCTACGGAACATGGTCGGCGCTTTGCGCGTTGAATGTCGTTAACCACGATCCGCGAAGCTTGGAGGTGCAGCAAGCCGCTGCCTGGCTTAAAAGCATCCAGAACACGGACGGCGGCTGGGGCGAAGGCGGCGAGAGTTACGCGATGGATTATGCCGGCCACCTTCCAGCGCCGAGCACGCCGTCGCAGACGGCATGGGCATTGCTTGGGCTGATGGCCGCCGGTATGGTGGATGACCCGGCCGTCACGTTGGGGGTAGGCTATCTTGCACGGACCCAAGGGGAGGATGGATTTTGGACGGAAGAGCGTTTTACCGCGACCGGCTTTCCCCGGGTCTTTTATCTGCGCTATCACGGCTATCCAAAATATTTCCCGCTGTGGGCGATGGCGCGCTACCGCAATCTCAAAACAGGCAACCGTTCTCCCGCGCGGGCGGGAATGTGACCGGTTCCCCAATCATCGCCGTTACTGGCCTCAAGATGGAAGCGCGTCTCGTCGCCGGGCCGCGCGTCCTCACCGTCTCTGGTACCGGCGATGCCTTGGGTCTCGAGCGCGCCTTGAAAGCGGCCGTTGCGAAGCAGGCATCGGCGATTATCAGTTTTGGCGTCGCGGGCGGTTTGGCGCCAGGACTTGCCGCGGGCTCGAAGCTTGTCGCGCGGTCGATCATCGCCGAGGACGGCGCCCGCTATTTTGGCGATCCGGGATGGTCGAGGCGGCTTGCCGACGCGCTTGGGGGCGCGACGATCGCCGACATCGCCGGGGTCGATGCGCCCGTGGCCGGGTGCACGGAAAAGCGCGCCCTTCGTAGCAAAACCGGCGCGCACGCCGCCGATACGGAATCCCACATTGCCGCTCGCGTCGCCGCCGCCCACAAGCTGCCCTTTGCCGCCTTTCGTGTCGTGGCCGACCCCGCGCACCGGCAACTGCCGCATGCCGCTCTTGTTGCGATGAGGGCGGACGGGTCGATTGCGCTCGGGGCGATCGCGGGCTCAATTCTCCGCGACCCGCGCCAGGTCCCGCAGTTGCTGCGGATCGCCCTTGACGCGCGCGCGGCCTTCGCGGCTCTATTCCGCGGCCGAAAGATGCTTGCCGGAAGCCTCGGCGGCACTGATTTCCGCGAGTTTTTGCTCGACCTGCCGGGTGAAGACGTAATCGGCGGGCCGCTGCCGGTCGAGCGGAATATCGGCGGCCATCGGCCCCTCGACGCGAATGCCGCGCAAGGCCACGCCGAGAGCCCGCAAAGGATGGTTGAAGGCATCTTCCACGGCGGTCGCCTCGAAGCCGCAATGGACCATGCAGTCGGCGCATTTTTCGTAATTGCCGGTGCCATAAGAG